>CAMLIL010000105.1 GCA_946480015.1 uncultured Oxalobacteraceae bacterium | reverse complement strand
CCCTTCGGCTGGCGCAGCATCAGCGGACTGTTCTGATGAATGATGATGTCGCTGAACATCAACTTTGAATTCAGCAAATGCAGAATCTGTTCGACCAGGGTGCCGAACACCGGATGGTCTTCATTTTCGACATACGTCAACGTGCGAATGTGCGAGGACTGGTGGTTTTCCATCTGGCGCGGGTCTCTGTTTGTCGAAAGGAATAGTGCGCCTCATTATAAGACGGCTACCCCCAAAGAGTAAGAATAGTTGCGCAGAAGATACGTCAGGCCATCACCGGAACAAATATTTTCCGCCGGTCTTCAGGTCGAGCGAATACTTCACCCCCTGCTCGGTCACGGTGACGGCATCGGGTGGCTCGTCGCCCGCCAGCGCGCCCGACACGACCGGCAAACCTTCGCCCTTGCGCACCAGCTCGTCGGAACGTTCGTAGACGTTGGGGCAGCCAGTCTCCGCGATCAGCGCCTGCACGATCGGCACTTTCCATGCATCCACGCCGGCGGCCTGGAATTCGCAGATCAGGTAGCCGTCCTTGCCGCCGAACGATTCCACGATCAGGCCCGGCAGCTTGTCCGCCTCGGCGTTGATCCGCCTGACCACCTGGTCCGGCCTGGCCTTGGCAGCGGCCGCCGCGCTGGCCGCCAGCGCCGACTTGACCCGGCGCTTGATCAGCGCATGGTCGACCGGCTCGTTCTCATCGAAGCTCCACACCCGCGCGCACAGCTGCGACTTGGCGTTATAGGCCGCGCGCGCCAGAAACCGCTTGGACGAGGATTGGATAACAGCGGTCGCGCCCGGCTTGTTCTTTTCGTTCGGGCGGCCGTCGACCCGCTCGACGGCCGACGCGTAAATCCACGGCTCGCCCGCCAGCAAGCTCTTTTCCTTGCCCTGTTTGATGGTGATGAATAGCATGAGTTTCCAGTGAGATGCATACAAGGGGCACATCATACCGCTTCACCCTCCTTGGCTTGCACTCTGGCGGCCCTGCTTTGCAGTTTGTCGCAAAGCGCATGCGCGCGCCAAGCTTGCTGTCTACTATGCAGAACAGGAAAAACCTGCCTTTCACGGAGACCAGCATGAACCCCATCAATCGCTCACGCCGCAAGGCCATCGGCAGCGCGCTGGCGTGCCTCGCCGCGCCGGCCATCGCGTCGCCGCTCGACTGGATCGCCGGTGAACGCATCCAAGGTAGCGGCGTGATCAAAAAGCAGACCCGCGAGCTGGGGCACTTCAGCGGCCTGTCGCTGATGCTGGCCTGTCCCGTCGAGCTGCGCCTTGGCGCCGCCGAATCGGTCACCATCGAAGCCGACGACAACGTCCTGCCGCACATCGAGACGGTGATCGAAGGCGGCACGCTCAAGATCAGGCGGCCCGCCAGGCGCTCCATGGTGCTGAAGGAGGCAACGATCCGCATCGTGGTACAGGCCAGGCAGATCGAGCGCCTGCACGTGGGCGGGTCGGGTACCATCGATGCGCAAGCGCTGCGGACATCGGCGCTGCAAGTGGACATCGGGGGCTCCGGCTCGGTCAGGCTGCGCGGCGCCGACACTGGCACGCTGGCCGCCGCCATCGGCGGCAGCGGCGGCCTCACGGCCGACAGCGGCAGCGCGGGCAAGGTAACGGTCTCGATCAGCGGTTCGGGCAATGCCAACCTGGCGCAGCTCAAGGCCAACGAGGCCAGCGTCAACGTGGCCGGATCAGGCAAGGCGGTGCTGAACGTGCGCGACAGGCTCAGTGTCACCATCGCCGGATCGGGCGACGTCGACTATTACGGCGATCCGAAAGTCAGCCGCACGGTAGCCGGATCGGGCACCGTGGTCCGCCTCGGACCGGTCCGCTAAGCCACTACAGATCGAAGCGCAGTTCGGCCACCGCGGTACGCTGCGGATACGGGTGAAATGCCCAATAGCTTTCATTATTGAGGTTGTCGACCCCCAGCGCCACGCTCCACTGGCGATTGACGCGGTAATGAACCCGCGCATCGGCCACCAGGTAAGGCGAAAAGCCGGTGTACGCCTCGCCCACCGGATCGCTGTTGTCCAGCGTGCCGAACTGCTTGCCGCTGTAGCGCACGCCCAGGGTCGCCGTCCACGTCTCATTGGGCGCATACGATGCCAGCAGGTTGGCACGCCATGCCGGCACGCGCGGCTGGCGTTTGCCCACACTTGCCGGAAAGAGCGCGTTGGCGGCGATGATCGAATGCGCATACGTGGCGCTGGCATTGACCGTCAAGCCATGCGTGAACAGCTGGTCCGCCTGCCAGGCCAGCTCCACACCCGAAGTGCGCACGCGGTCGACGTTCTGCACCGTGTTCACCAGCGGCGTCAGCGGCTGCGAATACAGCGCGTCGCGCGTGGTCTCATGAAACGCGGTCGCGCGCAGCACACTGTTCAAGCTCGTATGCTCGGCGCTCAATTCACCCGTCCACGACTTCTCGGCCCGCAGATTCGGATCGCGGTTGATGATGACCTGATCGACGATCTGTCCTTGAAACAGCTCCGACGCGGTCGGGTTGCGCACCGCGCGGCCCGCCGACGCCTTCAGCGTCCACGCCGGATCGAGCTCCAGCGCCAGCGCCGCCTTGGGCGACCAGCTGGTTTCGCTGCGTTCATCAAACCCCAGCGGCGCCGCGCTCCCGCTCGCAATCCCACCATCGAAGGCCCGCCAGCGCTCGACGCGCGTACCCAGCGTCGCCTTCAGCAGCGGCGAGACACGCCAGCCATCCTGCGCATACAGGCTTTGCAGGCGGGTACTGCCGCGAAACGACGATACCGCTACGCCGCCATCGGCATGGCGCCAGTCGTCGTTGGCCAGAATGGCCGAGCGCAGGCGCGCCTCATCGTCCTGGTAGCCCATTTCGACGAGGTGAGCCGAATTCGGACGCCAGATGCCCTTGACCGACAAGGTGCGCCAGCCGCTGCCGCCCATGTCCGTCGCACGTCCCGCGCCATCGGCATCGATACTGGCCACCGCCACCGTGGGCGTACGCAGCAGGTCCCGGTGGTAGCTGTAACGCGTCGCCGCCACTTCCCAGTCCCACACGCCCTTGCTGTGCTGCTTGAGCGAGAAGCCATGCATCAGATGGGTCGAGTCGGAGACGCTCGGCGCGAAATCGGACGGGCGCAGGTCGAAGCGCGCACCGCCGATATTGACCGCGCCGCCGACCACCGGCGCACCGGCCGCGTCGCGCAGATACGAACTGGCGGACCGCCCGGTGTCATTGTCCCACCAGCCCAGCGTGTAGCTGGCCCGCAGCACCGGCGTGATGTCGTACGCCAGCTTGACCTTGGCATGATCCCGCACCGTACGTCCCTGCGAGGTCCCGCCCAGCACCAGCCATGGTTTGCCGGCCTGGCTGACGCCGGCCACCGCGCCGCTCACCGGCACCCCGCCCTGTCCCGACGCCGCCGACAGCAGGCGCGTGGCAAAGCCGATCGGCTGGCTCTCGCTGTCCAGGCGCGACACGTCGACCCACCACGACCAGGCGCCCGCGCGGTTGCCGATCGAGGCGCTGCCCTGCCCTCCGCCGGCGCGCCCGCTGCTGGCATATTGCGCATAACGCTGGCTGAAACCGGCCAATTTGAGGTGCGCTTCGAATGCCCGTGGCATGCGCGTCTGGAAGTCGACCACGGCGCCGGCCGCGTTGCCCGGATAGGCTGCCGAAAACGGCCCGTACAGCACATCGACACGCTCGATTTCTTCAGGCGACACCATGCCCCAGCGTGGCGTGAAGCTGGCGCCGTTACCGAGCAGGTTCGAGAGCAGAATACCGTCCGCGTACACCAGCGAACGCGCGCTGTTGCCGCTGCCCGAGGCGCGGCTCGACAGCACTGCATGGTCATGGTCGCCGATGTAGCGCTTGCGCACGTTCAGGCTGGGGAAGTACTTGAGCGCGTCCTCGCTGTCGCTGGCGTTGATGCGCTTTTCCAGCTGCTCGGCGCGGATGGTTTCCAGGGTGGTCGGGATCTGCACCGGCAGCGAACTGGGGCGCCCGCCGTTGACGATCACCGACGGCAGCGCCGGATCGACGTCCTGCGCGAGCGCGTGCGCGCCGATCCCGGCCAGCAGGATCGCTATTGGTCGAAGCCGCATGTCAGTCTCCCTTGAAGGCGATCGGCCTGACGGGCGCCTGCACCGTCACGCGCTCGGTCTTCGCACCGCTTTTCACCACCAGGGTCAATGGCACCGTCTCGCCCTGCTTCAACTGGCGCTTGAGGCCGACCAGCATGAGGTGATAGCCGCCAGTGGCCAGATTGATATCCTTCCCGGCCGGCAAATCAATCGCGTCGACATGGTCCATTGTCATCACCCCGTCCGCCATCGAGGACTGATGCAGTTCGACGCTGGCGGCCACCGGCGAGCTGACCTCGACAAGGCGCGCGGCCTGCGTAGAGCGCAGCACCATGAAGGCGCCGCTGGATTTCTGGACCGGGACGGTGGCTCGCACCCAGGGATTGCCGACGCTGACCTGGGCAAAGGCGGAGGTGGCGATCGCGCCGGACGCGATCAAGGCAAGAACTAACTGTTTCATGACGACTCTCGAATGAATAAAACGGTGCCCGCGCGCAGGCACGCAAGCGCCTCGCACGGACTGCGATCGATCATTAAACGAGAGAAGGAGGACCGCGCGGCGGCGCGGCCGACAGCGCCAGCAGCGGACGTGGCGAGTGATAGAACAGATATGGGCGCGCAGCGTGGCCATCCGGCGCCAGCACGACCGGTACGGCCGGAGGCGGCAGCAGATCGGTGCCGGCGTGCGGCAGGCAGAACGCGCAATCGGCCATGGGCGCCAGCTTGACAGGCGGTTTTTGCTTGGCCGAACCGGTGCTGCAAATGGCGGGATCGAGCCCGCCGGAGACCGCCAGCGCATGCGATATCGACGGCGCGAGCGCGTTCAGCAGGATGGCGAAACACGCAATCCAGATCTGCCAGCGCCAACGGGTCGACTTGTTCATCATGCCGATATTATAGGCGCCATTGTCAGCGCGCGCTCTTGAACGCTTCGCGTTCGACCAGCACCGTGTTCACGCTGTCGGTCAGGTAGATCTGGCCATCCTGGATGGTGCACTGCAGCTGCATATTCCGGTTGGCCATGGCTTCGAGCTGGGCGCTGGCCTCGGCCGGGATATTCACCACCGACAGGTTTTTGGCGCGGTCGAGCTTGTTCGCCAGCTGCTTGTACCAGATATGGCTGGTGGCGCTGTAGCTGTACACGACCACGTTCTCGCTGCGCCCGCAGGCCTTCATGAGGCGCTTGTCGTCGGGCTGGCCGACCTCGATCCATAACTGAATCGCGCCGGTCAGGTCCTTTTCCCACAGGTCCGGCTCGTCGGTATCGAACAGGCCCTTGGTGAACGTCAGCGCTTCGCTGGCGTGAATGGCAAACGCCAGCACGCGGATCATCACGCGTTCGTCGGTCTCGGACGGATGCCGCGCCAGGGTCAGCAGGTGCGTTTGATAGTAGTTGCGGTCCATGTCCGCAATCTGCAGTTCCGCCTTATATATAGTCGCCTTGAGGGCCATCGATGCACTTACCTTGATGTGAATTATTTAAAGACGACAGTCTTGTCGCCGTTTTGCAGGATCCGGTGTTCCACGAACCATTTGACCGCGCGCGCCAGCACCACGCATTCCACGTCGCGTCCGATCGCCGACAGGGTCTCGGCATCCATCGCATGGTCCACGCGCTCGACGTCCTGCTCGATGATCGGACCTTCGTCCAGATCGCCGGTGACGAAGTGCGCGGTGGCGCCGATCAGCTTGACGCCGCGCTGGTGCGCCTGCGCATACGGCTTGGCGCCCTTGAAGCTGGGCAGGAAGGAATGGTGAATATTAATCGCCTTGCCGCGCATGGCCTCGCACAGGCCGGGCGACAGGATCTGCATGTAGCGCGCCAGCACCACCAGGTCGATCCGGTGGGTGGCCATCAGGTCCAGCACGCGCGCTTCCTGCGCCAGCTTGGTGGCATTGTCGGCGCCGGTGGCCAGCGGCAGGTGATGGAACGGGATATTGTAGCTGGCCGCGAGCTGATAGAACTCCATGTGGTTCGACACGATTGCCGGAATCTCGACCGGCAGCAGCCCGCTCTTGTAGCGGAACAGCAGGTCGTTCAGGCAGTGGCCGATCTTCGACACCATGATCATCACGCGCGGCTTGGTGTGCGCGTCATGCAGCTGGCCCTGCATGCCCATCTCTTCGCACAGGGTGGCAAAATCGCCGCGCAGGGTGGTGGCCGCAATGGCCGTGTCTTCGGCGCGGAAGTGCACACGCATGAAAAACAGCTTCGATTCGCTATCGCCGAACTGTGCCGAATCGATGATATTGCAGCCGTGATCGGCCAGGAAACCGGACACGCGATGCACGATGCCGCGCTGGTCCAGGCAGGACAGGGTCAGGATATATTCTGGAAGCGTCATGTTTTTAATTAAATGCGTGAACAATGCGAACCTTGTATTGTCGCATGCACTGGCGAAATACTCACCATCCGTAAAAAAAAGCACGGTCGTGCAATCTCGAGTATAGTGGTCTTCTTGATCATCTTTGGAGGAACACCATGACCGACGCCGCCTTGACCAACCAGCAATTCCGCCTTTCCGCCCGCCCCGTCGGCACGCCCAAAGACAGCGACTGGCAGCGCACTTCCGAGCCGCTGCGCGCCATCGGCGATGGCGAGATCGTGGTCAAGACGCTGTATCTGTCGCTCGATCCAGCCATGCGTGGCTGGATGAACGAAGGCAAATCCTACATCCGCCCGGTGGCCATCGGCGAAGTCATGCGCGCCGGCGGCGTGGGCGTGGTGGTGCAGTCGCGCTCGCCCAAGTTCGCCGTGGGCGAGCATGTCGCGGGCGGGATTGGCGTGCAGACCTATTGGGTCGGCCCAGCCGATGACAAGAGCGCCAATTTCAAGCGCATCGATCCAGGCCTGGCCCCGCTGACCACCTGGCTCAACACACTCGGCATGCCCGGCATGACCGGCTACTTCGGCCTGATCGAATCAGGCCAGCCGAAAGCCGGCGACACGGTGGTGGTGTCCGGCGCGGCCGGCGCGGTCGGCCAGACCGTCGGTCAAGTCGCCAAACACCTGGGCTGCCGCGTGGTCGGCATTGCCGGCGGCAAAGACAAGTGCGACTTCGTAGTCAATGAACTCGGCTTCGATGCCTGCATCGACTACAAGAACGGTTCGCTCAAGGATGGCCTCAAGGAACACTGCCCGGACGGCGTCGATGTGTACTTCGACAATGTCGGCGGCGAGATTCTCGACACCGTGCTCACCTGCATCAACGTCAAGGCGCGCATCGTCATCTGCGGCGCCATCTCGCAGTACAACAACACCACACCGGTCAAAGGTCCGGCCAATTACCTGGCGCTGCTGGTCAACCGCGCGCGCATGGAAGGCATCGTCGTGTTCGACTACGCCGAGCGCTATCCGGCTGGCATCGCCCAGCTGGCCAAGTGGCTGCAGGAAGGCAGCTTCAAGAGCCGCGAGGACGTCGTCGACGGCCTCGACCGCTTCCCCGAAGCCCTGCTGATGCTGTTCGAAGGCAAAAATTTCGGCAAGCTTGTCCTCAAGGTCGCCGACCAGTAAGCGCGTTCTTTTCCTTCCTGCACGCGCCGGCTTGCGCTAGCGCGTATCCGGCGCCGGTTGGTGGAACTTGGCGCCGTCCGCAACGTCTATCCTCACGCTGATTCGAAGCACGCGCACCATCGTCACGATGGTGTCCCTATCGTTCACGTCGAGGAACCCATGCCATCCTATACGCCCCAAGCGGCCGTCCAGTCCTACCTGGACACGCAGATCGGCTACGTTGCCGATCTTACTCATAAAAGCTGCGATACCGCGCGCCGGCTCAACGATCTGAACCTGCAACTGACGCAGGACATGTTCGACGACTTTTACCTGGCCGGGCGCCAAATGCTCAGCAGCAGTCCGCTCCAGTATCCGGCCATGCTGGCCAGCCGCATCCAGCCTGCCGGCCAGCGTTTGCGCAGCTACCAGCAGCAGCTCGCCGGCCTGTTCGGCGGCGGCCACTTCAATGCCTCGCGCTGGATGCCCTGGCTCGGAGCCGGCGACGGCCTGCGCTACGCCCACTGACCTATCCCACAGGAGTGATGTATGTCCGAACAATCCAAACCGAACTACCAGCGCGCGCTCGACGCACTCGACCTGCTGCGTGCCGACCATGCCAAGGTCAAGGCGCTGTTTCTCGAATTCGACAGTCTGCGCGGCATTGACGATGAGGACGAGCGCAAGTCCGAGCTGGTCGACGAAATCTGCTACGAGCTGACCATCCACACGATGGTCGAGGAAGAAATCTTTTACCCCAGCGTACGGGCCGCGATCGACGACGACGAACTGATGGACGAAGCCGACATGGAGCATGCGGGCGCGCGCGAACTGATCAGCCAGCTCGAGGTCATGTATCCCGGCGACGACCACTACGAAGCCACCGTCAGCGTGCTGGGCGAGGAAATCGCCCATCACATCGACAAGGAGGAAAGCGATATGTTCAGCGCCGTGCGCGCGGCCGACATCGACCTGGAAGACCTTGCCGAACGCATCGCCGCGCGCAAGGAAGAACTCGACGACGACCTGGCCGCGCCGCCGTCGGACTTCATGCCCGACGACACCAGCGGCCGGCGTCCGCCGCGCGCGCCCAACTGAGACGGGGACCCGGTGAACTTCTGATCAAACCAGGTCTCTAATCCACGAGCGCGGCAATTCCGGCGCGCTAGTGGGCGATACCGAAGCACATACCAAGGAGATCGACATGGCGACTAGTAAAGAAGGTGGCGGCAGCAAGGGCTCCGGCTCAAGCGGCAACGCACAAAAGGGCGGCAGCGGAAGCAGCAGCGGCGGACAGGCTCCGGCCAAGCGCGGCTTCGCTGCCATGGATGAAAACCAGCAGCGCGAGATCGCCAGCAAGGGCGGTCAGGCGGCGCACCAGAAAGGCACGGCGCACGAATTCAATTCCGAAGAAGCGCGTCGCGCCGGCCAGAAAGGTGGCGAAGCGGTCAGCCGCAATCGCGAACACATGGCCGACATCGGCCGCAAGGGAGGAGAAAGCCGGCAGTCGGCCCATCGTCAGGCAGCTAACGCACAAGGAGGATCGCAGAAGGAACCGGGCAAGACTGGGCGTACGGGCGGCAAGGAAGACGAATAAGCGCGCTACGCCATGGTGTTAGCCCACGTGTGTTGATACCGGCCGGAACGTCGCTGCGGCCTTGCGCCCACGATGTTCCGGACCGGCTTTTTCTCCCGTGGCATGCAAGCGACAAGGCGGATGGCTGCTGACGATGGCATCGGCGATGTGTTACCCTGCCCGCCATGTCATCCCAGAACGCTTCCGCAGCCCTTGCCCATTCGGGCGTCATGAAATACCTGGGCGCCTACCCCGACACCATGCGCCAGCAGGTGTCGCAACTGATCGCGCAGAACAAGCTTGGAGAACTGCTTGCCAAGCGCTACCCGAAGGCGCACGGCATCCGCACCGACCGCGCCCTGTACGACTATGTACAGGATCTCAAGACTGAATTCTTGCGCAACGCCGAGCCGATCAACAAGGTCGCCTTCGACAGCAAAATTCACGTGATCCAGCACGCGCTTGGTTTGCATACGTCCATCTCTCGCGTCCAGGGCAGCAAGCTCAAGGCCAAGCACGAGATCCGTGTCGCCACCGTGTTCAAGGAAACACCGCTGGAATTTCTGCGCATGATCGCCGTGCACGAACTGGCGCACGTGAAGGAAAAGCAGCACGACAAGGCTTTCTACAAGCTGTGCACCTACATGGAACCGCACTACCACCAGTACGAATTCGACTTGCGGCTGTATCTGATCCAGCTCGACAGCGGCGGCGAACGGCTGTGGGCCTCTGGCTCTGCCGCACTCCGTGAGAACGGCTGACTCGGCAACTCCCGATCAAGCCGGGTGTCGTTCGGGATGCGGCAAGGCACGGCGTCCCGTCCGCAGTTTTTCCACCATCGCGATCTCCAGCGACGCCATCATTGCGCGTCTCTCCTGGCGCGCGCATTGCCCTTGCCTCGGGCAGGCCCAAATGCGCGACACACAGGCGCCTCATCCGGCCGCGCCCACATACAACAGCCGTGCCGATGACATCGAAGGCCATGCGGGCCGCGGTCTCGAGAAATTAATTCTATTGCCAATGCCGCAATAACCTTGCGTTCTTGGTAGTCTTATGGCCGGTTTACTTCACTTGTCGAGTTCTGCAATGCTCATTCGTCGAACAGTTAAGCGCGACGGAGCGATACGCATCCATCGATTTTTTGATCATGCCTACGGAGGACACAATGAGCGACATCGATAAGCCGAAAGGGCCGTGCGCCGATCACGAGCATCGCCATGAACCCGATTCCTGCGAGGCGGCCAGTGCGGAAAGGCTTCTCTTAGTAAGGAATACAATAATTTATGAAAGTAATCATCCCAACTCGTCGTTTCGTTCTGCGCGAATACAGTTCCGACGACCGCAGGAACTGAAGCTTTCCGCGCCTGTGCGAAGACAAACAATGGCGGCGAATGGATGCTGCCACTTGGAAGCGGCATCGTGCGTTGTCCAGTAACAGGGACAGCACGTAAAAAAAACGCGCCACCCGGCAAGCCAGGCAGCGCACAAAGTACAACGAGGTCGAAACAGAGTAAAACAACTTACAACAGCGGGCCGGAGCCCGCATACCTTAGCGCCGCAGCAGCGACCATTGCTGATTGGTGGCGTTACTGACCGGATACTGGATAATCTGCGCGTTGTCCGCAGTACTCTTTGCCGCCACGTCGAGCACCATGCCGCTCAACTGATTGGCCACCGTGTAGTAACCGCTGGACGGGCTGGCGAAGCGGAATTTCTGTCCGTTGCCAGCCCAGTAGTCCCACTGCGCCATATTGGTGCCGGCCGTGGTCGAATTGTTGTAGTCGTCCAGGCTCTTGAGGCTATTGACGTTGATGATGCTGTAGTTGTTCGTGCCGCCGCCATGGCCGATCACGTACCACGACTGCTGCTTGGTGCCAGTATCGGTCAGTTGCTGTACCAGCGCGCCGTTGGCAGTCGAACCGCCTGCCACCGTCATGGCCTTGCCCGACAGGCGCGACTTGAAGGCATAGGTGCCGTCGCTGATGCCGCCGCAACCGTTGAAGTTGGAGAAGTTACGGGTGATGACTGGCCAGCCGGAGCTGTAAGTCATGCGCGCGATGTCCAGCTTGGCATTGCCGCTGTCGGTCAGATCGTAATAGTGGGTCGAGACAAAGTTGCAGCCATCCTGCTTGAGCACGCCCACATGGCCCGGTCCCTTGTACTTGCCGTCCACGTTAGGCAGGATGGTACGGGTGCCCGAATACGGGCCGGTAACGCTGGTAGCGCGCTGCACTTCAACGTAATAGGTGCTGTTGACGCCCTGGCAGCAGGCGCCGCGATTAACGAACAGGTAGTAATAATCGCCGTCGCGGGTGATGTACGGCGCTTCCATCGCCACCCCGTTACCGCCGAGGATCTTGGTCACGCTGGTGGCCAGTTTGCCGGTCGACTGGTTGATTTCGGCCACGCCGATACCCCCGAAGAACGAGCCGTACGACATATACACCTTGCCGTTCTGGTCGCGGAACAAGGCAGGATCGATCGCATTGAGCTCGGCGCTGCCACCGAAGGACTCGACCACCATGCCCAGATCGGTCCAGCTCGGATTACGCAGCGACGCCGTACGCGCCACCCCGATGGCCGAGGTGCTGGTGCCCCAGCTCGACACCGAGTAGTACAGGTAGTAATAACCGTTCATGTGAATCACGTCCGGCGCCCAGAACGAACCGGAGAAATTCGGAATCTTGGTGGTGATCCACGACGGCACGGTGGTGAACACATTCGATTGCGTGCCGACACTCCAGGTAATCAAGTCCTTCGACTGCGAATACCATATGTTGTCGCCGGTGGTGAAGTTGAAATAGGTATCGCCGTCTTTGGTGATGGTGCCTGGATCGTGGGCGTTCTTGACGCCAGCTAATTCAATCGCCGAAGCCGAGGAAGCGAACAGCGCCATGCAGCAAATTGCAAACGTTTTCTTAATCATAAATCTCTCCTATAGTGGTTATTATTTTCCGTGATGATGAGACCCAGCTTATTCCTGAGCTGCCCCGCCCGCCAATGAAAAAAAGTGCGCGAACGATCTCCAGATCGGTATGAGCTGACGTGCAAGAGGGCAGAATATTGCAGCAAATATCTCGTAATGTTGCAAATTCACACCAAATATTGCATTATTGAATATTCCCATAGGGGAATTTATCGACAAGGAAGCATCGGCTCTATACAGTCGAGCCAAGCGAACACCCCGGCGAAGCCGTTGTTTTGTCACCACGACTATCGCGCCGGCAGTTTGCTGGACGAGCGCGACCAAGCGCGCCGCACACAGTTCACATCGGATCGATTACAGATGGCATTACCAAGACTCACCGTCCCGCTGCGCCGCCTGCCCCAGGCAACGGCACTGGCGTGCGCGCTGCTTGCCGGCAGCGCCGTCCAGGCTGACGACGGCCGGGCTGGGCCATCCTGGTCGTTCGGCGGCTACGGCAGCATCGGCCTGGTTCACGCCGACACCAGCCGGGCCGATTTCACCTCCTCGATTCTGAAACCGAACGGGGCCGGCTATACCAGCCGCACCAGCGCCAAGGTCGATTCGCGCCTTGGCGCGCAGGCGACCGTCACGCTGGACCGGCAATGGTCGGCGGTGCTGCAGATGGTCGTCGAACAGCGCATGGACGACAGCTTTCGTCCCCACGTCGAATGGGCCAACATCAATTACCAGGTGACGCCCGACCTGTCCGTGCGGGTTGGCCGGATCGCCGTGCCGATGTTCCTGGCGGCCGACTATCGCAAGGTCGGCTATGCCAACACCGCCGTGCGCATGCCGGTCGAGATTTACAACCAGGTGCCGGTGACCAGCAGCGACGGGATCGACCTCAATTACCGCTGGCAGACCGGCCAACTCAAGCACCATACCCAGCTGTTCTACGGCCACCACAACGCCAGCCTGCTCGATGGCATTCATATGACGGTCAACGGCATCAAAGGCCTGTCATACAGCGCCGAGCACGGCGCAGCGACCATACGCCTGAGCGCCCTGACCGCACGCCTGCACATCAATCTCGGCGCGGACCTGTTCGCCGCGTACCGGCAGTTCGGCCCCGCCGGAGCGGCCGTGGCCGGGCAGTACGACACCGCCGACAAGCCGATCGGCGCAATCAGCATCGGTGCCAGCTACGACCCTGGCAGCTGGTACGTGATGAGCGAAGCTGGCCGCATGAACGGCCATTCGCTGCTGGGCAAGACCGTCTCGGCCTATGCCAGCGCGGGCTACCGCGCCGGCGACTTTACACCCTACCTGTCGTATGCGCGCATTCGTGCCGGCGTGCCGACCACGGTTGCCGGACTGGCGCCGGAGGCCGTGCCGGCGCCGCTCGCTCCCACCGTGGCCGCGCTGAACATGGGCTTGAACCAGTATTTGTCAACGATCCCGGTGCAGTCGACCATCGCCGCCGGCCTGCGCTGGGACGGCATGGACAATGCCGCGCTGAAGCTGCAATGGGAGCGCGTGCGCCCCAGCGCCGGTTCGCGCGGCTCGCTCATCAACCAGCAGAGCGCTTTCCGGTCCGGCCACAGCATCCACGTCGTCAGCGCCGTGGTGGACTTCGTGTTCTAAGGGCGGCCATGAAACGACGCGTCCTTTACGTCCTGTTCTGCGCCGTCATGAGCGCGGCCTGCCTGCGGGCCGGCGCCGCCGAACTGGTGGTGATCGTCTCGGCCAAAAGCCCGGTCGGCAGCCTGCGCGCGGACCAGGTGGCCGACATCTTCCTCGGCCAGATCGCCAGCTTTCCGGGCGGCCAGGAAGCGGTCGCGCTCGACCAGCGCATCGGCGCGCCCGCGCGCGACGAGTTCTATGCCAAGGTCACCGGCAAGAGCGCGCCGCTACTGAAGGCATACTGGAGCAAGATGATCTTCACCGGCCGCGGCCAGCCGCCCCAGGAAGTGGCCAACAGCGCCGCCGTGCGGCGCATGGTGGCCGCCGATCCCAGCCTGATCGGCTATATCGACAAGGCGGCGCTCGATGCGAGCGTCAAGCCGGTGCTGGTGGTGCCCTGATGGCGCCGCGCCATGGCAAATGGACGCGCCTGCTCGGGCGTGGCCTGGAAACCCACATCTCGCTGCCGCTGTTCGCGCTCGTTCTGCTATGCGTGATCGGCTACACCACCGCCCACTTCATCGAACTTGAGCGGCACGCCTCCCAGGTGGCCGCCGCCGAATCCACGCGCGAACTGATCGATACCTATGAGGCCCAGGTCCAGCGCAATCTCGCCGCCATCGACCAGACGCTCAAGGTGCTCAAATATGCGGTCGAACTCAAAGGCGCGGCCGGCGCCATGCCGGCGCTGAAGCGGCAAGGCCTGCTGCCGTCCGGCGTGGTGTTCACCGTCAGCGTGGTCGGCCGCGACGGCAAGGTGGCCGCCACCAACCCGCCCGCCCGCCCCATCGACGTATCGGGCGAAGCCTACTTCCGCTATCACCAGGACGCCACCAGCGATGCGCCCTATGTCAGCCAGGTCCAGCGCAACGCCGCCAACACCGGCTGGCACCTGCATTTTTCGCGCCGTCTGAACCACGCCAGCGGGCGCTTCGACGGCGTCGTCATCGTCGAAGTCGACCCGGCCTACTTCACCAGCGGCTACGAGCGCTCGCGCCAGGGCGAACAAGGCGCCATCGGCCTGTATGGAAGCGACAACGTGTTCCGCACGCTGCGGGTCGGCGACAAGGTCACCTGGGGCCAGGCCGCGCCGCCGCTCGAACCGGGACAGGGACTGGGCCAGCCGATGGTCAGCAGCTGGGACGGAGTGCGCCGCTACACCAGCGTGCGCCGCCTGCATGGCTTTCCGCTGACCGCCGTGGTCGGGCTGAGCGAGCGCGAACAGATGGCTGGGTACGAATCGCACCGCCGCACTTATCTGTGGGTGGCCGGCAGCGGCAGCGCCCTGCTGGTCATCATCGTGGCGCTGGTGTGCGTGTGGTCGTGGCAGATCACCCGCACGCACCGGCGCGTGCGGCGCGCCCAGGAAACCTACGCCGCCGCCTCCGAAGCCAGCCTGGACGCCTTCTTCGTGCTGCGCAGCGTCCGCGACGGCAAAGGCACCATCACCGAGTTCATCATCGAAGGCACCAATACCCGCGCCGAGAAGCTGACCCGCAAAGCCAAGCACGAGCTGCACGGCACGCCGCTGTCGGAGGTGCTGCCCTCCTACCGCGACACCGGCATCTTCGACGACCTCGTCAAGGTCACCCTGGTGGGCGGCGTGCACGAAGCCGAATGGCAAAGCTCGGGGCCGCCGCACCGCGAACAGTGGCTGCACCGCCAGGTGGTGGCGGTCGAAGGCGGCGTGGTGGCGATCGTGCGCGACATCACCGAGCGCAAGGTCACCGAAGAACGCATCCGCCACATGGCCCATCACGACGAGCTGACCAGCCTGCCCAACCGCAGCATGATCCGCGACCGCCTCGACCAGGCCATCCACCATGCCGCGCGGCGCGGACGCAGCGTGGCCGTGGCCTTCATCGACCTGGACGGCTTCAAGCTGGTCAACGATGCCCTGGGCCATAATGCCGGCGACGAACTGCTCAAGGTGGTCGGCGCACGCATGGCGCGCTGCCTGCGCGCCGAGGATACCCTGGGCCGATTCGGCGGCGACGAATTCGTCATCATCCTGGCCGACCAGAGCGACGACGCGGTCGGCGTCACGCCGGTGCTGGAGCAGATCCGCCAGTCGGTCAACGAGCCGGTGCACGTCGAAGGCCAGGAAGTCCAGGTCAGCTGCTCGATGGGCGTGGTGATGTATCCACGCGACGGCACCGACCCGACCACCCTGATGATGAACGCCGACGCGGCCATGTACCGCGCCAAGGACCAGGGCAGCAACAACTTCCAGTTCTACACGCGCGAGATGAACGCCAGCGTGGAAGAAAAGCTGGTCCTGCTCGAAGGCTTGCGCAACGCCCTCGACGAAGGCCAGTTCCACCTGCTGTACCAGCCCAAGGTCGACCTGCGCAGCGGCTTGATCTTCGGGGTCGAGGCGCTGATCCGCTGGCAGCATCCGGAACAGGGCATGATCTCGCCGCTGCGCTTCATCAGCCTGGCCGAGGAAAGCGGCCTGATTGTGCAGATCGGCGACTGGGTGCTGCAGACCGCCTGCCGCCAGAACAAGGCGTGGCAGGACGCCGGCCTGGCGCCGATCACGGTATCGGTCAACGTCTCGCCGCGCCAGTTCGAAGAAAAGCGGCTGGTCGAGCGGGTCGCCCAGGCGCTGCACGACAGCGGCCTGTCGCCGCGCGCGCTCGAAGTGGAAGTGACGGAAGGCCTGATCATGCGCGACCTGGCCCAATCGGTCGGCAAGATGCGCGAGCTTGAAGCGATGGGCGTGTCGCTGTCGATCGACGACTTCGGCACCGGCTACTCCAGCCTGTCGGCGCTGAAGTCCTTCCCGATCAGCAGCCTGAAGATCGACAAATCCTTCGTCAGCGAACTGGCCGACAACCCGGACGACCAGGCCATCGCGATGGCCGTGATCTCGCTCGGCCACAAGCTCAATCTGCGGGTCATTGCCGAAGGCGTCGAGACCGAGCAGCAGTGCAGCTTCCTGCGCGATAACGACTGCGACGAAATGCAGGGATATCTGTTCAGCCGCCCGGTGACGGCCGAACGGATCGAAGCGATGCTGCGCGAGCAGGCCAGTCTGCTGGCCGAGTGCAGCAACGCCGGCGCCGCCGTGGCCGGCCGGATCGGCCATCCAGGACAGCACGCCAATGCAGCCTAAACTGATCGACATCATTCTCGGGACCGACCTCAAACTGCGCCGCATGCTGCGCTACTGGGCCGCCACCGGCCTGTTCTACGCGGTCAGCATTCTGATCCTCCTGCGCCAGATCGACAGCGAGGCACCGCTGGCGCCCTGGGGCCACCTGACGGCCTGGTTCGCCTGCGGCGGTGTGGCCGTGTTCTTTGCGCTGGTGCGCTTTTCGCAGCAGCTGGGCATCGCCGCGTGGGCACTGGCGCTGGCGCAAGGCATGTTCGCCATGACCTGCGCGGTGTGCGCCTATGCCCTCTCCGGCCCGATCCGCGGCGCCTCGCTGGTGATTTTGCAGGTGGTGATCGTGTTCTGCATCTTCTCGCTGCGCCCGCGCGCCATCCTCGGCCTGTGCGCCTACACCATCGCGCTGCTCGGCGCCGCCATGCTCCTGATGGTGCGGATCGATCCGCTCGCCTACCCGCCCAATATCGAGCTGTCGCACTTCTGCCTGTCGTCGGCCGCGCTGATCGCCGTTACCGTGCTGACCGGCGAAATGGCCAAGCTGCGCGCCCGTTTGAAGCAGCAAAAGGAAGACCTGATGACGGCGGTCGGCACCATCCGCACCCTGGCCACCATCGACGAACTGACCTCGCTGGCCAACCGCCGCCACATGAACGAAGTGCTGCAAAGCGAAGAGCGCCGCCAGCCGCGCCCGGGCGAGCATATCTGCATCGCCCTGATCGACATCGACCACTTCAAGCGCATCAACGACCGCTATGGCCACGACGGCGGCGATGCGGTGCTGCGCACGTTCGCGGCGGCGGCGCGCGCCGAACTGCGCTCGGCCGACGTGCTGGCGCGCTGGGGCGGCGAGGAATTCCTGCTGCTGCTGCCCGACACCGACCTGCACGAAGCCCAGCGC
>CAMLIL010000104.1 GCA_946480015.1 uncultured Oxalobacteraceae bacterium | reverse complement strand
ACAAGAACAGCGGCGTCAAGCTGATGGGCTTCGGTCACCGCGTGTACAAGAACTTTGACCCACGCGCCAAGCTGATGCGCGAAACCTGCCACGAAGTGCTCAACGAACTGGGCCTGCAGGACGACCCGCTGTTCAAGCTGGCCATGGAACTGGAAAAGATCGCCCTGTCGGACGACTACTTCGTGTCGCGCAAGCTGTACCCGAACGTCGACTTCTACTCGGGCATCGTGCAGTCGGCGCTGGGTATTCCTGTGTCGCTGTTCACCGGTATCTTCGCGATGGCCCGCACCATCGGCTGGATCGCCCAGTGGAACGAAATGATTTCGGATCCGGAGCAGAAGATCGGCCGTCCACGCCAGCTGTTCACCGGCTCGCCTGCGCGCGACGTCGTGCCGATGGACAAGCGTTAATCAAGGTCCTTGGCATTAAAAAAAGCGAGCTTCGAGCTCGCTTTTTTCTTGTTCAATTGCACTTGCCCGTGACCGCCGCGACCACCAGGAAGGGCAGGGCCAGCAGGCCGCCGAAGATGTAGGTGTTTTGCCGGCTCAGGCCATTCGGTCCGAGGCAGCCGGGCACGCCGGGCGCGGCTTCGAGCGCGGCGCTGAATTTGCCGTAGCGCACGCCGTAGCGCGGATCGCGCTGGTAGCGGCGCGCGACCTCGGTGTGGTCGTCCTCGGCCAGCGTTTCGCGCACGCCTTCGCGGATGGCTTTTTTCATGTCGTCCGGCCGAGGCGCACTTTTAGCGGCCCAGTCGGGCGAGACGACCGGCGCAGGCGTCTGCGCCACCGCTTGCAGCTGCGCCACAGTCAGTATTGCCAGCATCAGTTTGCGCATGTCATCTCCCGCGTGAATCCCATTTCCCAGCAATGTACACCATCATTGTGGTTTTGGCAGTATTCATTGAATGCATACATTTGTTGTCGGGGAGTGCGGTGTACAATCGCCAGCACTTTGACTACTTCCAACTACATCGGCAGATTCGCCCCTTCCCCCAGCGGGCCATTGCACACCGGTTCGCTGGTGGCGGCGATGGCCAGCTATCTCGACGCCAAAGCCCATCACGGCCAGTGGCTGGTGCGCATCGAGGATGTGGACGAAGGGCGCAGCGTGGCCGGCGCCGACCAGGGCATCCTCGAGCTGCTGCAAACGCTGGGCATGCAATGGGATGGCGAGGTGGTGTGGCAAAGCCGGCGCAAGCATCTATATGAAGCGGCGGCGGCGCGCATCGCGGCCTTCACCTATCCCTGCGGCTGCAACCGCCGCGAGATCGCCGACTCGCGCCTGGGCTTCGCGCCGGATGGCGCGGCGATCTATCCCGGTACCTGCCGTTATGGGTTGGGGCCGGGGAAGAGCATGCGCAGCCTGCGCGTGCGCGTACCGGACGCCGGCAGCGACACCATCGCCTTCACCGACCGCATGGCGGGCCGGGTGGCGCAGCACCTGGCCACCCAGTCGGGCGACTTTGTACTCAAACGCGCCGATGGGTTCTGGGCCTATCAGCTGGCGGTGGTGGTCGACGATGCCGGGCAGGGCGTGACCGACGTGGTGCGCGGGGCCGACCTGATCGATTCGACGCCGCGCCAGATCTATCTGCAGCATCTGCTGGGCGTACCGACCCCGCGTTATCTGCATGTGCCGGTGGTGCGCAATGCCGAGGGTGAAAAGCTGTCGAAACAGACGGGGGCCGCGGCGCTGGTCCCGTCGTCGGAGGGCGAGGCCGTGGCTATCCTGCTGGCCGCGGCCAGGTACCTTGGCCTGGCGCTGGCGCCGGTCGATTCGATCGCGGCGTTCTGGCCGGCTGCAACCGCAGCCTGGGGGCGTTCCCGCGAACGCGGGGACCCACGCTGAGCACGCGTACCATGGGCCCCCGCTTTCGCGAGCGCGTCAGATATCAGTCCTCCAGGCTGTACGACTGGAGGGCGAAAATTTGCTTGCCGCCCTCGCTTGCGCAGCTTCCCGTCATGACTTCCCCTTTTTTGATCACGTAGCGAACCTGGGTGCCGGCAGCCTTGCCGGCACATGCCGCATGGGCGCCGGACGGGATGGCTGGCATGGGTGGCGGGGCCGGAGGCGCCGGTGGCATCGGAGCCGCTGGTGCCTCCGGCGGCGCGGGCGGGGACGGCATGTTCGGGCATTGGCAATCGTGCGCGGACGCCGACGCGGCGACGGCAAACAGCAGGGATGACAGGATCGCTTTCATGGTTTTCTCCTTGGTTAAGTGAACGGGCAAGTGCAGATTGCAGTTCAAATGTGGAGAAAACGTGGATGTCTACAGATCCAGCCGGTATCCCAATCCGTAGACCGAGCCGATGGCGTCAGGCAGCACCGCGCCGATTTTGCGGCGCAAATTCTTGATGTGGCTATCGATGGCGCGGTCGGTGACGTCCAGGCTGTCGTGGCGCGCAATGTCGAGCAGCTGGGCGCGCGTGAACACCTGGCCGGGCCGGCGCGCCATCGCCGCCAGCAGATGAAATTCGGTCGGCGTCAGCGCCACCGGCTGGCCCTTGACGCTCACCCGCAGGCCGGCCGCATCGACCACGAGCGCGGGCGTTGCCGCCGCCGGCTGCACGCGCCGCAGGATCACCTTGATGCGGGCCATCAGTTCGCGCGGGCTGAAGGGCTTGCAGAGGTAGTCGTCGGCACCGGTTTCGAGCCCGAGCAGCCGGTCGATTTCCTCGACGCGCGCGGTGACCATGATGATCGGTACATCGCTGAACGCACGCACTTCGCGGCACAGGCTCAGGCCATCCAGGCCGGGCAGCATCAGGTCAAGCACGATCAGGCCGGGTCGCGCGTCCTTCACCGCCGCCAGCGCTTCGCTGCCGTTGCCGAATACGCTGGCGGTGTAGCCGTTCAGGCGCGCGTAGTCGGCGATCAGCGCGGCCAGTTCCGCTTCGTCTTCGACGATGTAGATGCGGGTACTCATAGCGGCAGGGCGATCGACACGCGCAGCCCGCCCAGCGGCGCATGGCCAAAGGTGAGCCTGCCGTCGTGCGCGGCCACGATGCGCTGGCAAAGCGCCAGCCCCAGGCCAGCGCCGCCATGCGCGCGGCTGCGCGATCCTTCGACGCGGTAAAAGCGTTCTCCCAGGCGGCCAAGCGCCTGGTCCGGTACGCCTGGCGCGCTGTCGTCGATGACGATGGTCAGCATGCCATCGGCAGCGTGCGCGCCAAGCCCGATGCGCCCAGGTGCGGCTGTGTAGCGCATGGCGTTTTCGAACAGGTTCGCGAACACCTGGCGCAAGCGGTCGGGATCGGCCTTGACTACCGCGGTCGAGGGTGCGCTCGCCAGCGTCAATGCCAGGCCGGCCGCTTCCAGCTTGTGGCCGAACGCGGCGGCGGCCTCGGCCGCCAGCTGCCACGCATCGACGCGGACAAAGTGGAAGTCGAGCTGGCCGATGTCGGCCTGTGCCAGCGCGTACAGCTCGTCGATCAGTTTGTTCAGGGCCAGTACCTGGCGCAGCATCGATGCGAGGCCTTCCGGCGTGGCGCTGCGCACGCCATCCTGCATCGCTTCAAGCTGGGCGCGCAATACCGATAGCGGCGTGCGCAGTTCGTGCGACGTGTCGGCGACCCATTGGCGCCGGCCCGCTTCCATCTCGCCCAGCTTGACGGCCATCTGGTTGAAGCGCTGCGCAAGTTCGCCCAGTTCGTCGCTGCGGCTCAAGGCGAGCCGGGTGTCGTAACGGCCGTCGGCCAGCGCGCGGGCGCCGTCGGCCAGCTGCTGGATCGGTTTGCGGAAGTGTGCAGCCAGCACGGTGGCCAGCAGTGCGCTCAAGGCCACGCTGACCGCCACGATCAGCAGCAGGCTGCTGCGGATCCGGTCCAGGAAGGCGCTGGCCAAGGCGTCGCGCGGCCGCGCCACCTGTGCCACCGAAAGATAGGCTACCGTGCGCCCTTTGACCGTGACAGCGCGGCGCGCCTGCGCTTCGTTGCCCGCAGGACGTCCGGCCAGATAACGGCCATCGGCATCAAGCAGGGTAATGCGGTCCTGCAGGCCGAGCATGTCGAGGTCGGCGATCATTCCCGGCGGGACCGGCACGACCGCCGGAGGAGGCAGCGGCGGCAGGGGCGGCGCGGCGGCGTTCAGGGGCGTGGGTTCGAGCGGCGGTGCAGGCGGTGTCGGCGGTACCGGTATGCCGGCCTGCAGCCGCGCGAGTTCTTCGCCGATCCAGTTGCGGCGCGCCTGGCTGTCGGCGGGAAGAAATGCCCAGCCGGGCGAGCTCTGGTAGCGGTCGGCCAGCGCATCGGACAATTGCTGCAGCCGGTCCAGTTCGATCTGCACGGCATAGGACGAGAAGCTGGCCAGCAGATGATGGCGCATCAGCGCGATGCCGGTGGCGGTCACGGCCAGGATGGCCAGCAGGACGGCGGCGAACAGGCGGTGGCCGATGGAGAATTTCAAGATGTCGGAGATGCATGCCGGAAAAACCAGCAGTGTAGCGGAAATGCCGCGCGCCCCCGATCCAACGCACGCGGCACTTCGTCAGCAGGATTTACTGCTTCTTTTTGCGTGCCATGAAAGCGACGCCGGCCAGGCCGATGCCGAGCATGGCGTATTGCGACGGTTCAGGCACCGGCAGGGCCACCAGGAAGCCGCGAATTTCGCCGCCGGGATACAGGCTCGAATGAATGTTCAGATAGGCCTCGTGGGCCACGATGCCGCCCAGCAGCGTGTCGCGCGCAGCGTCGGCGGTGCCGCCGGCGGCGCTGAGGAAGGCGGCGCTGTACGTGGCCGAACTGTTCAGGTCGAACAGGTGCGAATAGGCGCCGTCGGTGACGCCGAGCGGAAAGCCGGTCAGCGGCGTGGCCACCCCTGCGGCGCCGACCAAGGGCGCCGCCGTGCAGCAATGGATGTGGGCGTCCGTGGTGGGGGCGAGCAAATCCTGGAACGGCGACGTGACCTGCATGGTGCCGGCCACGTCGTCGATGACGATGGTGGCGATGCTGTAGCCCGGCGACGGGTTGGGTGTGACCTCACCCGGTCCGCTGGCGACCGCGCGGTAGGTGGTGGTGGCAGCAAAAGCTGAACTCGCCAGCATGCCCATAGCGAGCGCCAGCGACGAGACGATCCGTTTCATATGTTTCTCCCGTTAATTATTTGCGAAATCGAAATCGAACAAAAACCAGATGAAGCGTTAGCATTAAAGCATCATCTTTGAACGCGATATCACACGCTACGGCTGGGAAATTATTGTTGGGATCGTCGCTGTCACTCGGGCTTTTTTTGCACGGTGATGCAGCCGTCCGGTTCGAGGAAGGCGCACTGCATGTCTTCCATCTTGCAGTCGGCCTTGCGGAAGGCCAGCTCGACTTCCATCTGGGATAGCTTGCAGTCCTTGAGGACCTGGTCGAACAGCTTGCCGTTGCGGCCCAGCAGTACCGGCGTGCCCTCCAGCACGGCGGCCATCTTGCGGTTGCGCGAGGAGAGAAAGGCCACGCCGATGTTCAGGGCGACCAGGGTGGCGGCGATGATCAGCCCGCCGATGAGTGAATCGTCGCCGCCGGAGAGGGAGTTGGAGACCGCTTCGCTGAGCAGCATCACCACCAGCAAATCGAAGGGCGTGAACTGGCCGATGGTGCGGCGGCCGGAAATGCGCACCATGACCATCAGCACGCCGTACACGACGGCGCCGCGCACGATGAATTCCCACCACGGCAGATCCAGGTCGAACATTGTCGTCTCCCGTCTATTTATTCATGCAACGAACGCAGCCTCGTTTCATTGTAAAGAAAAACAGGGGAGGCGCGTTTTCAGCCGTGTGCGGGGATCAGACTTCGGCCCACATCCTGAGCAGGTTGTGATAGTGGCCGGTCAGGCTGACCAGCTCGGGGCAGTCGCCGGTTTTGGCGCGCAGGCCGACGATGGTGCGGTCCAGGTCGAGCAGCAGGGCGCGGCGCGCATCGTCGCGCACCATGCTTTGCACCCAGAAGAAGGAACACACGCGCATGCCGCGCGTGACCGGTTCGACCTGGTGCACGCTGGAGGAGGGATAGACGATCATGTCGCCGGCGGGCAGCTTGACTTCGTGCGCGCCATAGCTGTCGTTGACGACCAGCGCACCGCCGTCGTAGTCCTCGGGATCGCTCAGGAACAGGGTGCAGGAGACATCGGTGCGCACCGCAGGCGCTCCGGGCGTGATGCGGATCGCGCCGTCGACATGGTCGCCGTAATGCTCGCCGCCGGAATAGGCGTTGAACAGCGGCGGCGAGCTGCGCAGCGGCAGCGCCGCGGCGAAATACAGCGGATTGGCGGCCAGCGCCGCCTGCACGGTTTCCCCGAGGGTACGGCACAGGGGGGACGCTTGCGGCAGCTGGCGGTTGTGCTTGACCTGGGCGCCTTGCTCGCCCACGGTTGCGCGCCCGTCGGTCCAGTCGGCGCCATCCAGGGCGCGGCGCATGGCCGCTACCTGGTCGCGCGTCAGGACGTTCGGGATATGCAGCATCATGGCAGGAGCAAGGTCAGGATCGAGGTCAGGATTAAAAGCGGAAATTGGCGGTCACGCTGGCCGAACGCGGCGCGCCCGGGGTGTAGCGGTAGCCGCTCTTGTTAATCGCCGCAATGTACTCCTTGTCGGCCACGTTGTACACGTTCAGCTGCAGATCGAGGTGCGGGTTGACCGTGTAGGTGGCCATGGCGTCGACCACCCAGTAGGCGTCGGCGAAGGCCGGGGTGCCGATGGCGCCGTCGGTGCCGCGATACAGCTTGCCGACGTAGCGCGCGCCGCCGCCGACCTTGAAGGCCGGGGTGATGTTGTACGAGGTCCAGGCCGTGAAGCTGTCTTTCGGCGTGTACGACAGGGCGCGGTTGCCGATGGCGGTGACGGCCTTGCCGTCGGTGACTTCGGTGTCCATGCGGGCATAGCCGGCGCTGACCAGCCAGTTGCGGGTGATGGCGCCGGTCACGCCCAGTTCGACGCCCTGCACGCGCTTCTTGCCGGTCTGGTAGTACAGCAGATCGACCGGGTCCTGTTCCAGTTCGTTCTTGACCGTGGTGCGGTAGACGGCGGCCGTCAAACTCAGCTTCTGCTGGAGCAGGTCGATCTTGCCGCCCAGCTCGAGCGTGGTGGCTGCCTGCGGATCGTATTGCGGATTGGCCAGGTTGTTGGCGCTGGTCGACAGGGCGACATTGGTGCCCGGTGGCATCTTCGAGGTCGATACCGTACCGTACACGCTGCTGGTCGGGGTCGGCTTGTAGAGCAGCGACAGCTTGCCGTTGCCGACGGTGTCGCCGAGCGACAGGGCGACCGGCGCCAGCAGGGTGCCGACCGGCAGCGTCGGGTTGCTGGTGGCGGTCGACAGGGCCGCCGCGCTGTAATCGATCTTGAAGTGGTCGGCGCGGGCGCCGGCGGTGAAGATCCACTGTTCGCCCAGCCTGATGGTGTCGAACAGGTAGACGCTCTGGGTGTCGACCTTGGCGTCCTGGAACACGCCGTTCGGCACTGGATTGAAGGCTGTCATGGCCGACCATGGATTGGGCGCGTAGATCGGGTCCCTGTTCATCACGCCGGTGCCGCCCAGGCCGAAGTTGTACTGCTTTTCCTGGGTGAATTCCAGGCCGCCCACCAGGGTGTGGTGCAGGGCGCCGGTGTCCAGGTCGAGCGTGCCGACGGTCTGGTTGGTCAGGATCTTGTTGGTCTGGTTTTTCACCGTGCGGCTGGCGCGGTTCAAGGTCCAGGTGGCCGGGTCGGCGGGGTCGGGCGTGAGCAGATTGGCGGCCGTCACGGTGAACGACGACAGCAGGTAGTTCTGCTCGGTCTTGCCGTAACGGGTGGTGTTCTGCAGCTTGAAGGTGCGCGAATAGTCGTGCTCGACCTTCACGGTGAACATGTCGGCCTTGACCTTGTCGTAGTCCGACGCGGCGCCGTAGTAGCCGCTCGCATCGACCGGTTTGGCCTGCGACAGGAACGGGCGGGCCGGGTCCGGCGACGAGTAGCCGGGCAGGCCGATGGTCGGCACGCCGCCGTCCGGCACATTGTCCTGGTCCACGTGCAGGTAATTGACCAGCACGCGGGTGGGTTTGCCGAGGCCGAAGGCCACCGACGGCGCCAGCGCCCAGCGCTTGTTCTTGACCAGGTCGCGCGCCGGATTGCCGCTGTCCTGCGCCAGGGCGTTCAGGCGAAAGGCGATGCCCTTGTCGGCGTCGATCACGTGGTTCACGTCCAGGGTGCCGCGCTTCTGCTCGGCGCTGCCGAACTGCACGGTGCCGCTGAGCGCCTGCTCCAGATTGGCCTGCTTGCTGACCAGGTTGACCGCGCCGGTGGGCGAGGCGCGGCCATTGTCGGTGCCGGCCGGACCTTTGAGCACGTCGATCTGGTCGATGTTGAACACGTCGCGCGAGATCGAACCGACGTCGCGCACGCCGTCGACGTAGATGCTGGTCGAGGAATCGAAGCCGCGCATGTAGATGGCGTCGCCGGTGCTGGTGCTGCCGTTTTCACCCAGGAAGAAGGCGCCCACGCCGGGCGTGTTGCGCAAGGCTTCGGTCAGGCTGACGGCGCCTTGCTGCTGGATCAGTTCCTTCTTGATGACACTGATGGTCTGCGCGGTATCGACCAGCGCTTCGGTGTATTTGGGCGAGGAGGCTTTCTCGGCCTTGAAGTCATTTTCCGCCTTGGCGTTCACCTGGATTTCCTGCATGGTGCGGGCCGGTGGCGGCGCATCGGCCGCTTGCGCGGCGATCGGCATCAGCAGCGCGGCGATGGCGCCGACCTGGTTAAGCGGGGAAACAGCGTGTTTGCGGCGTTTGATCAGTGACATGAGTTCTCTTGAGTGGTGTAAGTGAAAGCGCGACAGCGGCCAATGCCTGCCATTGTAAAGTTGAATAGGCTTCCTGTAAATGAGAATCGTTATCAACAACGTTCTCATTCATCCAAATTAATACACGTCGCGCCGGTAGCGGCCGGTTTCGTCCAGTTCGGCCAGCAATTGCTCGCCCAGCGCGGCGGTCAAGGCGTCGTGCACGCCGGCGGCCATGCCCTGCAGGCTGCCGCACACATAGATGGCCGCGCCGTCGCGCACCCAGGCGCGCACGGCCTCGGCTTCGCGCTCGATCGCATGCTGCACATAGCGCACCGGGCCGCCGTCGCGCGAGTAGGCCAGGCTGAGTTTGTCGAGCTGCCAGGCGGCGGTCTCGGCGCCGTACAGGGCGTCGTGGGCGGCGTTGCGTTCGCCGTAGATCAGCCAGTTGCGCCGCTGGCCTGCCTGGACGCGCGCTTTCAGATGGGCGCGCAGGCCGGCCATGCCGGTGCCGTTGCCGATCAGGATCAGCGGGCGCGCGCCGTTGTCGCCGATGCGAAAGCGCTGGTGCGGGCGGATGCGCAGCGCGACCTCGGTTGCGCCGGACACGCAGAGCAGGCTGGACGCGAGGCCCGGCGCGCCGTCCTCGCGCACGTGCAGGCGCACCAGCAGGGCAAGGTGGCCTTCGCTGGCGATGGACGCGATCGAATACGCGCGCGGATAGGCCCGATCGTCCGGCACGCTGACATCGGCCAGATCGCCCGCCTGCCATGCCGGCAGCGCGCCGTCCGGGGTGAGAATGACTTGATAGACCGGGGCGCCGGCGCTGCCCGGGTTCATCAGCGTGCGCGCCGCGATGCGCCAGGTCGAGGGCGCGGGGGCGCTCCAGTCGGCGTCGTCGCCGAAATTGGCCAGCCGGCCAAGCTGCTCCTGCCACGCGGCCAGCGCCTCGGGCGCGCTGCGGTCAGCCTCGATGCGCTCGAACAGGCTGTGCGCGCCCAGCGCCTTCAGGCTGGCGTCGAGCTGGCGGCCGAAGCCGCAGAATTGGGCGTAGCTGCTGTCGCCCAGTGCCAGCACGGCGTAGTGCAGCCGGTCCAGGCGGAGTTCGGATGCGGCGAGAATGCGCATCAGCCTGGCCGCGCTGTCGGGCGCATCGCCTTCGCCATAGGTGCTGACGATGAACAGGATGCGCGCATCGCCGCGCAGGCTGGCAGGATCGAGCCGGTCGACGCTGACGGCGCGCGCATGCAGCCCGCCCGCGCGCAGGCGCGCGGCGCTGCGTTCGGCGAAGAATTCGGCGGTGCCGGTCTGGCTGGCGTAGGCCACCAGCCAGTCATGCTCGCCGGCTGGCGCGCCTGGGGCGGCGCGCTGGCGCAGCATGGCCATGCACAGGGCGCCGTAGCTGAGCAGGGCGCCTGCCGCCAGCGCCCAGCGGGTGGGATCGGCACTGATCATTGCAGCATGGCGCGCCAGGCGCTGGTCTGGATTTCGCGAATGGCGCCGCCATCGCGCAGCAGGAAGCGTGCGGCCAGCTGGCGCGCTTCGGCGAAGGCGAGGCCTTGTTCCGGTCCGAGCACGGTCAGCGCGGTCGACAGCGCATCGGCCGCCATGCACTCGGCGTGCAGCACGCTGACCGCGGCAATCCGATGGTCGACCGGTGCCCCGGTGCGCGGATCGATCGTATGCGCGGCGCGCCGCGCGCCGTACTGGAAATAGCGGCGGTAGTCGCCCGATGTGGCCAGCGCCAGGCCGTGCAGGGCCACCCTGGCTGCGCCGGCCGCGCCGGCGTCGGGCACGCCTTCGATGGCGACCCACCATGGCTGGCCGTCCGGCTTGACGCCGGCGCCGCGCAGCTCGCCGCCCAGTTCCACCAGATAGTGTTCGAGGCCCTGGGCTGCGAGGCGCTGCGCCATCAGGTCGACCGCGTATCCTTTGGCGACCGAGGACAGGTCCAGCTGCACGCCGCCGGGCTGCAGCACGCGCCGCCGTGCGTGATCGATTTCCATGGTCAGGCGCGGCGCGGGCGGCAGGGCGTGCGGTGGCGCCTGAAAGCCGGGCTGGTTATAGCGCCCGTCGGCGCCGAAGCCCCAGGCGTTGACCAGCGCGCCGGCGCAGGGATCGTAAGCGCCGCCGCTGTCCTGCGCTATGCGTAGTGCATAAGTGAGCACTTCGAAGAATTCATCGGGCAGGGTGTGCCAGCTGCCGGCGTGCGCCACGTTGTAGCGGCTCAGGTTCGATCCGGGCTCCCAGTGGCTCATCTGCGCCACCACCTCGTTCAAGGCGTGCTGCAGCAGCGCGCTCAACTCCAGCGCCGCAGCGGGAGGCGCCATCACGCGCGCGCTCCAGGTGGTGCCCATGCTGGCGCCCGACAGCTGGTGCATGCTGCTGCCCGGCGCGGGCAGGCCGGGCCGGATGTCGAGCGGAACCAGTACCGGGTGCACCTGCTTATTCCGGCAGGATTTCCAGCGTCGCGGCGTAGCTGTAGCGGCGGCCGTCGGCCGGCTGCGCAGCCTTGTCGGACGTTACCGGATAGCCGGCGTTGAGCCAGTACATGCCGGAGGCCGGCAGCTTGACGGTGACGTCGCCTTTGGCATCGGTGCTCAGGCGAATCTCGCCCAGCACGCCGCGGTAGCGCACGCCGCCCGGAATCAGGCTGAAGGCGAAGTTCGGCAGCGCCTTGCCGTTCAGCTGGAAGCGGAATTTGGCGGTTTCGCCGCTGCGCAGATCGGTCGGATTGGTCAGCGCGACCAGTTCCAGGCCGCTGCCGCTCGGCTTTAGCGCGCCGTTGCTGGTCTTGTTTGCGCTGACGAAGGTTTCCAGGCGCTGGTGCATGAAGGTGGCCTTCAGTTCCGGGGCGGTGGCCGGCACTTCCCTGGCGAATGCTTCTTCGCTGCCGCGGAAGCGCTTGATCTCGCCGCCGGCATCCTTGTAGCTGGCCATGACGCTCTTGTTGACGATCGCGATTTTATAGGTGCCGTCCTTGCTCATCTTCAGGTCGAAGGTGCTGCGCTGCTTGCCGGTGTAGGCGTTGGCGACCGGCGTGCTCACACCATCGGGATCGGTGACGGTGGCGTTGTCGAGTTTGAGCGGCATGTGGTCGACGTCGAACAGGCCTTCGGAAATGGCGCCGTCGATGGTGACCCAGGGTTCCTTGCCTTCGACCATGGTCTGCTGAGGATACAGCCAGCCGCGGTGGGCGGATGCGTCGAGCGACACGGCCAGGGCCAGCAGCGCAAGTGTGTGTTTGATGTTCATGTCGGTCCCGTCCTAGTTGGCTTGCACAGTCACTGCGCCCAGTTCTTCCTTGCCGTGCGCGGTGAAGGTTTGCTTGGCCTTGGCCGGCAGCGTGACCGGCACGCGCACCAGTTCGCGCCCACCAACTTCGCGCGCCGCTTCGATCACCAGCTTGTAGTCGCCGGGCGGCAGCTTGTCGATGCCCTGTTTGGCGCCGAAGGTGAGGATGTGTTCGCCCACCGTGCGGGTGGCGCCGCTGACCCCGTCCAGCGGCAGTTCCACATCGCGGCCGGCCTTGCGCCACCAGGTGCGCAGGTCCTTGACCCACTTGGTGCCGCCGTTGTCCTTCTTCTTGACGTCGTACAGCACCGCCAGGTTGGCCGCCACGCTCTGGTCGGCGCGCTCCAGCCACATCGCCACGTAGGGACGGTGGTATTCGGCCACCTGCAGCTGGGGAATCTCGAACTTGACGGCCAGGTCGGCGCCGACAGCCCAGCTGCTGAGCATCGGAAGGGTGAGGGCAAGCGTGCGCTGTAGTTTCATGGTCGGTGTCAGTGGATAAAGAGTAGGGCGAGCAGCAGCGGCAGCAGAATGCCGAAGCCGATCACGGGCCAGGTAGCGCGGCGGTTGGCCGCGTGCATTTTCATAATCAGGAAACCGGTCACGCAAAACACGACGCAGGCGACGGCGAACAGGTCGATGAACCAGGCCCATACCGGACCGGTGTTGCGGCCCTTGTGCAGATCGTTGAGCCAGGATATCCAGCCGCGGTCGGTCTTTTCGTATTCGGCCGCGCCGTCGGCACCGATGCGCAGCCAGGCGTCGCCGCCCGGACGCGCCAGCGGCACGTAGGCGTCTTCCTCGGTCCATTCGGCCTCCAGGCCGGCCACGTCGAGCTTGAATTGATCGTCGGCCCAGCGCGCAATCGCCGCCGGCAGCGGAGCACGCTGGTCGGCATGGGCCGCCGCGAAGGCGGCCAGCTGTTCGCGCAGCGGCGCGGGCAGGGCGGCCTTGCGGTTGACGGTGTGCGGCCTGGCTTCGATCTGCGCGGCGTGGTTGAGCGTGATGCCCGTCAGGCTGAACAGCAGCATGGCGAACAGGCACAGCGCCGAACTGATCCAGTGCCAGCGATGCAGCTGCTTCAGCCAGGCGGCGCGGCTGGCGCTGGGAAGCTGCTGGGTGGCGGGCGTGTGCATGGGAGAATGGATGAGAACCAAACGCAAATGATAACTATTATCATTTACCAAGTCAACTTGTTCTCGTGCGCGGCGCCGATGGTATGCTGCGCACTTGGCGCACTTGGCGCACTTGGCGCACTTGGGTAAGCGGAGCATGACAATGGCAACGAGTATCTTGACGATGTTGAAAGCGGTCCCGTGGAGCGACGTGCTGTCGGCGGCGCCCTCGGTCGTGGGCGGCGCGCGCAAGCTGTGGGATTCGGTCGGCAGCAAGGCGGCCGAGCCGGCGGCGGGCGAGGAGGCGGTGCCGCTCGGCCCGAATGCCGGGCTCAGCGCAAGGCTCGACCGTGCCGAGCAGGAAGTGGCGGTGCTCAAGTCGCAAATGGTCGCAGCGAGCGGCCTCATCACCAAGCTGGCGGACCAGAATGCGCAGCTGATCGCCACCATGGAAGCGGCACGCCGGCGCACCCGCCTGCTGGCCGGGGCCGTGGCGGCGATGGGTGTTGCGTGTGTCGTCCTGGCCGTGTTCGTGGTCCGTCTCGGGTAGCCTGCATGATCAAATTCCTGGTGATCGCAGGCGGCCTGACCATCCTGTACAAGTTGCTGACCCGTCCGTCCGGCAAGCGCCTTACCCTGAACGAAGAGGCCAGCCGCGCCGTGGTCGCCCTGACCCGGACGACGCGCTGGGTATTGCTGGCAATCCTGCTTCTCATCGCCTCAGTCCTGGCCCACTACCTGTACGGTGTCTTCACGGGTTAAAGTCCGTTTGATCATAAACCTTAGCGGTCAAGTGCCGGTCAGCGTTTGAGGGCGTGATTGATGGCCTTGGCGGTTCCGCTGCCGGTGGCGATCGTGCACCCACTGTCCGGCAACCAGCCAGCGCCGGCTGCTAACGCGTCGATACCCATGATCTCGTCGGCATCGTCGGCCGGTCTGAAGCCAGCCGGCTACTCTACTGTACAACAGTAGACGACCGGACAAGATATGAGTAAAATTTCATGGTTGTATTTTTGATACCTGTGAACTTTTCGACGCGGACTACCACATTTCATCGCGTGTGCGTTGCTCGTGCTCGCTCACTCAATAGAAATGAGGCAGTCCTTCCCCATGGCCGATCTGAAAAACTTCCTGTTTCTCAACCAAGCGCTTGTCGGCCAACAGGCCCGCCTCGTCAAATTAACCACCCCTCTCGGCGAAGATGTCCTTCTACCGCAACGCGTGCTCGCCCACGAGCGTCTGGGGAGAAGTTACGAGTACACGATCGATTGCCTATCGGTACGTGACGATATCGAACTTAAAACGCTTATTGCACAGCCCGTAACGCTTTGGATACAGCAGGCTGATCGTAGCTATTTACCCGTCCATGGTTATGTGCACACGATGAAACGCTTGGGCAGTGACGGACAGTTCACTTTCTGCCAGATGTCATTTGCGCCGTGGTTGCATTTTTTGAAATTTCGCAAAGATGCCCGGATATGGCAGGACAAAACAGCCGACGACATCCTCAGTGACGTATTTAACGGGTATCCGCAGGCCCGGGGCAATTTCCGCTTTGATGTGAGGGAGCTTGCGCGCGAGCGTTCTTATTGCACCCAATACGAGACAGACTGGCATTTCGTCCAGCGGTTGATGGAAGAAGAAGGCTGGTACAGCTACCACGAGCACAAGGCCGACGGTTCTGGTCATGTGCTTGTGATTACCGATACGACGTATCAGCTCAAGCCAATTGCTCAGGAAAAAATTTACTTTCACGGCGCAGGCACCGAAGACGAAGTGCACAAAATTGTGCACTGGAGCGCAGACCGGAGTTTGGCCCCCAGCCAATTTACTGCCAGAACCAACGATTACAAAGCGCCGAACCAGGTAAAGGAGAGCAACACCTTCGTTCTCAGAGAGCATGGCGATCTACCTGGCCAGTTAGAAGTATACGAATACACCGGCGCGTATACCTATTCAAAACAAGAGCAAGGAGACAAACAGTCGCGACTCCGGGTAGAACAGTGGGAGTCGAGCATGAAACGGTTCTCCGCCGTTTCTGGTGTGCGTTCTCTGTCGGTAGGCGGCTGGTTCACCCTTGAAGACCACCCGGCACATCAGTCTGATGCGCCCGAAGACCGTCAGTTTTTTGTCATTGCGGTTGAATGGTGCATCGAAAATAACTTACCGCTCTCAAACAAAGTGAAAGACTTTCCCGGCAGCCTCTTGCCGCAGTTGGAAGCCTCAAAAGCCGCCATGGGGCGCAACCTGGCGCAAGGCGAGGCGAACCTGGGAAAATTCGCAGGCAACGAGCACACCGGCCATTGTTTCAACCGCATTGAAGTCCAGCGCCGTAAAGTGCCGTTCCGTAGCCCGTTCGAGCACACGAAACCGACGCTGCATCCGCAAACTGCCGTGGTTGTCGGCCCGGCAGGCGAAGAGATTTACACCGATCGCCTCAACCGCGTCAAAGTCCAGTTCCGCTGGGACCGGCAAAACCCCGGCGACGAGCGCGCCTCCTGCTGGGTGCGTGTCAGCTATCCTAATGCCGGTCAAGGCTGGGGTGGGCTCAATGTGCCCCGCGTCCGGCAAGAGGTCATCGTCACCTTTCTCGATGGCGATGCAGATCGGCCCGTGGTTACCGGGCGACTGTATAACGACGATCAGGCACCTCAATGGCATACCGATGGCAAGCTCTCGGGCTACAAGTCCAAAGAATACAAAGGCAATGGTTTCAATCAGCTGGTGCTTGATGACACAACCAGGCAAAACCGGGTTCATCTCTATAGCACCAATACCCATGCGCAACTGAACCTCGGCTATCTGGTCAGCCAGCAGGGTAACAAGCGAAATAACTTTTACGGGTCGGGTTTTGCACTCAGCACCGATGATTTCGGTGCAATTGTCACGCAAAAGGGCCTATACCTTAGTACCTTTGGCCGCCCTGGACCCCAGGGCACGCAGCTCGACGCCACTGAAGCTACAAGTCAGCTGAAAGCAGGCGCGTCGCTCAGCAAAAGCCTGTCCGATACCGCATCAAAAGCAGGCGCGGAAGCGCTTGCCGGGCTGGATGCCCTCAACCACTTCATCGACGCCACGCAAGACCGGTATGACGGCGAGGGGCAAGGCGGTGCCAACCGGTTTAAAGAACCGATACTGCTGGCAGCGTCCCCGGCTGGCATCGCTCTGGCCAGCGCCAAAGGCACCCACGTTCATGCGGGCGCCGAAGTGACGCTGTCGTCGGGGATGGATACCAATATAGCTGTGGGTAAAAGCCTGCTCGCCAGCGTCGCTGAAAAAATCAGCCTGTTCGCCTTTAACGCCGGCATCAAATTATTTGCCGCCAAGGGCAAAGTTGAAGTACAGGCGCAAAGCAACGACCTTGATCTTATCGCGGAAAAAGTGGTGCGCCTGCTATCGACCACCTCGCGCATTGAAATTCATGCCAAAGAAGAAGTCATGATCTCCGCCGGTGGCTCATTTGTGAAGATCAATGCCTCTGGCATTACCAACGGGACGTCCGGCACCTGGACCGCGGAGGCCTCGATGCACACCATGCCAGGGCCCGCGACCAAGTCGTATGTGATGCCGCATTTGCTCAAACCTGAATTACAAAAGACCGATGTGGAGTTTCGTCATCTCACCGATTGGGGAGCGCCATTAGCCGGCGCTGCCTACAAAGCAACGTTGAGTGACGGCAGCATACGCAAGGGAATGCTCGATGCCCTGGGCATTGCCCGCATCAGCGACGTACCGGCAGGCGTCGGCGCAAAGATTGAATATGACTACAAACCGATACAGGCAAGCTCCACTGTCAGCACCGAATTACATGACGATGTGCACGAATTACTGAACTGGGCACCGCGCAGCACGACAACGAAAGGTCAAGCATGACCCAGCAACCGCCGGACCATCACACTATCCTGAACGATGCTTGGGGCCACGTCGTCGGCAGCATGGACTGGCTCAAGTCTGTGTTCTTTGGCGAATTTGCCGACCATCGGCCACTGTCGGCTATCGTTGCCGATATGCTGGTCAGTTTTATTCCAGGCGTTGTCATCGTCACCAGCGCGCGCGATGCGGTCGCTGTCATTCTGCGGCTGGCGAACCATCCTGAGAAGCGCGAAGAGCTCATGGAGTGGGTATTGCTAAGTGCCTGCCTGATCGTCATTGCCTTACCGGTCGCGATGGCCGCGGGCGGTGCGGCGGCGGCGGGCGTAGGTGCTATAGTTGGCGGCATCGCAGGCTCGGAACTTGGCGCTGCACTGCGTGCGGTCATGCTTATGTTGATTAAGGAAGCGTCTAAGCTGGTGGAACTGGTGCAGTTCCTGCAAAAATTCATCAAGGGCGACATTTTAAAGTTTTTGCGCGCAATCAAGTTTGCCAAGTACGAAAAGCCGCTGATGCAGGCCATGCGCGAAATCACGGGCAAGCTTGTCGAAATCGTCAAGACGCTGCGCACACATCTGGAAAGCCTGCGGTATTTCGATAGGGTCAAAGCGACGATTGTCAAACTGGCAGAGTGGGAGGGAAAATTTTACGCGCTGCAGCAGGATGCCCTCAAGCAGATTCCAAAAGCGCTTGTTGAACTCGACGCAAGGCTGGGAAAAGTGTTGGCGCAGACTGCACCGAAAGAAGCGCACACGGTGGCAGCTGGTGTTCAGGCAGACAAAACGGTGGCGG
>CAMLIL010000103.1 GCA_946480015.1 uncultured Oxalobacteraceae bacterium | reverse complement strand
CATCGAAAAAACTCCTAAAATCAATGACTTGGCTGTTTATTTGAGGTGTCCTGCTTACCACACGGGGACCCAGATGGGGCTATATCCCGGATTTTCAAGGGGAATTGTCAGAATGCGATCATGTAACCGGCGTTACAACTCTTACGGTTTAAATGGATCAATCAAGCGCGGCTCCCGCTACCATCGAGTCATTCGCTATCGAAGAGTGCGCTCCACGGGGAGCGCCGGCATAGCGCAGGGAGCCAATATGAAGCTACAACTGATTGCGGCCAGTGTCGTTGCCTACGCCTTGCTGACGATGGCGTGGATCTGCTACGCCGACCTGGCCCTTCCCTAGCCTGGGGCTAACAGCCCCTCACTCGGCGCCGAGCCGCGCCGCCTGCCGGCGCCCGGCGTCGTAATCCTTCTTCTGCGCTTCGCGCTGGGTCGAAGTCATCAGGGTGGGCCAGCCGATCAGATGCTGTTCGGCCACTTCGGCCAGCCCGGCAATCCACGCTGGCTGCTCGTTCAGGCATGGGATGTAATGAAATTCCCGGCCGCCGGCGGCCAGGAAATCGTGCCGTACTTCCATGTTGATCTCTTCCAGGGTTTCCAGGCAATCGCTGGTAAAGCCTGGGCAAATCAGGTCGATGCGCTGGAGGCCGTCGCGCGCCAGCTGCTGCACGGTCGGCGCGGTGTACGGCTGCAGCCACTCCGCCTTGCCGAAGCGCGACTGGAAGGTCACCAGGTAATCGTCCGGCGTCAGGCGCAGCTTGGCCGCCAGCAGGCGGGCCGTCTTGTGGCATTCGCAGTGGTAGGGATCGCCCAGCAGCAAGGTGCGCTTGGGGACGCCGTGGAAACTCATCACCAGCTTCTGGCTGCGGCCGTTGGCTTCCCAATGCGCCAGCACGCTGTCGCGCAGGGCGTTGAGGTAGCCGTCGTGGTCGTGGTAGTTGCGGATCAGGCGCAGCTCGGGCACGTTGCGCACGCTGCGGTAATGGTCGAACACGGCGTCGCCGATCGAGCCGGTGGTGGTGCCGGAATATTGCGGGTAGGCCGGCAGGATGGCGATGCGGTCGCAGTGCTCTTGCTTCAGCCTGGCCAGCACTTCCGGCAGCGAGGGCGCGCCGTAGCGCATGGCCATCACCACTTTCAGGTTGCTGTGGCCGCGTTCGCCAAGAGCGCCGCGCAGCAGCATCGCTTGTTTTTCGGTATGGACTTTGAGCGGCGAGCCGTCGGCGGTCCAGATGGTGGCGTATTTCGCGGCCGACTTGCCCGAGCGGAGGGGCAGGATGATCAGGTGCAGGATGAACCACCAGAGGGCGCGCGGGATTTCCACCACCCGTGGATCGGACAGGAACTGTTTCAGGTAACGGCGCACGGCCGGGCGGGTGGGCGCGTCGGGCGTGCCGAGGTTGACCAGGACGATGGCGCTCTGGGGGACGGTGCCGTGCGGGTGCTGGGGTTCTTTTTGGAAGGACATTCTGGGTATTCTTATGGATGATGCCTGGGTGCTATGGGTCCCCGCGCTGACTCAATCGCGTCAGGACGCCAGCAACTCGCGCGCATGTTTGCGGGTCGTGGCGGTAATTTCCAGCCCACCCAGCATGCGGGCAACCTCTTCCACCCTCGCCTTGCTGTCGAGAACGTCAATACGCGACACGGTCTTGCCTGCCGGCGTAGCTCCTTTGGCGACCTGGAAATGCTGGTTCGCCTGGCTGGCCACTTGCGGCAAGTGGGTCACGCACAGCACCTGGCGATCCTGTCCCAGGCGCTTGAGCAGGCGCCCCACCACCTCGGCCACGCCGCCGCCGATGCCGCTGTCGACCTCGTCGAAAATCAAGGTCGGCGTGGTGGTCGCATTCGACGTGATCACGGAAATGGCCAGGGCAATGCGCGCCAGCTCGCCGCCCGACGCCACCTTGGCCAAGGGCCGTGGCGCCACGCCCGCATGGCCGGCCACCAGAAACTCGACCTGCTCCACGCCATGGCTGGCCGGCTCGCCGGGATGCAAGGCAACCACGAAACTGCCGCCGGTCATGTTCAATTCCTGCATGGCTGCCGTCACCTGGGTACCGAGCAACTTGGCGGCGGCCGCGCGCACCCTGGACAGGCGCTGCGCCGCTTCCATATAGCCGGCCTTGAGCTTGTCTTCCTGCTTGCGCAAGCCATCGACATCGCTGGCGTCGGCAAGTTGCTTAAGCCGCTCCGATAAAGTCGCATATTCGTCCGGCAATTCCTCCGGCGCCACACGGAACTTGCGCGCGGTGCTGTGGATGGCATCGAGGCGCGCTTCGACCTGGCGCAAGCGCTCTGGATCGAGCTCGACCTTATCGAGGTAATTGTTCAGCGCATACACCGCTTCCTGCAACTGGATGCGGGCCGGTTCCATGCAGTCGAGCACGCTCTGCAGGCCCGCGTCCACATCCACCAGCTTGCCCAGCTTTTGGTTCAGCGAGGACAGTTGCGACAGGATCGGATGGTCCGACTCGGAAATCGCGGCCAGCGCCTCCTGGGCGCCCTCGAGCAGGCTGGCCGCATGCGACAGACGGCTGTGCTCGTTGCCGATCTCGGCCCACTCGCCCGGCTTGACGGCCAGCTTTTCCAGCTCGGCGACCTGCCATTCGAGCCGCTCGCGTTCCAGCAGCACGTTCCTGGCATTGGTCTCGAATTCTTCGCGCTGCCTGGCCACCGCGCGCCATGCCTTGTAGCTGGCGGCCACGGCCTGCAGATCGGCGCTGGAAGCGGCCTGATTGTCCAGCAGCGCGCGCTGGGCATCGAGTTTGAGCAGCGACTGGTGCGCGTGCTGGCCGTGGATGTCGACCAGCATTTCGCCCAGGTCGCGCAGCTGGGTGGCGGTGGCGGCGACGCCATTGATGAAGGCTTTCGAGCGCCCGGCATTGTCGATCACGCGGCGCAGCAGGGCGCCGCCTTCGTCGGCGGCAAATTCGTTCTGTTCCAGCCACGCCTGGGCAGCCGGGCCGACCGCGAAATCGGCCGTGATGTCGGCCTTGGAGGCGCCTTCGCGCACCACGCTGGCGTCGCCGCGGCCGCCCAGCGCCAGCTGCAGCGCATCGATCAGAATCGACTTGCCCGCGCCGGTCTCGCCGGTGAATACGGAAAAGCCGCTGGAAAACTCCAGCTCGATCGTATCGACGATCACAAAATCGCGGATGGTAAGGGTACGCAGCATTGACCTGATCTTTATTGAGGTGGCGGGCTTAGCGCAGCTTGCCTTCGCCCGACGGATATTCGTTCCAGTGCAGTTTCTCGCGCAGGGTATCGTAATAGCTCCAGCCTTCCGGATGCAGGAAGGTGATGTGGTGCGGCGAGCGCGAAATGACGATCCGGTCGCCGTGGTGCAGACTGGCAAACGTCTGCATGTCGAAATTGACGCTGTTATCGCGCCCGCTGACGATCTCGATCACGATCTCGCTCGAATCGGGCACCACGATCGGCCGGTTCGACAGCGCGTGCGGGGCGATCGGCACCAGGCCGATGCCGCCCAGGCTGGGGTGCAGCAGCGCGCCGCCGGCCGACAGCGCATACGCGGTCGAGCCGGTCGGGGTGGCGATGATCAGGCCATCGGAACGCTGGTTATACATGAAGGCGCCGTCCACCGTCACTTTCAGCTCCACCATGCCGGCCCCGGCGCCGCGCGCCACCACCACGTCGTTGACGGCCAGTCCGCAGGCGATCTGGTCGCCGTCGCGCATCACGCGGCCTTCCAGCAGGGTGCGGCGCTCGGCCTTGGTCTTGCCGCCGAGGATTTCACCCAGCACCGGCAGCATGCGGTCGAGCGCAATATCGGTCATGAAACCCAGGCGGCCCTGGTTGATCCCGATGAGCGGCACGTCGTACGGCGCCAGCTGGCGCGCGATGCCCAGCATGGTGCCGTCGCCGCCCATGACGATGGCGGCGCAGGCGACCGCGCCGATGGCGGCGGCGTCCAGCGCTTCCAGGCCCGGCAGTTTCAGATGGGCCGCCGTCTGCGCTTCCAGGACGACGCGGTAACCGGCCGCCTGGAGGAACCCGACCACGCTGTGCACCGGCTCGGCGATGCCGGCGGTGTTGTGCCGCACGGCGAGGGCGATGGTTTGTTGCGGTTGCGTGGTGGGCATGAAAATCTCGGCGGTGAACGACACGCAGCAGATTAACCGATTCTTGCTGCTTCTGCCATAGAGCGGCCCGCCGTTCAATTGAGCGACCGCCTTCCGCCGTGCGGGATACCATTCTCACAATAGTCGATGCAAGGAGAATCCCATGGTGACCGAGACCCGCGACCGTGCCCTCAATACGGACGCCAAGATCAGCAACGACGGCGTCAAGCGCCTGCCGCACGAGCGCGACGAAGCGCCCGAAGGCCAGGACACTTCCCCGCGCGGCGTGATGAAGCAGGCCGCCTCCGACCTCGAGCAGGGCCTGGTCGATACCGACCTGCACGGCACGCGCGGGGTGGAAGCCAGCGTTCCCGCCACGCCCGGCCAAGCCAAGCCGCAAAGCGACGCCCACAAGGGCATGCGCCACCACGACTCCACCGTCAAGTCGCGGGGCGGCGAATGACGCCGCGGCGCCTGCTGCTGGGGGCCGCGCTGGCCATGGCCGGCCTGGCCGGCGCCCAGACCATGCCGGTGGGCTTCGGCCCCAATCCCACCCTGCCTGCCCCCAGCAAATCGCTGTTGCCGACCATGAACGTGGCGCCGGCCGATCCGTGGCCGAAAGGCACGGCGCCGCTCGCCGCGCCGGGCTTGCGGGTCACGTCCTACGCCAGCGGCCTGAACCATCCGCGCTGGCTGTACGTACTGCCCAATGGCGACGTGCTGGTGGCCGAAACCAACAAGCCGCCCGCGCCTGACGAAGGCGGCGGCATCAAGGGCGCGGTGATGAAGCACGCCATGAAAAAAGCCGGCGCGGCGGTGCCCTCGCCCAACCGCATCACCCTGCTGCGCGGTGTCGGCCCGAACGGCGAGGCGGCCACCCGCAGCGTGTTCATGGACGCCTCCAACGGGCTAATGTCGCCGTTCGGCATGGCCCTGGTCGGCAACGACCTGTATGTGGCCAATGCCGACGCCGTGGTGCGCTTCCCCTATCAGGAAGGCCAGACCAATATTTCCGCCAAAGCCGTCAAGGTGATGGATTTGCCGGCAGGCATCAACCACCACTGGACCAAAAATCTCGTGGCCAGTCCCGACGGCAAGCTGCTGTATGCCTCGGTGGGCTCGAACAGCAATGTCGGCGAAAACGGCATCGACAAGGAAGAAGGCCGCGCCGCCATCTGGGAATTGAACATCGGCACCGGCAAGTCGCGCGTGTTCGCCAGCGGCCTGCGCAATCCTGTCGGCATGGCCTTCCATCCCCAGAGCGGGGTGCTGTGGACCAGCGTCAACGAGCGCGACGAGCTCGGCAACGATCTGGTGCCGGACTACATGACCTCGGTCAAGGATGGCGCCTTCTACGGCTGGCCGTACAGCTATTTCGGCCAGCATGTGGATGACCGCATCCAGCCGCAGCGGCCCGATCTGGTGGCCAAAGCCATCAAACCCGACTATGCACTGGGCGCCCACACCGCCTCGCTCGGCCTGGCGTTCTACGATGGCGCGCTGCTTCCCTCCTTCAAGAACGGCGCCCTGATCGGCCAGCACGGCTCGTGGAACCGCAAGCCGGCCTCGGGCTACAAGCTGATCTACGTGCCGTTCGCCGACGGCAAACCGAACGGCGCACCGCAGGACGTGCTGACCGGCTTCCTCGGCAAGAACGGCCACGCCTACGGGCGGCCGGTCGGGGTGGCGGTCGACAAGGCCGGCGCGATCCTGCTGGCCGACGACGTCGGCAATATCATCTGGAGGGTGGTGCCCGCCGCCAAATAATGTCAAGCCTGCGATGTGCGCTCCCGTACAGAAAAACGGAACGGGGGCGCGCAAGATGTCTCTCACGACAAACCAAAGCGCAGGAGGACATCATGATCAAACGTTCCGGTAGCGCCGTCTGGAGTGGCGGCCTGAAAGATGGAAAAGGATCGATTTCGACCCAGAGCGGCGTGCTCGACAACACGCAATACGGCTTCAACACCCGTTTCGACAACGGCCCGGGCACCAACCCCGAAGAACTGATCGGCGCGGCGCATGCGGGCTGCTTCACGATGGCGCTGTCCGCCCAGCTGGGCGAGGCCGGCATGACCGCGCAAAGCCTGAAAACCACGGCCACGGTGTCCTTGGAGAAGGACGAACAGGGCTTTGCGATTACCGCCGTGCACCTCAATCTCATCGCCCACATCCCCGGCGCCAATCAGGAAGCGTTCGAAGCGGCCGCCCTGCGCGCCAAGCAGAATTGCCCGGTGTCGAAGCTGCTCAACGCCACCATCACACTGGACGCGCGCCTGGAGAATTAAGGGCCGCCCGGCGGCCGGTGCGCAGGTCGCTTAGAATCGCAGTTTGTTCCCGCACTCTTTCATGAGTGGCGGTGCGATTCTCCACGTACTAACGACAATTACAGGGGTTTATATTGAAGTACCTGCACACGATGGCCCGGGTCACCGACCTCGAGGCCTCGCTACGATTTTATCGTGACGCCCTCGGTTTAGAGGTCGTCCGCCAGCGAGAGTACCCGCAAGGGCGGTTCACGTTGGTCTACCTTGCCGCCCCTGGCGACCGAGGCGCTGAACTGGAACTGACGTATAACTGGGATCCGGAAGAGTACGCCGGTGGACGCAACTTCGGCCACCTGGCCTATGAGGTCGAAGATATTTACGCGGCGTGCCAACGGCTGGTCGATCATGGCATGACGATCAACCGTCCGCCGCGCGACGGCCACATGGCATTCGTGCGATCGCCGGATAATATTTCGATCGAACTGTTGCAGGCCGGTGCACCTCTCGCACCACAAGAGCCATGGGCGTCGATGCCCAATACCGGGGCCTGGTGATCAAGCATGCGCGGCTCTTCGGAGTCACGCAGCGAATCGACGGACGCTGGCCGCTGCGCAAATCGCCCCGGCATGACGGGGCCGTTCCCGTTGCTCTTGACAGACGGTCGTAAGAATTTCGTCATGTCACCGCCACGTGTGGAAGACCTTATAGTTACCACCAGCCTCAGATTCGTCGTTCCCGCAAAGGCGGGAACCCATAACCCGGTTGAGTAGGCAGCATTGGAATCCGCAGCGGAAACGTATTTCACCCCCTTGTTTTTTTCGCTAAACTACACTGCAATACCACCGCTAATGTAGCGCCGAAGGCGGTCTCGCCGGCACGTACGTGTACGCGGGATAAGCCATGTTGTGCATCATGTATACCGTCATCGACAAATCCTCCGGCACTCCGGGGACACCTGGGAGACGAGGATGACGCATCGACTGCGAATCCTTCATGTATCAGACTTACATGAACGCGTCGCTCTCGATTCCATGGATGACGAGCGCAAGCGGCGGATCGAACTCGGCGCTGCCTCTCGATACCGCGTCCTCGACGAAAGTAGTCTTTACGACAGAATTGCCGAACTGCGGGCGGATGGCCCGATTGACCTCGTCTGCTTCACAGGCGACATCGCGGACTGGGGACTGGCCGAAGAATATGCCGCCGCCTCCGGGCGTATCAGGCGCATCCTCGATGCATGCGCTACATCGGTTCATGCGCTCTTCGTGGTCCCGGGAAATCACGACGTCGATCGAAGCCGCAATCCCACGGAGTGGAAAGAGTTTCGCGATTTCACCACACGTTACGCCGCCGAGGTCGGCCGATGGATGGCCGCTCCGCATTCAATTCCCCTTGGCGCTAAGGCCGAGTGGCGGGAAGCGGTGCTACGTCGTAGCGAGAACTTCTGGAACTGGGTCGCCAACGATCTCAAACGAACGGCGCTCTCGCCCGCCGCCAGCGCACATCACGCACTCGGGTACAGAAATACGGTCGCGGTGCGCGACCTGCCGTTTCCGGTGCACGTGATTGGACTCGATTCGGCTTGGCTTGCAGGGGACAATCACGATAAGGGAATGCTCAGGCTTACCGCCGAACAGATCAGAATGCTGGTCCACGAAAAAGCGTACCCGCTCAAAGGCTTCCGGCTGGCGCTCGTTCATCATCCGTTGGCAGACCTTGCCGACCAGATTGGCGCGACGCACAGACTCTCCGAACGCGTGGACCTTCTGCTGCACGGACATCAGCACGAAGCGCTCGCCATGTCGATTGCCGATCCGCAGCGATCGCTTCCGGTGCTTGCGGCGGGCTCGCTCTATGAGGGCGATCACGAAGACAGATACGACAACGCGTTTCAGTGCATCGATGTGACGCTCGATGATACCGGCCGCCCGCTTGCATACGATGTCACTTTCCTCGCGTGGTCTGAACGCGGGCATTGGCACCGGTCAAGCGCGTTTTATCACACGGATTCCAATGGCAAGCTCCACGTCGACGTTCCACACCGAAAGCCGGCGACCGCTGATGACCGTACCGGAACCGGTGAAAGTGCGAAGTTACCTGCTTCCAGATGGCTCGACGGTTTGCACGCTACCCCACTGTGGCGGAGCGTATCGCACGCGCCTTTGCCACTGGCGCGCCGCATCAATGTTCTCGTGTTGCGAGCACAAGCGATCTTCGATTGCGCCCTTGAGCGCGTGCCCGACGAACGATGGCGTGATGCCGAGAGCCCCCTGCGCGTTCTGCACCGCCTTGATATCCTTCTTGGCAATGGCGAGGCGCAACTTTCGCCTGCGGAAGCGGCACTCACATGCATCGCGCCATTCGTCTATGAGGCTGTTCTGGCGGCGGGCCAGGTAATGCTCGCGGCGGAAGGCGACCCTCTCGATCCTTTGAGGAAAGGCGACAATCCCGGGGCGAAGCCTGCCTGGTCCGCGTTGCGCAATGCAATCCGCTCCGAGGAGGCAATGATGAGCCGGCGCGAGCGCCTGGTTCAGCGTGACATGCTGGAGGCTGCACAGGATCTGTCGGGGTGGCAACTGAACCAGTTCCTGCACTCGAGCGGCGAGTTATGGGACTTCGTGCCGCAGGCGGGGGAACGGGCTGGCGGCTGGATCAACAAGACCCTTGACGAGCTCTTTGCCCCCTCGCCCGCGCCGGACGAACAGGACGACCGGATACGACAGATCATCAACGGAAGGCGCGTCGTTCAGCTTTCCCGCTTTCTCTTCGCCTCGTCTCAAGAAATTGAGCTCGCGCGTGCCCCCGACCGCGCCAATCGACTACTCGACGAGGTGCGCGTGGGCGACTCACCCGACGAATGGCGGCTCAGGGAGCCGTTGCTCGCGCACCTCGTTTCGATTGCCGCTGCAATGGAGGCCGACCCTCGGCGGCTCGACCCGGTGCTCATCGAGCATGTCGGGATGTCGTCCGGTCTGGTCGCGACATCCCTGCGCCGACAGCTTCGGAGCATTACCTGGAATCGTGTTGGTGACGACTTGGTGATGAACCTGCACTGCGAACATGAGGCGATCGATTTCGCAGCACAACATCTGGTGGAATCGCTCGAACGGCACAATCAAAAGTTGAAAGAAACCGACACCGTCGGCGAACCGCTCAGAAGCGCCCTGCCCGCGCACTTCACCGACAAAGGCATCCTGCCGATGACCGATCGAAGCGGCCGCCCCGTCTACAGGCGGCCGCATCTTCAGGTGACGCTCGATCAAGGGCGCATCCTGCATCTGCTCATGGGAACCTCACTGTACGGCAATCCCGAGTTGGCGTTGCGCGAACTTTACCAAAATGCCCTCGATGCGTGCCGCCTGCGCCGGGCGCGCGTCGCCTACCTGAAAGCGTCAGGTGAACGCATCGACGATTATGCCGGCAGGATCATATTCGAAACAGGCGTCTTCGAAGGAAGAGCCTTTGTGCAATGTGAAGACAACGGGATCGGCATGGGAGAACGTCATCTCCGCTCCTTCTTCGCTCAGGGTGGACGGCGCTTCTCGGATAGTCACGAATTTCATGTCGAAAAGGCTATTTGGAACGAGCGCGGCATTCAGTTCTTTGCCAACAGTCGATTCGGAATCGGCGTGTTCAGTTATTTCATGGTCGCCGACGAATTGATGGTTCAATCGAAGCGGCTCGGGCTCAATGGGGAAGATTGGGAAGCCGGCGTGCGTGCACACATCGTCGGAGGGAGCAGCCTGTTTCGAATACAGCATGCCGACGATGTGCGAGGCGGAACCCTCGTGCGGCTGTATCTTCGTGACCCGCACATCGTTCACGACCTGACTGAACGTATCTTGGATTGGCTCTGGCTGCCCGAGGTCGAGGTGGTATTCAAGAGACCCGATCAATCGGGATCACGCCTGAAAGCCGGGCAACCAACGCCGGGGTTTGTAGATTCGGTCACCTCATTGGTCCCGGTGCAGCAAAGCCTCGACGAACGCGGCCATGCGCGGGTTTTCTGGGTAGTTTCGCCACGCCTGGGCATGCCGCAATCATACGGCTTGCTAGTCGACGGCATTCGCACCAACAATGCCAGCCAGAGCGAGGTACCGCATGCCATTGTCAATCTGAATGACGATCTGGCGCCAGATCTGACGGTCGACCGCTCGCGGGTGACCTCCTGGGAGAAAGGATTTTCCTATATCGCCAGCCTTATCCGGCAGGGCGCGTGGCGCGAACTCTGCCAGCTTCCAGAGCTGGATCTCATATCCCTCGAAGAAATGTTCCGCGCGTGGCCACTTCCGTTATTGCCGCTAGACAAGGCCTGGCGCTGCGGTGAAATCGGGCAGATCGCGCCTGCATTGCAAACCGATTCGTATGACCTGAACGACGACACGCAGCTGCACCGTCTTGCGCGTGCCTCCCTCGGCGTTGCGCCCGCGCTGGATGCGCTCATCCTCAATCTGGCCGGACTGCGCGTGACTTTCCGCAACGAAAGGCATGGATCCGATGTGGAGCAGGATGAACCAACGGACGCGAATTGGCGACTTGCCGATTCGGTACACGGCGCAGCGTTCGCGCGACTCATCGCAGCGCGCGCGTTGGCACTTGAGAAAGCTGGCGTGAAACTCTTGGGGCAGTACCCGCTGCTTGCACAGTTCGCGCACGAGAACAACTGGCGCGATCAGCCCACGCTGGGTTTGATCCTTCTTCAGGACCATTTGCGCGCGCCGGCCAACGGCTCGCTCAAGATCCTCGTCGCGGAGTTGCTGAAGATCAGTCACCTTTGGTCGCTCAGGCTCGACGAGGTGGCGACTCTGGCACGGCACCTCGCGCCGCTTGAGATTCTGCTCCCTGACCTGGAGCGTTTTCCCGAGAACGCCGTGCTCACTCAAGGACAGACAAGCCTGCTAAAGGCGGTCTTCGGCGCCACACCGTGGAGCGACTCGATCGCCCTTGGCGCAGTCATTGCAGCTTCCATCGCGATAGCGATGCCACTCGATGAAGTGTCGACGGTAGCCCGTGAACTCGCCGATTTCGGCATGGATGTGCCCTGTCCCTTGCCCGATACTTCCGGTCTCGCGTTAACTGAACAGCACCAGCTTCTGTTGTCCACCGATCTATCGCGCAGCGGCCCATGGCTCGACACGCTCTCTTTGCAGCACCTGCTGTCTGCGGAGAATCGCTTGCATATCCCGCTGGACCGCGTGCACGCGTTGGCCAGCCAATTGGTGGCGCTCGGCATCGAAGCGCCCGATCTAAGCAGCTTTCTGCAAGACAGCCGTCAACGCACACTCTTGTCGCTAGAGCTGGATGGCCAATCACCGTGGCACGACAGCTTGTCCGGCGCCCATATCGTTGCCGCTGCCGTGAAGTGGTCGACATCACTTGCGGAGGCGGCCGAGGTCGCGCAAAAACTGGGAAAGCTCGGTGTTGCCTTGCCGCAAATCGCTGATCCCCTCCCATCGTTTATTCCCGACCAGCGTTCTCTGACCCTGACGACATCACGATGGTACGACATTGGCGACAACGATCCCTCCCGCGTGAGTCTTGCAAGGGTGCTGCGAGCGGCGGCCAGCTGGACTATGCGAGTGGGCGATGTCCTGGCTCTGGCACGCCCATTGATGTCGATCGGTGTCCAGATCTGCGAAGTGCCGGACTGCGCAGGCGATTTCGTTCCTGAGGCGCGGCATCTCATGCTCCTGTCCGTTCATCTGGACGCCGCGGCGATCGACACCAGCGTCATTCCCTCATCCCGGCTTGTATGTGCAGCGATCGAATGGCGGCTATCCGTCCGCGAAGTCATCGAACTCGTGCGGCCCCTTGCGGGCCTCGGCATCGCGATCCGCTACCTCGACGACATCGCCACTGCTTGTCCGCCAACGCCAATGCAGGCATTGCTTATCTCCCGCAATCTCGATGCCGGGCCGCCATGGCTTACCTGGATTTCGGCGGGGCATGTTCTGGAAGCGCGCGTCAAACTGCAGCTTGACGCGCAGGAGGTGGCGCAAGCTTGCCATTCGCTCGCTGCCATGGGGTTCGAAGTTGCCGATCTGAATCACGATGTTGCCAGACCTGTCCCGACTCGCCTTGTGCAACTGCTCTCCGAAGACCTGGATGGCAAGAGTCCCTGGGCGGGGAAAATCGATGCCGAGCGCGTGCTGCGGGCCAGTGTTCTCTGGCACAAGCCGATCGGGTACATCGTCGACATGGCGCGCCCGTATGGCGTACTGGAGCCGGCGCTGTGCCAGCTCGATTCGTCATTGGCCGCTTTCGAGCCCGAGCAGCGACACCTGGACCTGATGTCTGCGGACCTCAACGGTCCCGGCCCGCATGTGACGGCGTTGCCCGTCGGTCATCTGCTCAAGGCGGGCCTGATGTGGGCAATCAGCCTGCGGCAAGTCTACGAGCTTGCCAAACCGCTGGTGCAACTGGGCCTCGCAAGCTTGCCTGAACTTAGCCCCGCGCAACAGGATTTCGCGCACAGCGAGCGGCACGTGTTTCTGCTATCCGCAGATCTGGACGGCAGAGCGCCATGGGTAGAAAAGTTCTCCCCAGCACATCTGTTCGAAGCCGCCCGCAAGCTGTCCTGGCCGCTTTCGAACACGCTGAACGCGGCTGCACGACTGCAGGCTCTGGGCATCGCGATGCCGGCAAACGGCGTGCTGGCATTCGAAAAGAGCGAGCGGGCCAGCCAATTGCTCGATAGTCTGCATTACGGGCAGCGCCGCGTATGTGCATGGAACATCGTCGACCTCGCCATTCTTCACCACACCGATGTTCTCGACTATGCGCAGGCGTTGCCCTTGCTCGTCGAGATGGATGTGGACGTCAGCGACGCGCTGCAATTCGTCAGCTTCTGTGGCAAGCTTGGCCCCGCCAGGCCTTGCTTACCCGGCCCATTCAATCCGGATGACGCCGCATCGTGAACAGGACGACCGTGCCAGCCCCAATAGCCGAGAAGGCCGCACAGCAGCGCCTCGCACGGGCGGCAAGGTACTTCATGCATTCCCCGGTGCCGATTCCCGAAACGACGCTCATGGCGCTGCGCAACGCTGGCGTCGACCCGAGGGTCGCCAGGATCAACCTGGAGTCGGTCAAGGCCATCCTGCGCATCGAAAAGAGATGGTCGAAAGCGCGCACCGTGCAAGCCGAACTCGAATACAAGCGGATGCTCACGTTGCTGCTTTGGAATCCGGGTCTGCCACATCCAATCGTACCCACCCGGCTCGTGGACGAAATCTGGCACAGACATATACTCGATACACGTGCATATCACCAGGACATGCAGGAGCTCTTCGGCGAGTATCTGCACCATTTTCCGTACCTTGGTTTTCAAAATGAAGAGAGCCTCCGACTGAAAAACGAGGCATTTGAACTTTCGTGCCAGTTGTACGAGCGGACGTTCGGCGAACCCTTCTCGGCCTCCACCGTCAAACGCCTGGCAGTGCAAACGACAAAAAGGAGCCGTACATGAAAGAGCGAGAGGTGATTGCGTCCAAGACGCTGGCCAGTGCACGCAGCCTGTTTGAAGAGACACTCGCACGCGAATCATCCAGGCAGAAATGGGAGCGCTTGTTCGTCAAATATCCGTACGCGTTGACGACCTTGCTGCCTCTGGCCGTTTACCCTGAGCACATCGTTCCAAGCGAATGCAGCGGTGAACTTCCTGTCGATATGGTTTTCTATTCACGTGACGATGGCGTTGCGCGTTACGGCGCGGTCGAACTAGACAGCCCAGGGGTGCTCGCCGAAGCACCAGCCCGGACCAGGATCGCAGGCCTGGCCGGCGACTCCGGGAACGCCATTCTCGAATTGCAGAGTCGAATTGTCCCAGGCAAAGAACTACATCATTCGAAGCGGAACGTCGTGTGTGTGGGTAACCGCTCGATTCTTTTTTTCGTCTTCGGTATTGAGGACGATCTTTACCCAATGCTTGTGGCGGAGTGGGGGCGCGAGGGGGCACTTCCCCGAACGCTTCAACTCGTGCCCTTCGAATTCCTGCGCCGGCTTTTTACCTTGAACGTGAAACCCCAGATCCTGCTCCTCGGACCCGACCGCCGGCAAGGTACCAACAGCGCAGAGTTCAGACTCACACCCGAACCCGAAATCGACGACTTGAGCAGCACGCGCTGTGGCTAGACGGAGGGTATTTTCGCTACTTGAGTGAGGTGGTTTGCAGCGCCATCCGCACCGCCGCCGCATATGCATCCGATTCCTGCCCACGCCTCAGATCACCATGCTAGAGTTGGTCACCATCAACATGTCCGTCAACTCTCATGCATGCAACTCGCACTCGACTCGCGGCATCGCTCGCCCTGCTGGCGTTCTGCCTGCCCTCCTTCGCCCGCGACACGCTCGAAGAACGCATTGCGCGGGTAGAAAACGGATTGCGTCCGGCTATTGCCATCAAGGGCCGGGCTGCCAACACGTCAAAGCTTGCCGACCGCATGGCCGCCCTCAAGGTGCCGGGTGTGAGCGTCGCGGTGATTAACGGCGGGACGATCGAGTGGGCGCGCGGATACGGTCTGGCCGAAGCCGGCACCACGCGCATGGTCACGCCGGACACCCTGTTCCAGGCCGCCTCGATCAGCAAGCCAGTGGCGGCGATTGGCGCGTTGCGCCTGGTCGAACAAGGCAAGCTGTCACTGGACGAAGACGTCAACGTCAAGCTGCAAACATGGAAGCTGCCGCCGGGTGCGCAAAGCGCCGACAACGCAGTCACATTGCGCAAACTCCTCAACCACAGCGCGGGCACAACCGTGCATGGCTTTCGCGGCTACGCGCGCGGCGAGCCGGTGCCGACGCTGATTGAAGTACTGAACGGCACCAAGCCAGCCAACTCCGCCGCGGTCCGGGTCGACACCAGGCCGGGCGAAACCTGGCGCTATTCGGGCGGCGGGCTGAGCATCGTCCAGCTGTTGATGTCTACCGCATCGGGCAAGGACTTCGCGCCGCTGATGAAAGACAGCGTGCTCGATCCTCTGGCCATGAAACACAGCACCTTTCAGCAGCCGCTGCCACCGGCCTTGCATGCGCAGGCGGCGACCGGCCACGATCAGCAGGGCGCACCAATCAAAGGCAAATGGCACACCTACCCGGAGCAGGCCGCCGCTGGCCTGTGGAGCACGCCGTCCGACCTGGCACGCTATGCGATCGAACTGCAAAATGCCAGTGCGGGCAGGTCGAACAAGGTGATTTCCGCAGCGATGGCCAAGCAAATGCTCACGCGCCTGAAGGGAGATTACGGCCTGGGTATCGCCGTCGGCGGTGCGATGAATGTGCCGACCTTTAGCCACGCCGGCTCCAATGAAGGCTTCAAGGCGATGCTGTTCGCCTACACCAGCACCGGCCAAGGGGCGGTCATCATGACCAACGGCGACCTGGGCGGAGCGCTGGTGCCCGAGATTTTACGCAGCCTTTCAGCGGAATACGGCTGGTCCGATTACCGCGTCAACGAACGGGTTCTCGCCTCCGTCGACAGCAAACTGTACGCCGCCTATGCCGGCAATTACCGGGTCGGTGGCGTGCCGATCACTGTCACCCGCGAAGGCCAGCGCCTGTTCATCCAGGCGCCACCGCTGGGCGCCGAGCGTGTCGAACTGTTCCCCGCCAGCAATACCAGCTTCTTCGCCCTGATCGAGCAGGCCGAATTCAGGTTTGAAAAGGACGCCGCCGGTGCGCAGGAACTGGTCATCAAGGCTGGCAACACCATCCGGGCAAAGCGCGTGCCGTAAAAGCGCGTGCCTTCAACCGGGCAGACAGCTTATTGCGCAAGCGTCCCGATGGCGTCGCTCCCATGCCGCCCTGAAACTATGCACAAAATGTAAGCATTCCTCAAATTAAATTTTCCAAAACTCCACTCTCACATGGTTTAAATTTTGTCAAAGCGAGCTCACCCATGCGCGCTAACGTGGTCATAGGCCGCGAACGAGCCCTGCGGCCTAAATCTCAGCGGCTCGATGAGGAGAAGCATCATGGGTACCGAGAAAGACAATGACGATCACGACAAGGACTGCCACGACAAGCATGACAAGTGTCGTGACCATTGCCACGATCACGACCACGACCACGACGATTGCAAGAAGAAGGACGACTGCAAGAAGCGTGACTGCGACGACTGGAAGTACAGCGAGCACTACAAGTATCGCGAGTACACCAAGTATCGCGAGCACGACGACGACAAGTGCCACGACGACCACAAGAAGGGCCGGCACTACCAGTCGCACCACATCCACGAGCTGGAAAAAACCATCAGGGCCCTGGCCGACGCGCTGGCAGCCCTCGGGCGCGGCGCCCACCTGCATGAATTGCTGCGCCTCATACATCAGCCCGGATGGACCACACCGGCCGAACTCGCCTTCGTCAATGCGATCCTCGACCACATCAGCGTCGACGTGCGCGCGCTAGACCGGCTGCAAGCCGATCTGGTGGAAGCCAGCAGGAAAGTTGTGAAAGTCCGGGACCGCGACTAGGCGCCCTGCCGCCCGCCCGCACCCGAAGGGCCTGGCATGTTCCTGGCCCGCGGGTGCCGGCGGGTTTATTTCGCCAACAAATTATTCACCGGCACCAGATCAGCTTCGCGCAGCGAACCGGCGGCCGCCTTCAGGCGCAGACCGTTGACGATGGTGTCGTAACGCGCCCGCGCCAGATCGCGGCGGGTCGAGTACAGCTGGCGCTGGGCGTTGAGCACGTCGATATTGATCCGCACGCCAACCTGGTATCCCAGCTTGTTCGATTCCAGCGCCGAGGTGCTGGACACTTCCGCCGCCTGCAGCGCCTTGACCTGCGCCAGGCCGCTATTGACGCCCAGGAAAGCCTGGCGCGCGCTCAGTGCGGCGTTGCGGCGCGTGCTCTCCAGATCCTGGCGGGCTTTTTCTTCCAGCGCGATGGTTTCGCGCACCCGGCTGGTCACGGCAAACCCGCTGAAGATCGGCACGTTCCACTGCACGCCGATCGCCTTGCTATCGGTCGTACCGGCACCGCTGAGCTGGCCGCTGACCTTGTTGCGGCTGGCGCTGGCGATCAGGTCCAGGGTCGGATAATGGCCGGCACGGCTCTTCTGGATTTCGCGCTTGGCCATTTCATAATTGAGCTGGGCGCTGGTCACGCCATAGTTCGCGCTTTCCGCCGACGACACCCACGGATCGATCACCGCAGGTTCGGGCGCGGCCAGCACCACGCTCGGCTTGAGCGGCGCCAGCCCGGACGGCGCGCTACCGATGATGGCCTGCAAGGCGCTGCGCTTGTTTTCCAGATCGTTCTGGGCGGCGTATTCCTGCGCCACCACCAGATCGTAGGCCGCTTGCGCCTCGTGGGTATCGGTAATGGTCTGGGTGCCGACTTCAAAGTTGCGCTTGGCCGATGCCAGCTGCTCGGTGGTGGCGGTCTTTTGGGCGCGGGTCAGTTCGAGCGTGTCCTGCGCGGCCAGCACGTCGAAGTACGCCTGCGCCACGCGGGTGATCAGGTCCTGCTGGGCCTGGGCGAAGGCGGCTTCGGCAGCGGCCGCCTGCAGCTTGCTCTGCTCGTAAGTCTGCCAGTTAGCCCAGCGGAACAGCGGCTGCACCAGCGAGATGGTGGCCTGGCTCGAATGGTTGTTCACGCTGCCGCCCAGGACGGTCGTGCTGGTGCCGTTCGGCAGCAGGATCGTCTGGCCCTCGTTGAACGGCGAGGAATCGGTATCGTTCTTGGTGTAATTACCGCTGGCCTGCACCGATGGCAGCAATTGCGAACGCCCCTGCGGTACCCGCTCGCGGCCTGCAGCCAGCGATGCGCGCGCACTGGCGTAGGCAGCGTCGTTGGCCAGCGCTTGCTGGTAGACCTGAATCAGGTCCGCGGCCTGTGCGTCCAGCGTCAGAAAAGCGCTGGCAATCAGCACGGCGAGTAGGGGTTTCTGCATTGCATTCTCCATCGGAGTCATCAAAAAAGTTAAGAAACAAAAAACCGAAGTGGTTCCAATCCCGCCGTACCGAGCCGCGCTCAGTACTTCGGCATTGCGCTGTCGACCTGCACAGCCCAGGCGTGCACGCCGCCTGTCAAATTAGTCACGCTGGTGAAGCCATTGCGCTCCAGGAAAGCGGCAACGTTTGCGCTGCGTGCGCCGTGATGGCAGATGCAAACGATCTCGGCGTCGTCGTCAAGCTCCTGCATCCGCGCCGGAATCGAATTCATCGGAATCTGCACCGAGCCGTCGATCTTGCACGTCTCAAATTCCCAGTTCTCGCGCACGTCCAGCAGCAGCGGACGCGGGCGCGCCGGGTCGGCCAGCCAGGCGGCCAGTTCGGGGGCGGTCACGTGGTTCATGCCGTGCCGATCAGAACGTGAAGTGCGAAGGCTTGACCGCGGCCTTCAGGTATTTCACATTGGTCTCGAACACTTTGACGGTGTCGTAGGCGGTCTCGGTCACGCGGGTAATGATCTGGGCCGACATGGCGGGCGCCTGGCCGATGATGGCGGCGATGCGCCCGCCCACCTTCACCTGCTTGAGGAACGCTTCCGGCAGCACTTCGAGCGCGCCGGAAATGACGATCACGTCGTACGGCGCGCCGCGGCCGAAGCCTTCGGAGCCGTCGGCTTGTTCAACCGTGACATTGCTAACGCCGGCCTCGCTCAGATTCTTCTCGGCCATCGCCTTCAGTTCAGGCAGGATTTCGACGGTGGTCACGTGGCGTGCCTTGTGCGCCAGCAGCGCGGCCATATAGCCCGAGCCGGTGCCGATTTCCAGCACGTTTTCGTGCTTTTTAACGCCCACTTCCTGCATGATGCGCGCTTCGAGCTTGGGCGTGAACATGGTTTCGCCGGCCGCCAGCGGAATTTCGGTATCGACAAAGGCCAGGTTTTGGTAGGCGGCGGGCACGAATTGTTCGCGTTTGACCACCAGCAGCAGATCGAGCACATCCTGGTCGA
>CAMLIL010000102.1 GCA_946480015.1 uncultured Oxalobacteraceae bacterium | reverse complement strand
TGCCAGCTACTCTATTTCGCTGTCGTTCAAATCGGGGAGGCGAACTATAGCAAAGGCCTCGAGTCGTGGCAAGGGAAATTTGTTCGGGCGCGTTCAGGTATATTGCCAACCCAGTTCGCTATCCGGAGACAAGATGAAGCAGCCCCCATTTTCCCTGAACGCCATAGCCGCATTACTGGCTGTGTCCGCTCCCCTGGCGCATGCCGGTGACACGCCTGCGCTGGCGGACGTGGTAGTGATCAGCGGCAGCCGCGTGGAACACAATAGTTTCGATCTGCCCGCTGCCATTGACGTGGTCGATGCGGCACGTATCCGCGACGCCCAGCTGCGCGTGAACGCCTCCGAAGCACTGGCCGCCGTGCCTGGCCTGGTGGTGCTGAACCGCCAGAACTACGCGCAGGACCTGCAGATTTCCTCGCGCGGCTTCGGCGCCCGCTCGGCCTTCGGGGTGCGCGGTGTGCGCCTGATCGCCGATGGCATCCCGGCCACCATGCCGGATGGCCAAGGCCAGGCGGCCACCTTCAACCTCGACATGGCCGAGCGCATCGAAGTGCTGCGCGGCCCATTCTCGGCTCTCTATGGTAATCACTCCGGTGGCGTGGTGCAGCTGTTCACGCGCGATGGCGCCGGCCGCCCCACGCTGGAAACCAGCGTCGCCGCCGGGAGCGACGCCACCCGCAAGTTCGACCTGAATGCCCAAGGCAGCAGCGGCGGTGTCGGCTACGTGCTCGATGCTTCGCGCTTCGATACCGACGGCTACCGCGAGCACAGTGCGGCGCGGCGCGACCAGGCATTTGCGAAACTGACCGTGCGCCCGTCGACCGGCAGCAAGCTGACCGTGACCGCCAGCACCCTGCGCCAGCACGATACGCAGGATCCGCTGGGCGTGACCTGGACGACCTATGAGCGCGATCCGCGCGCCGGCGAAATCGATACGAGCGACACTGCCACGCCCAAGCGCAGCTTTGCGGAACGCTACGATACGCGCAAGAGCATCGACCACCAGCAGATCGGGCTGGCATTCGAACAGCGCTTCGGCGAAGATCGCCTGCGTTTCACAGCCTATGGCGGCAACCGCCAGGTCATCCAGTACCAGGCATTCTCGCGCGCCTTCCAGGCTGCGCCCAGCCAATCCGGCGGCGTGGTCGACTTCGACCGCGACTTCGCCGGCGCGGATATTAACTGGCTGGCCGTACGCCAGGTGGGCGGCGGCAAGCTGAGTACCACCGTCGGCTTCGACTACGGCCGCTCGATGGATGACCGGCAGGGCTACGAGAATTTTTCCGGCGCGACGCTCGGCGTCAAAGGCAAGCTGCGGCGCGATGAAGGCAATGAGCTCACCAATGCCGATCCATACGTGCAAACCGAATGGGCGGGCGGGCCATGGGTGCTCACCGCCGGACTGCGCCACAGTCAGCTGAAGGTTAATGTGCAGGACCGCTACCTCGCCAATGGTGACGACAGCGGCGCGCTCTCGTTCAGCAAAACCACGCCACTGGCCGGTCTGCTTTACAAGCTGACGCCAACCTTGAATGTGTACGCCAGCGCCGCGCGCGGCTTCGAAACGCCGACACTGAACGAGCTGTTTTACTCCGCGGGCGGCAAAGGCTTCAACTTCCAGCTCAAGCCGGCACGCAGCACGCACCTCGAGGCCGGCATCAAGACTTACCTGGGCAACGAGACGCGGCTGAATGCGGCGCTGTTCTCGGTGCGCACGCAGGACGAACTGGTGGTCGACACGTCGGGCGGGGGCCGCACCAGCTACCGCAACGCCAGCAAAACCTCGCGCGAAGGCGCCGAAGTCTCGCTCGACACGCGCTTGAGCACCAACTGGAGCGCGCGCGTCGCTGCCACCGTCCTGCGCGCGACCTACGACAACGCTTTCGGCGGCGTCCCGGCCGGGGCGCGCCTGCCCGGGGTGCCAAAGGCGAACCTGTTCGGTGAACTGGCATGGAAGGACAGTGGCGACCGAATCGGCGCGGCGCTGGAAGCCATCGCCAGCAGCAAAATCTACGCCGAGGACAGCAACACCGAAACGCCCGCCCCCGGCTACGCGATCGTGAATGCGCGCGTTCAGGCCAGGCAGCATCTGGGCGGCTGGAAGCTGAAAGAATTCGTACGGGTGAATAACCTGCTCGACAAAACCTATGTGGGTTCGGTGATCGTGGGCGATGCCAACAAGCGCTACTACGAAGCCGCACCGGGCCGTACCTGGCTGGCCGGCATCAGCGCGCAGTACGAGTTCTAAACCGGGCCGTCCGATTCCAGGCGCGACACTGGCAGGCTGCCCGGGTACAGATGATCGAGCACGTCGCGCGTGATGGCGCCGGCCATGCGTGCCAGCTGCTCGCCGTCCGCGCCGTCGCGCACTTCCTGCCACGCCGAGCCTGGGGGATGGCGACCCAGTGCGTCCTCCAGCTCCTCCTGCCAGAAGGCGGGCGCTTCGCCTTCGACAAAGTTGCCGCGCCCGCGTCCGAAATGGGCCACGGCCAAATAGCGCAGCACGCTCGATACCAGCAGCGAGTGCAAAAAGTCGTCGGCGAACTGCACGCTCGGCTGGTCGCGCCGGGTGGTGGTGTTGAAGCCCCATGCGGCGCCCGCCATGGTCAGCGCACCGACGATCCCGCCGATCAGCGCGCCGCCGCCGAAGGTCAGGCCGCCCGCCATCAAATCCGCCGATAGCCCGGTGGCCGCACCCGACACGATCGCGCCCAGCAGGCTGGCCTGGGTTTTGTCGACCGGCGCGCGCACCGCGAAGTGCTCGCGCACGCGCGCATGAATCCGGCCGGTCTCGCCGGGGTCCAGCTGGTGCAGCTTGAGCAGCTGGCCGGTGGTGCTGGCGATGGAGGCATTCAAGCGTTCCAGCAGCTTCGTCATGGCCTGCTCCTGCCGGCTTTTCTGCGTGCCCTTGCCCAGGCCGACCACCTTCAGGGCCGATTGCAGCATGCCGCCCTCCTCCTGTGAAATCGGCTCGACGTCACGCGCCGCGGCGGCCAACTGCGCGCCGATCAGACTCATCGCTGCGTGAAAGCGTTCGATGTTGTAGCGCTCCCACAGCGCGAACAGGCGCGCGTAGCCGGGCTGCTTTTCCGGATCGAGCAGTGCCCCGACGGCGTCGTAGAACACCCGCTCATGCACCCAGCAGCGCGCGAACGCATCCAGCGCCAGCACGCCACCCACGATGGGGAACTGGTCCAGGTGCAGCTTCCAGCGCTGCTGCTCGTCGCGCTCTTCGGCGGGCGGGCGTGGAGGCCCCAGCTGGTTCAACAGCACCAGCACCGGTTTTCCCAGCCATTCGAGGATCTTCATTTCGGCAGGCAGATAACCGGCGTCGCGCGGGTGTTCGGACGAGTTGACCAGGTACAGCACCACGTCGGCCGAATCACGCGCGGTGCGCAGTGCCTGCTGGCTGAGCCAGAATGAACGGTCGCGGTAGCGGTCGATTACCTCCCGCAGAAACCAGCCGATCGGGTTGCCCGCCAGCGCAAGGCGGCGCAGCAGGCGCACCGAATCGCCGAAGCCGGGCGTATCCCACAGTTCCAGGCTGTCGCCTTCGGGCGTGCGCAGCAGCGGATGGGCTTCGGCCATGGTGGTGACGTGGGCGGCATCGCGCACCTCGCCGACATCGATGCCGACCAGCGTGCGTGCCAGAGTGGTCTTGCCGTTGTTGGTATGCGAGACCAGCGCCAGCGCGACCTGTGCCGGGTTCATAAGGCGGCTCCATCGACCGGACGGCGCTCCGGATGCAGCAGGTTGACCACCAGCGCACGCGCCTTGTTATAGACACAGAACTGCTGCCACAGCGCGATCCGCTCGCTCAGGCGCGCATCGTCGTCCATGCGTTCGGCGAAAGCCGATTCGTCCAGCAGCGCCAGCACCGGCCGGCTGGACTGGCGCACCAGATGGCCCAGAAAGGCGCCGTGGTTTTCCGCTTCGGGTGTGGCCGCCAGATTGAACAGCACGGCGGTGGTGCCGACCGCGGGATCGTTCAGATCGGCGCCGCCCAACGCATCCTGCACGTCGTCGCCGTACGAGGCGGACGGCCGCAGCATCAACCGGGTCTGTTCGCCCAGCAGCGCCACCGCGATATCGGCCAGGCCCCGGTCGCGCGCCTCATCCAGGGTGAAGCTGTAGGGCAGCACGCGCAGCACGGTCGGCGCGCTGGTGCCGGCGGCGCTGCCGAGGGTGCGGAAATAGGGATGGTCCAGGTCGAGCGGGAAGCGCGCCGCCATCCGGCTGGCCCGCCAGTGGGCGAAGGCGGCCAGCAGCAGGCGCGGCGCCACCACCAGCAGCGCCAGTGTGGCCGCGTACAAATGCACCCAGCGCGCGCCACCAGCGGCTGTGGGCGCCGCGCCGAAGCGCAATGCTTCGATATCAGCCAGGGTAAAGCCCTGCAGCGGGAACAGCGCCAGCGCCGGAGCGAACAGCACCGACAGGATCGTGTGCACCTGCGCAGCATCCAGGAAGGTACTTTCCCATCCGGCCACGTACTGCGTCAGCAGGCCTCTCGCATATAGCGACAGCACGGCGCCGAGGGCAAACATGGCGGCCGACAGGTGAAACACTCTGGCCAGCCGCGCTGCCGTGAGCCGTGCACTGAGCGAACTCCATTCGCCCACGTAGGCGGTCAGCCCGGCCGCCAGCGCATGCGGCAGCTTGCGCGGGAGCGCGGCCGCGCCCACGCTGGCGCGCCGCAGCAGCGGCGGGATGTCCTGGCCGCGGCCACGCAGCAGCGGTGCGGCCAGCAAGCCGAGATAGACCAGCAGATTCCAGCCGATGATGGCCAACAGCGGCGCCGACAGCAGGTCGACCCGGTGCGGATCACCAATGCGGTCGGCCAGCGCGCCCACCGCCAGCGCCAGTAGCGGCAGGCCGGCCGAGACGGCGGGGCCAAGCCTGCGCCGTTGCAGGAAGGTGGCAAAGGCAGGCGTGCGCTCGGCCAGGCGCTTGAGAATCTGCTCGGCGCGCTGCTGCAGGAAATGCTCGGGGGTGACGGCGGTTTTGCTCTCGGCCGCCTGCCATTGCGCCAGTTCACGCGCGCTGCGGGTGGCGTACATGCGATCGTCGTCGCTCAGGATTTCGTGCTTGCTGTCGGCCGTTTCGATCGCGCGGACCAGCGTCACTTTCCTTGCCAGCTCTTCGTTCATAGATGGGTACTCGATAATAATATGCTAATTGTGCCGCAGTTCGGCCATCAACGGGGCGCGTCTGCCTGTGCTATCGTAGCGCCCCTTTCCTGCCACCTTTTTAATCACTTGCGCATGCCTTCATTCTCTATCTCCACTACGGCCAACCCGGCACTGGCCGCGCTGCTCGACAGCGCGATCGTCAACAAGACCAAGCCGCCTGGCAGCCTCGGCGCGCTGGAAGCGCTCGCGCGCCAGATCGGCCTGATCCAGCAAACCACCGACATCAGCGTGCGCGCCCCGGCCATTCTGGTGTTTGCGGGCGACCATGGGGTGGTGGCGGAAGGCGTCTCGGCCTACCCGCAGGATGTTACCTGGCAGATGGTCGAGAACTTCCTGGCGGGCGGCGCCGCGATCAATGTGTTCGCGCGCCAGAACGGCTGCGCCTTGCAGGTAATCGATGCGGGCGTCAATCACGTGTTCGGCGTGCGTGACGGCCTGATCGACCGCAAGGTGGCCAAGGGTACCGCCAACTTCGCCGCCGCGCCGGCGATGACGGCGCAGCAGTGCGCGCAGGCCATGGCTGAAGGTGCGGCAGTGGTCGATGCGCTGGACGGCAATGTGGTCGGCTTCGGCGAAATGGGCATCGGGAACACGACCGCCGCGGCAGCGCTGATGCACAAGCTGACCGGCATCGCGGTGGAAGACTGCGTGGGCGCCGGCACCGGCCTGGCGGCCGGCGGCATCGCCAACAAGCAGCGCGTGATCGAAGCGGCCGTGGCGCTGCATGCGGACGCCTCGGCTCCACTGGAAGTGCTGGCCACCTTCGGCGGCTTTGAAATCGCGATGATGACCGGCGCCATGCTGCGCGCCGCCGAGCGCCGCATGGTGCTTCTGATCGACGGCTTCATTGTCACCAGCGCCCTGCTGGCGGCGGCGCGCATGCAGCCGGCGATTCTGGACTACTGCGTGTTCTCGCACTGCTCCAACGAAAACGGCCACAAGCGAATGCTGTCGCAGCTCGACGCGCGCCCGCTGCTCAACCTGGACCTGCGCTTGGGCGAAGGCACCGGCTGCGCACTGGCGCTGCCGCTGCTGCAGGCGGCCGTCAACTTCGTGCGCGAGATGGCGACCTTCGAATCGGCCCAGGTCAGCGACAAACAAGGCTGAGGACAGCGCATGCCGGCGATCATTCATCAGTGCCGCCTGTTTTTCATCGCGCTGCAGTTCTTCACGCGCGTGCCGATTCCGGCCTGGGTCGGCTTTGAACCGGCCTGGCTGCATCATGCCGCGCGCTACTTCCCGCTGGTCGGCGTACTGGTCGGCGCGGTGGGCGCGGCGGTCTACGCACTGGCCGGCTGGCTGTGGCCCGCGCCGGTCGCGGCACTGCTGTCGACCGCCGCCACCATCTACCTGACCGGCGCCTTTCACGAAGATGGCTTCGCCGACATGTGCGACGGCTTCGGCGGCGGCCTCACGCGCGAGCGCGTGCTGGAGATCATGAAGGATTCGCGCATCGGCAGCTACGGCGCGGTGGCGCTGGTGCTGCTGCTTGGGCTCAAGTGCACCGTGCTGGCGCTGCTCGCGCCAAAGGCGGCCACCGCCGCGCTGTTGCTGGCCCATCCGCTCTCACGCCTGTCCGCAGCGGCCTTGATTCACTGGCTGGACTACGCACGCGAAAACGGCAAGGCCAAACCCTTGGCGCAGGAGATGACGCGCGCGGAGTTCGCCATCGCGTTTATATGCGCGGCGGTGCCGGTGCTGCTGACCGGTGCGGGCGGATGGCTGGCCTGGCCGGCGATCGCCGCGTCGTTCGGCGCCTGCGCCGCCGTGGCATGGTGGCTCGGCACCAAGTTCGTCCGCCGCATCGGGGGCTACACGGGCGACTGCCTGGGCGCGGTCCAGCAGGTCAGTGAAGTAGCCATCTACCTGTGTCTACTCTGACGCTGGTGCGGCATCTGGCGCCGCTGGTGGACAAATCGGTGTGCTACGGCCGCACAGATCTGACGGTCGATCCCGCAGTGATGGCAGCAGCCCTGCCGGCCCTGCGCGCCCGGCTCCCAGCCAACACGAAGGTGTATTCAAGCCCGCTGCGTCGCTGTTCCGGGCTGGCCGCGGCATTGTCGGACGCTGTCACCATCGATGCGCGTCTGACGGAGCTCGATTTCGGCGCCTGGGAGATGCGCCGCTGGGACGACATCGCCCGCGCCGAGATCGACGCCTGGGCCGAGGACGTGGTCCACTACCGCCCCGGTGGTGGCGAAAGCGTGGCCGCGATGGCCGCGCGGGTAGGCGACTTTTTTACCGCCCTGCCGCTTGATCCGGCCGTCGTGATCTGCCACGCCGGGACCATCCGCCTGCTGAGCGCGTGCCTGCGCGGACTGGACCCGCACGCCATGGCCCGTGCCGCGGCGGCCGCCCCAAACCCGATCGCCTACGGGGAGATCGTCACCATCGAACGTGTATAATTCCGCACGTTTTGGTGCTCGCACACGTGTCCATGTGTGCAGTTAAACGGGAAACACGATGCCTCACACAGGCTAACGTGTGCTGCCCCCGCAACGGTAAGCAAGTGTCGCCATGCGCGACAAGCCGCCTCGGTCAACCACTGTGCGTCAGCATGGGAAGGTGAGCCGGCCGTACTTGCCAGCCCGGATACCGGCCATGACAGGTGGAAGTGCGCGCACTTCCGGTTTCATCCAGCCCACGGGGACGTCGGCCGGATAATCAAGCTTGCCATAACAGTAGACTCTGATGATTTTTCACGTATCACGCCGCGCGGCGCTGCCGTCGCTTGCGCTCGCACTCGCATCGTCGTTCTCCCACGCCCAGACCACCGTTCTCGTCACCGCCAGCCGCGCGCCGCAGGCTGCGGCCGATGTCATCGCCGACCATGTCGTCATCAGTGCCGACGATATCGCCCGTTCGGGCGCGGCCAACCTGATCGACCTGCTGGCCCAGCAGCGCGCGGTGGAGGTCACCCGTAACGGCGGCCCGGGCGCCAACTCGATGGTGTTCATCCGCGGCGCCGACGGCAAGCAGAACGTGGTGCTGGTCGATGGCGTGCGGGTCGGTTCGTCCACCAGCGGCGCGGCCAACTGGACCACACTGCCGCTGACCAATGTGGAGCGCATCGAAATCGTCTACGGTCCGCTGGCGACCATGTACGGCGCCGATGCGATCGGCGGCGTGGTGCAGATTTTCACGCGCCAGGGCAGCGGCCCGGTGCGCGTGTTCGCCGCTGCGGGCGCCGGCAGCCGCGGTGCGCGCGCTGCCGAAGTCGCGTTTGCCGGCGGCGAGCACGCGGTCAGCTACGCGTTCTCGCTGGCGCGCGACAAGGACAGCGGCTTTTCGGCCACACGGCCGGGCCTGTCCTCGTATAACGCCGACACCGACGGCTACGACCGCGACAGCGCCAGCGGACGGCTGGGCGTGCGACTCTCCGACAGCAGCGAGGCCGGCGTGGTGTACCTGCACAGCCACCTGAACGCCCAATACGATTCGGGCGCGTCAAGCTTCGACACGCGCACCGTCCAGAACCTGGACAACATCGCACTGTATTCGCGCCATCAGCTGACTCCCGGCTGGACCGTGCGCCTGCAGGCGTCGGAAACGGCGGACGAGTCGACCACTCAAACCAGCGCGGCCAACATCAGCCGCATCCAGACGCGCCAGAACTTCTACACGCTGCAAAGCGACCTGGCCGTCGGCAGCGACCTGCTGCAGCTGATCGCCGAGCGCCGCATCGAGGATGTCGTCTCCAACACCAGCGCCGCATTGACCCGCTCGCGCGCGACCAACGCGCTGGCCGCGGCCTACTCGCTCAGGCGCGGAGCGCACCTGGCCAGCGTCAGCGTGCGCGACGACGACAGCACACAGTACGGCTCCAGGGTGACGGGCGGGGCCGGCTATGGCTACCGCATCAGCCCGGCCCTGCGCGTGAATGCAAGCGCCGGCACCAGTTTCCGCGCGCCGACCTTCAACGAACTGTATTTCGCCGGCTTCGGCGTGGCCGGCAACCGTCCGGAGCACGGCAGGAATGTCGAGGGCGGCGTGTACTACAAGAGCGGGGCGACCAGCGCCAGCATGGTCTACTTCCGCAACCGCCTGAGCGACCTGCTGGTCAACCTGACGGCATGCCCGGTCGAAGCGGCCACCCATCCGAGCGGCTGCGCCTACAACGTCGACCGCGCGACACTGACAGGCGTGTCCGTCGCCGCAGCCACGCAAGTGGGCGGCCTGGACCTGAACGCGGCGCTCGACTGGCAGGACCCGCGCGACGACACCACCGGCAAACTGCTGGTGCGCCGGGCGCACCGCCATGGCGTGATCAAAGCCGACTACACCATCGGCCAGCTCAGCGCCGGTGCGTCGCTGCAGGTGTCCAGCCGCCGTTTTGACGACACCGCCAACCGCAACACGCTGGGCGGGTACGGCCTGCTGAACCTGCACGCCAGCTACCAGTTTGCCCCCGACTGGTCGATGCTGGTACGCTGGAACAACGCGACCGGCAAACAATACGAACTGGCGCGTAATTACGCCACCGCCGGCGCCACCGTGTTCGCCGGCGTGCGCTACGGTCTCAGATAAGGAGAGCTTCGCGTGCATCCGTTTTTCCGCAAACTGCGTTACCGTGCCACGGTCGTGATCGCGACCCTGGCCGTGCTTGCCGTGGCCAGCCTGGTCCTGGCCGGCATGGTCGGTTCGGTGTCGGTACCGCTGGCAGAGATACCGGCGGCGCTGCAGCAGCTGGCGCACGGAAAAGCGGACACGCTCGCGGCCACCCTGCTCGACCTGCGCCTGTCACGCGCCCTGGTGGCCTTCGTCACCGGCGCTTCGCTCGCGCTGGCGGGCGTGATGATGCAGGCTCTGCTCAGAAATCCGCTGGCCGATCCCTATGTACTGGGTATCTCGGGTGGCGCCTCCGTGGGCGCGCTGGCGGCGTTGATGACGATGTGCGCGCTGTGGGTGGTCGACGCGGCGGCCTTTGGTGGGGCGATCGCGATCTCGGCGATGCTGTACCTGCTGGCACGGCGCGACCTGCGCGGCGGTGGCGCGGCCGAGGGCGGCGCTTCGCTGCTGCTGCTGACCGGGGTGATCCTGTCCTCGGCCTGCATGGCGATGGTGTCCCTGATGCTGTCGATCGCGCCCGAAAGCCGGCTGCGCAGCATGATCTTCTGGCTGATCGGCGACCTGGCCGGTGCGCCGCTGCGCGGCATTCCGTGGATCGTTCTGCTCATCGGCCTGGTGTTTGCGCTGCGCAGCGCGCGCGCGCTGAACGTGCTGGCACTGCACGCGGAAGGCGCGGCCACGCTGGGCATTCGCGTCGGCGCGCTCAGGAAGGGACTGTTTTTCTGTTCCGGCCTGCTGACGGCGGCGGCCGTGACGAGCGCCGGCAGCATCGGCTTCGTCGGCCTGATCGTGCCGCATGCCTGCCGCTTTGCCTGCGGCCCGGACCACCGTCTGCTGATTCCGGCGGCGGCGCTGAGCGGTGGCGCCTATCTCGTGCTGGCCGACACCCTGGCGCGCACGGTGGTGGCGCCGCAGCAGCTTCCGGTCGGCGTGGTGACGGCGCTGATCGGTGCGCCCGTATTCCTGTTTCAGCTGCACAGGCTGCACCGCAAATGATCGGCACCCGACAGCTCCTGCTCAAAGCCGGCGCGCGTACGCTGGTGGCCAATCTCGACTGGCAGGTCGGCGCCGGCGAATGCTGGTGCATCATCGGCCGCAACGGGGCCGGCAAGAGTACCCTGATGCGCACCCTTGCCGGCCTGCGCGAGGCCGACGGCGGCGGCGTGACCCTGCTCGGCCGCGCCCTGGCCGACTGGCCCTTGGACGAACTGGCGCGCCAGCGCGCCTTCCTGGCCCAGTCGCGCAGCGATGCGTTCGCGTACAGCGCCATCGAGACCGTGCTGGCTGCGCGCCACCCCTACCACGCCAACCGTTACTGGGAAGACAGCGACGATCACCGCGTCGCGCGCGCGGCGCTGGCATCGATGGAAGTGGACGACCTGGCCGAGCGCGACGTGCGCAGCCTGTCCGGCGGCGAACGCCAGCGCGTGGCGATTGCCGCCATGCTGGCGCAGGATACGCCGCTGCTGCTGCTGGACGAGCCGGCCAATGCGCTCGACCTGGCGCACCAGGTCAGCACCATGCGCCTGTTGACGCGCCTGTGCCGCGACCAGGGCAAGACGGTGGTCATGATCGGCCATGACCTGAACCTGGCGTACCAGGCATCGTCGCACGCGCTGCTGATGATGGGCGACGGCCAATGGCTGGCCGGCCCGGTGGACGAGGTAATGCAGGCGCCTGTCCTGAGCCGCTACCTGGCCCATCCCATTGAAGTAATCGAACACGGCACGCGCCGTGTCTTCATCCCTACCGAGGAATCCGCATGAACGACATCAACGAGCGCCATCGCGTGCGCATGGAGCGCAAGAAGGCGATCATCGACGAAAAGATCGCCGCCGCGCAGAAGGAAATCGGCATCATCATCGTCAATACCGGCAACGGCAAGGGCAAGAGCTCCAGCGGGTTCGGCATGGTGGTCCGCGCCATGGGGCATGGCATGAAGGTGGCCGTGGTCCAGTTCATCAAAGGCGCAATGTCGACCGGCGAAGAGAAGTTCCTGCGCCGCTTCCCCGACGAAGTGCAGTTTCATGCGATGGGCGAAGGCTATACCTGGGAAACCCAGGACCGCGAACGCGATATCCGCAAGGCCGAAGAAGCCTGGAAGCTGGCCAAGCAGTTTTTGGCCGATCCGGGTATCGGCCTGGTGCTGTTCGATGAACTGAACATCGCGCTCAAATACCGTTACCTGGACGTGGAGAGCGTCATCGCCGACCTGCTGGAGCGCCCGCCCATGCAGCACGTGGTCATCACCGGCCGCGGCGCTCCCGAACAACTGATCGAAATCGCCGATACCGTCACCGACATGACGGTGGTCAAGCACGCGTTCAAGGCCGGCATCGCGGCGCAGGCGGGCACGGAGTGGTGATGACTGGTGCGCGCATCGTGCTGGTGGCGGCAGTCGCTTCCGGACAGGGCAAGACCACCGTTACCGCCGCGCTGGCGCGGTCGCTGGCGCGGCGCGGCCAGCGCGTGCGCGTGTTCAAGTGCGGACCTGACTTTATCGATCCGATGCTGCTGGAACGCGCCAGCGGCGCGCCGGTCGGCTCGCTCGATCTGTGGATCGTCGGTGCCGATGCCTGCCGCCAGCAGCTGGCGAAAGCCGCGCGCGAAGCCGATGTGGTGCTGATCGAAGGCGTGATGGGCCTGTACGACGGTACGCCGTCGTCGGCCGACCTGGCGCGGGCGTTCGGCGTACCGGTGCTGGCGGTGATCGACGCGTCGGCCATGGCGCAGACCGCCGGTGCGCTGGTGCTGGGATTGCGCGATTACGGGCCGGTGGAACTGGCCGGCGTGGTGGCCAACCGCATCGCCAGTCCGGGCCATGCTGCCATGGTGGCGGCGTCCCTGCGCGATATTGCCTTGTTCGGCACGCTGCCGAAACAGGCCACGCCGCTGCCCGAACGGCACCTCGGCCTGGTGCTGCCGGATGAAGTGGCGCAGCTCGATGCGCTGCTCGACCAGCTGGCCGATCAGCTGGACATCGACGAAGCCGCATGGGCCGGCTTGCGGCCGACGGTGGTTGCCGGCGACGAGGCGCCGCCGCCGCCACGCCTGCTCGAAGGGCGCACCATCGCGATCGCGCGCGACGCCGCGTTTGCGTTCCTGTATCCGGCCAACCTGGCCACCCTTCGGGCCATGGGAGCCGAGCTGGTGTTCTTTTCGCCGCTGGCCGACGAGGCGGTGCCGCAGCAGGCCGATGCGGTGTATCTGCCCGGCGGCTATCCCGAACTGCATGGGCAGGCACTCTGGCAGGCGGCACGCTGGACCGCGTCGATCCGCGCCGCGCACGCGCGCGCAGTGCCGATCTGGGCCGAATGCGGCGGCATGATGGCGCTGACCGAATCGATGGGCGACAAGCAAGGCCAGAGCTGGCCGATGGCGGCGATCCTGCCGGGAGCGGTGACGATGCAAAAGCGCCTGGCCGGCCTGGGCTCGCAGGCACTGGCGACCGAGCATGGCATCCTGCGCGGCCACACCTTTCACTATTCGCGCCTGGAGTCGCCGCTGGCGCCGTTCGCGCACACGGTCAAGCATCCCTCCGGCGTGCCGGGCGAGGCCGTGTACCGCACAGGCTCGCTGACCGCGTCGTACTTCCATGCGTATTTTCCATCGTGTCCCGAGGCCGTGGCCGCGATGCTGGGGGCGCGATGAGCGTGACCCTGGTGCTGGGCGGTGCGCGCTCCGGCAAGAGCGCCTACGCGGAGAAGCTGGCGGCATACAGCGGCCGCGAAGTAATTTATATCGCCACCGCGCGCGACAGCGACGGCGAAATGGGCGAACGTATCGCCCACCACCGGCGCCAGCGCCCCGCGCACTGGGCCACGGTGGAGGAGCCGCTGTTGCTGGCGGATGCCATCGCGCGCTGGACCGCGCCCAGCCGGGTGGTGCTGGTCGACTGCCTGACCTTGTGGCTGTCGAACCTGATCTTTTCGGATTGCCGCGACTTTCCCGAGGCCGGCGTGGTGAGCCTGCCGCCGCTGTTCGGGGCGCAGCGCGCGCGCCTGCTCGATACCCTGCGCACGGCCGCCGGCGACGTGGTGCTGGTATCGAACGAGGTCGGGATGGGGATAGTGCCGATGGGCGCGGTCACGCGCTGTTTTGTCGATGAAGCGGGCCGGCTCAATCAGGCCGTGGCGGCGCTGGCCGACCGCGCGGTGTTCATCGCGGCCGGACTGCCGATGGTGCTCAAGGGCAGCCCATGCTGATGGGTTTGAGCGTGACGGAGATCGCGGTGCTGCTGGCGTGCGGGGTCGCGCTTGACCTGCTGCTCGGCGAAGCACGCCGCTGGCATCCGCTGGTCGGATTCGGCAATCTGGCAATGTTCCTAGAACGCCGGCTCAATCGCGGGCGCTGGCGCGTGGCGCGCGGTGCGGTGGCGTGGGCACTCGCGGTGCTGCCGCCGACGCTGCTGGCCGCCACCACCCGCAGCTACGCGGCGCACGCGCTGCTGCTCTACTTTGCCATCGGTCTGCGCAGCCTGCGCGAGCACAATCTTCCCATCGCGGACGCGCTTATCGCTGGCGAACTGGCTGGCGCCCGAACGCTGACGGGCCGCATCGTCAGCCGCGACACCGGCACGGCGAGCGAACAGGATCTGGCCAAGGCGAGTACCGAATCGCTGCTCGAAAACGGCAACGACGCGGTCTTCGGCACGCTGTTCTGGTTCGCACTGGCCGGCGGCCCCGGCGCCCTGCTGTTCCGGCTGGCAAATACGCTCGATGCGATGTGGGGCTACCGCAGCAACCGCTTTAATCTGTTCGGCCGGACGGCGGCGCGCATCGACGATGCCTTGAACTTTCTGCCGGCACGCCTGACCGCGCTGTCGTATGTGCTGCTGGCCGACAGCCGCCGCCTTGCATGGCGCTGCTGGCGCACGCAGGCGCCGGCGTGGCCAAGCCCGAATGCGGGCCCGGTGATGGCCAGCGGCGCCGGTGCGCTCGGACTGGCGCTGGGCGGTTCGGCGACCTACGACGGGGTCGAGGAACGGCGCCCTCCCCTCGGACAGGGCCATGCGCCGCAGGCAGGCGATATCGCGCGCGCCTGGATGCTGGTTGCGAAGACGACCGCCTTGTGGCTTGCCGCGGCAGGCCTGATCGCCGCCGGAGTACGGCATGCTTGAACATGGCGGCAATCTGCGCGCGGCGGCGCAACAGTTCGGACGCCCGCTGGACGACTGGGTCGATCTCTCGGCCGGACTGAATCCGCGCTGGTATCCGGCGCCGCCTGTCGATGGCCACGCCTGGCACCGTCTGCCCGAAACCGATCCGCTGCTGCTGGCGGCGGCGCGGCGCTACTACGGCGCCCCGCATGTGCTGGCGGTGGCGGGCACGCAAGCGGCTATTCAGGCCTTGCCGGCACTGCGCGCTCCATCGCGCGTGGTGGTGGCGGCGCCATCGTATGCCGAGCATGCCCACCACTGGGCGCGCCACGGCCACAACATGCGCGAAGTGCCGTATGCGGCGCTCGACCCCGATGGGTGCGACGTGATGGTGGTCTGTAATCCGAACAATCCGACCGGCGAGCGCGTGCCGGCCGAGCGCCTGCTGGCGTGGGCGGCCGAGCTGGAAAGCCGGAGCGGCTGGCTGGTGGTCGACGAGGCGTTCGCGGACACCTCGCCCGAGTTCAGCGTGGCCGCGCACAGCGGCAGGCCGGGCCTGATCGTGCTGCGTTCGGTGGGAAAGTTTTTCGGCTTGGCGGGTGTGCGGGTCGGCTTCGCGGCGGCGCATCCGCAACTGCTGGCGCTTCTCGCCGATGCCTTGGGGCCGTGGACGGTGAGCGGCCCGGCGCAACAGGTCTGCCGCGCCGCCCTGCTCGACCAGGCATGGCAGGACACGACGCGCGTGAGGCTGATTGCCGATGGGGCGCGTCTTCATGCCCTGCTGGCGCGGCACGGCATCGAGGCGCACGGCTGTCCCCTGTTCCGATGGTGGCCGGAAGCGCGGCCTGAAGCTTTCAGACAGCATATGGCCGAACGCGGAATCTGGGTGCGTCTGTTCGGGCAGGCCGCGCGCGGCATCCGCCTCGGCCTGCCACCCGATGAGCACAGCTGGACGCGGCTGGATAACGCACTGCACGAATGGAGTTCGACACGATGAGCAAGACCCTGCTGGCGCCGCTGATTGCCGCCATGTCCCTGAATGCGGCGGCCGCCATTACGGTGGCCGACGACGACGGCCGCCCGGTCACGCTGGCCAAGCCGGCACAGCGCGTGATTGCGATGGCGCCGCACGTGACGGAATTGCTGTTCGCGGCGGGCGGCAGCGACAAGATCGTGGGCGTGGTCACCTACAGCGACTATCCCGAGGCGGCCAAACGCATCGCCAACATCGGCACCAACCGCCAGGTGGATCTGGAACGCGTGATCGCCATGAAGCCGGATCTGATCGTGGTGTGGCTGCACGGTAGTTCTGAACGCCAGATCGAGCAGATCCGCGCGCTCGGCATACCGATGTTTCACAGCGAGCCGCGCAAGCTGGACGACATCCCCAGCAGCTTGAACCGCTTGGGCAAGCTGCTGGGAACGGAGGCGGTGGCCGACGCGGCCGCGGCGGACCTGCGCCAAAAGCTGGCGGCGCTCGGCACGCGCTACCGCAACCGCCCGCCGGTGCGGATGTTCTACCAGGTGTGGGACAAGCCGCTCTATACGCTGAGCGGCAGCCATATCGTCAGCGACGCGATCCGCCTGTGCGGGGGCGAGAACATTTTCGTCGACATGAAAACCACCGCGCCGGTAGTGAGCCTGGAGTCGGTGCTGCAGCTCGATCCTGAAGCGATCTTCGATACCGCCGAACGCAGTGCGGGCGGCGGCGGTGTGAATGTGTGGCGGCCATACACCACCATGACCGCAGTCAAGCGCGGGAACCTGTTCAAGGTCGATGGGAATCTGACCAACCGCCCCGGGCCGCGTATGGTCGCGGGTACCGCCGCCCTGTGCGAAAAGCTGGAGCTGGCGCGCCAGCGCCGCAAGGCGGCGCCGTGAAGCTGCCCTTTTCCACTTTGATGGTCCAGGGGACCACGTCGGACGCCGGCAAGAGTACGGTGGTGGCGGCCTTGTGCCGGCTGCTGCGCAACGGGGGCGTCCGGGTGGTGCCGTTCAAGCCGCAGAACATGGCGCTTAACAGCGCGGTCACAGAGGACGGCGGCGAGATCGGCCGCGCACAGGCGCTGCAGGCTGCCGCTGCGGGTCTGGCGCCGCACACGGACATGAATCCGGTACTGCTCAAACCGTCCAGCAATATCGGGGCGCAGGTGATCATCCATGGCGTGGTGCGCGCGGAGATGAATGCGCGCGACTATCAAGGCTACAAGGCCACGGCGATGGTGGCGGTGCTGGAATCGTACGGGCGCCTGCGCAAGCAGTATGACGCGGTGCTGGTAGAAGGCGCCGGCAGCCCGGCCGAAATCAATCTGCGCGAACGCGACATCGCCAACATGGGCTTCGCAGAAGCGGTCGATTGCCCGGTTATCCTGGTGGCCGATATCGACCGGGGCGGCGTGTTCGCCCACATCGTCGGCACGCTGGCCTGCCTGTCGGAGAGCGAACGCGCGCGCGTGGCCGGTTTCGTGATCAACCGCTTCCGCGGCGATATCGCCCTGCTGGAATCGGGGCTGGACTGGCTGGAGGAGCAGACCGGCAAGCCGGTGCTTGCGGTGCTGCCGTATCTAGAGGGGCTGTTCCTGGACGCGGAAGACGGCGTGGATACGGTGCAGGCCAGCCAGGGCGCGTTCCGCGTGGTGGTGGCGCGCCTGCCGCGCATGAGCAATCACACCGACTTCGATGCGCTGCGCGCCCATCCCGATGTGGATCTGCATTTCGCCAGCCAGGGATTTGCGATTCCGCCCTGCGACCTGGTGATCATCCCCGGGACGAAGAACACGCGCAGCGATCTGGCCTGGCTACAGGCGAACGGCTGGGAGCCTTATCTGGCGCGCCATCTGCGCTATGGCGGCAAGGTGATCGGCATCTGCGGCGGTTACCAGATGCTGGGAACGAGCGTGGCCGATCCGCATGGAGTGGAGGGACAGGCCGATGTATCGCGAGGGCTTGGTCTGCTCGACATCGAGACCGAGCTGACCTTGAAGAAGAAGCTGGTGTATGTGAACGGCAGTTGCTGCTTTGCCGATGCGCCGGTGAGCGGCTACGAGATCCACATGGGCGAGTCGCGCGGGGCGGGCCTGGCGCGGCCGGCTTTCCGCATCGGTGGTCGGCCGGAAGGCGCGCTGTCGGCCGATGGGCAGATCCTGGGCAGCTATCTGCACGGGATGTTCGATTCGGCGCCCGCCTGCGCGGCGCTGCTGGGCTGGGCGGGGCTGGCGTCGGATCACGCGGTCGATACCCATGCGCTGCGCGAGGCCAGCCTGGAGCGGATCGCAGAAGCGGCCCGACCGCTGCTGGAGGCGCTGATCAGGCGGTCGGTCGGCTGGCAAGCCTTTTCCCAGGCAGCTTCTCGCGGTTCGCCATGACACAATTCACACGCCGGCAGAAACGCGTTCCGCATGATTCGAGGGTGTGTATTGGATGCTATTGCGTCCCGACCGCTTGGATGCGTAAAGTGCTTCATCGGCCGCTTGCAGCAAGTCGTCAGCGGAGCATATCCCGTCCGATACGCCAATGCTGACAGTTAATCTGACCGCATTTCCGTTGACCGCTTTGACTGCCATTTCCTCGACTAGTGCGCGAATTCGCTCGGCCACGACGCTGGCCTGATCGCCTGGTGTTTCAAAGAGAATTATTGCGAACTCATCGCCTCCGATCCGGGCCACCAGGTCGATAGCGCGCACGGCTGAACTACATGCGGCGCCTAAGGAATGAATCGCCGCATCGCCGACGCCGTGGCCGTAGGTATCGTTGATTTCCTTGAAATGATCGATATCGAGCAATAGCAGGGATAGCGGATGGTGCAATCGCTGACAGCGCGCCAATTCTGCGGTCAATGTGTTTGTAAAACAGCGCCGGTTGGCCAGTCCTGTCAGCGGATCCAGGCGTGCAAGCTCTTCGATCGATCGCCTGTTCTGCCAGTTCGCATGGTACAACTGCGCGAAGCTAAATAGTGCGATCAACACCATGGTTGCTGCCGGAAACACCAACACCGCGTATTTATCGGCCTGTAACCCAGCAAGCAGTCCGCTTAGAGCGAGCAGCAACGGCAAGCAGGTAATGAATAAGATCAGCGCAGCGTTGAGGAAAAGGGAAAATCCGCGTGTCATCAGCAGAGGCATGATGATGAAGTACATCACTCCTGCAAGTCCGTAGCTCGCTCCCCCGTCAATCCGGCGAAGTATCTCCAGGAAGCCGACCTCCCAGCCCGCAAACGTGATCACGACCGCGACAAAGGCGGCTCGACGATTCCATCTCATGCCAAGCGCAATGAGATAGGGCAGCGCAGTCGGTAGAATCAGCAAGCGCAGCCAGACTGTATTCTGGGCCCCCAGCGGATCATGTACGTAGTCCCAGACCCACAGGGACACTCCCGCCATACCGGTGACTGCCGTCATCACCATGCTGACGAAGCGATATTCTTCGTACATCTCGTCAGAATACTTCTGGTCCGGGAAAAAACGCTCCAATACCGAACTTGTCTTTGCGGTCATTTTTCTCTGCCTCCCCCAGGCAGCATAGCACCTTCAGACTGGCAGGAGCCATTATCGACAGACGAAAAAAAACCCCGCAAGGCCAAAGCCGAGCGGGGTTTTCTCTTTATAA
>CAMLIL010000101.1 GCA_946480015.1 uncultured Oxalobacteraceae bacterium | reverse complement strand
GCTTAACTCAGCCATACGGCGCGCGCAACAGTGCGCCATGTTACAAAAGTTACAAGTTAAACTACGGCTTCGGGCGTTTTATATTCCGCTGGAGGGTAACGTGGTGACATGGATTTACGACGAAATGGGGAGCGCCGCGGCGATCCTCGACGAATTCTGCCTCAGAAGCCTGGACGGCGTACCGCTGGCCTGGGTGTTCGGCGTCAGCGTCTTTTCCATCAGGGGCGATCACATCGGCTGGTTCGAGCACGGCGTGCTGTTCGATGTCGACAACAACCGCCTTGGATTCCTGCAGGGTGCGCTTGGGCTGGGTGGCAAGAGTCCGCCGCTGCAGGCCGCGCCGGCCTTGCCGCCATTTTCCAAGCGGCCCTGCGTGCCGGCCTTGCGCGCGCGCCTGGCCAGGCCGCAGGGCGGGGCGTGGTCGTCCCACCGCGTGACGGACTACCTCGAACACGGCGACTGGCTGGGGCTGCGGGCGGCGGCATTGGCCCCGCGCAGCGCGCCGGCGCGTCCGCCCAGCATGGATATTTCCCACTGACGGTCAATGCTGCAACAAGCCGGCGTGCGTGCGCGTTCCGGGCTTGGGTAGGTGCTAAGATCATCCGGATCACGATGTAGAACTTTATCCATATTGGAAAGGGGGCGCATGCAAGCACATTTCGATTTCCTTTCCAACGGCGGCGAGCTGGGTGCGTTGATGCGCGCCAAGGATTGGGAAGCGACACCGCTTGGCCGTTGTGCAGACTGGCCGGCGCTGCTCAAGACCACCGTGCGCCTGATCCTCAGTTCGCGCCACCCGATGTTTCTGTGGTGGGGGCCGGAGCTGATCCAGTTCTACAACGACGCCTACCGCCAGACCATGGGGCCGGAGCGTCACCCCAGCGCCCTGGGCGACCGCGGGCGCACGTGCTGGGATGAAATCTGGCCCATCATCGGGCCCCAGATCGACTACGTCATGGCCGGGCGCGGCGCAACCTGGCACGAAGACCAGCTGGTGCCGGTCACGCGCCATGGCGCGCGCGAGGATGTCTGGTGGACCTATGGCTACAGCCCCATCGAAGACGAAACCGGCGTGCGCGGCGTGCTGGTGGTCTGCAATGACGTCACCGCCGAGCACAAGGCCAAGCACGAGCTGGAGGTGATGAATCACGCCCTGACCGAGCAGATACGCCAGCGCGAGCAGGCCCAGCACCAGGAAGCCATCCAGACCGCCCAGCGCATCCTCGCCGAACGCGAAGTACACCTGCTGCGCAACGCCGAAACCGAGCGCATCTGCTCGCTGCTGGAGCAGGCGCCCGGCTTCATCTGCATCCTTAACGGCCGCGAGCACGTGTTCGAATTCGCCAACACGGCTTACCTGCGGCTGGTGGGCGGGCGCGAGCTGCTGGGTCGACCGATCCGCGCCGCCTTGCCGGAGCTGGCGGGGCAGGGGTATTTCGAGCTGCTCGACCAGGTCTACCAGAGCGGCGAAGCGGTGACGGCGGTCAACGTATCCTACGTGCTCAATTCAGGCGCCGGGCTGGAGCCCGTACACGGACTGGTGGACTTCGTGTATCAGCCCATCGTCACGGACGGGCGCGTCAGCGGCGTGTTCGTCGAAGGCTTCGACACGACCGCGCGCGCCGCCATGAAGCAGGCGTTCGAACGCAGCGAGCAGCGCCTGCGCGAAGGCATGATCGCCGCGCGCATGGTGGTGTGGGACTGGGATCTGCTCACCAACGCCATATCGTTTTCGGAGAACGCTCCGGAACTGTTCGGCGCCAGCTGGACCGACGTGCCCACGCTGCACCGCTACATGGACCCGGACGACCTGCGCCGGCTGGACGGGCAGCGCCGGGTGGCGCTGGAAACGTGCGGCAATTACGAAGACGTGGTGCGCATGACCCGGCCCGACAACGGCGAAGCGATCTGGATGCAGGTGCGTGGCACCGTCATCGCCGGGGCGGACGGCAGGCCGGTCTGTATTCGCGGCGTGTCGGTCGACGTCAGCGCGCGCAAACGGGCCGAAGAATCGCTGCGCGAAGCGGCCCGCCACAAGGACGAATTTCTCGCCATGCTGTCGCACGAGCTGCGCAATCCGCTCGCGCCGATCCGCACCGCCGCGCACCTGCTCGGCATCTCGCCCGACAACGCAGAGCGGGTCAAGCAATCGAGCCGCATCATCGAACGCCAGGTGACGCATATGACCAGCCTGATCAACGATCTGCTGGACGTATCGCGCGTCAATACGGGCCTGGTGGTGCTGGAGAAGGAAGTGATCGACATCGCCCTTGTGGCGCAGGAATCGATCGAGCAGGCCCAGCCGCTGATGGCCGAGCGCGGCCACAGCCTGACCGTGCGCGTGCCCGACGAAGGGCAGGTGCGCGTGATGGGCGACCGCAAGCGGCTGGTGCAGGTATTGACCAACCTGCTGCACAATGCCGCCAAGTACACGCCCGGAGGCGGCAGCATTGCCCTCGACATCAGCCAGCACGGCGGCATGGTCGAAATACACGTGCGCGACAACGGTATCGGCGTGGACGCCGAACTGCTGCCGCACATCTTCGAACTGTTCACGCAGGAAAAGCGCTCGTCCGACCGGTCGCAGGGTGGGCTGGGGTTGGGCCTGGCGCTGGTGCGCAGCCTGGTGCAGCTGCACGGCGGCCACGTGACGGCCGCCAGCGGCGGGCGCGACCAGGGCGCCACCTTCTCGGTGTACCTGCCGCGCTTTTCCGGGGCCTGTGCCTGTGCCGGGCAATTGCCTGCGGCGCACGGCCAGTCCGATAACGCGCTGCGGCTGATGGTGGTCGACGACAACGAAGATGCGGCCAACGCCATCGCCATGATGCTGGAGATGGAGGGGCACGTGGTGCAGGTCGAACACGATCCGGTGCGCGCGCTGGAACGCGCCGCCGCCTTTGCGCCGGACGCCTGCCTGCTCGACATCGGCCTGCCCGGCATGGATGGGCACGAACTGGCGCGGCGCCTGCGCTGCGACGATGGCGCGTGCGGCGCGACCCTGATTGCCTTGACCGGATATGGCAACAAATACGACCAGCAAAGCACCGTGCTGGCGGGCTTCGATCACTATTTCGTCAAGCCGGCCAATACGACCGAATTGATTGCCGTGCTGTCGCAGTTGAAGCCGCTGGGCGAGCGCGCCCGCGCTTGAGCAAAGTGGCCAGAATTGCCATCCGGTGTGCTAGAATCCTGCCGCTGCCCGGATGGTGAAACTGGTAGACACCCGAGACTTAAAATCTCGTGCTCGCAAGGGCGTGCCGGTTCGATTCCGGCTCCGGGCACCAGCAGCCGCTATTGCTTCCCCGCATTTCCTCGATGGACGTGCCGTCCAACTTTGACTGTTGGTGGCTGCCTTTTCCAATGCAATTGCCCGCGGTACGCCTTCCCACCTGACCGATAAGTAGGTGCTTGGGGGACTGGTTAATTATCCACAAGCAGCAAATATCCGTTGAGAAACATTAATAATCAGTGTAACCTTGCACCGATTATAAGCCCCATATTGTTGAGTCACAGGAATTCGGAAGCTCGGACCTGCGGACAGCGCAGAAGTTGTCAATGGTTTCCCCTCTTTTTCTTTTCGCTCGGTTCCATTCTGTAAGATTGGTACAAAGCCACCCTAAGGCTGTGGCATTTTTTTGCATTTCGGCGTTAGTTTTCGTTGTGGCCAATTGTTTCCTCTTGATACGCTGGCAATGGGCAAATGAAGCAGAAGGCATGCTCGAAGAGCTCCGGCAATCCCCTAAGGCGGCGGTCAAGCGCGTCGATACCGTCACCACCAGCGCGCCTGCAGACCTGCCGCCTTTCCGTAGCTCCGCGCTCGTCGCCTTGGTCAACGATGTCGCCAGCGATGCCGGACTTGAGATCGAGGATATAGCGTATTCGCTTGACGACACTCCGACGCAACCTTATTTGCGTTATCGCGTCGGGATGAGCGTAGTAGCCGCGTATCCACAGGTTCGCCAATTCGCGGAACGACTCCTTGAGCGGGGTTCCCACCTGACGCTCGACGGCATTACCTGCGCGAGATCCGAGGCGAACAGGCAGCAGCTAAGCTGTGACCTGGCCGTGTCCGGCTTGTTCGAGAAAAGTATCCATGGATAGCGCCACCAAACTGCGCTGGGCAATGTTGGCCGCAGCGATGGCAGCAACGGTTGCGGCGATTTTCTATCCGGTAGAACAGGACAGCGCCGAGGTGGAGGCGCACGCGCCGATGCCCGGGAAAGTAAATAGTCCCGCCGCAAGCGCACCCGCGGCACCCGGCCCGGGCAGCGTGTGGGAGCCGCTACTGATCGACCCGTTCTCGCCGCGGCAGTGGGAACCGCCGGCGGCGGCTCCGGCTACGGTTGTCGCTACCGTCGAGACAGCGCCCGTAGTCGCGCCGCCCCCGGTGGTAGCGCCGCCGCTGCCGTTTCAATTTGTTGGCCAAATGAGCGATAACGCTGAAAGGATTGTTTATCTCGCTCGCGGCGACGTAGCTGTGCTCGCACGAAACGGCGAGATTTTGGACGGTACCTATAAGGTGCTCGCCGTGTCGGATGTGCAGATCGAGTTCGAGCACCTGCCTACGGCTCAAAAGCAGGTCTTGGTTTTCCCAACTCGGAACAATTAATCTCATGCTCTCCTTCATTCGGCTACGCCGTCGCGCGATGCGATTTGCCTGCCTGACCTTCCTTCTCGCTCTTGCAGGCTGTGCTGCCGAGCGTGCCCACCGCGATGGGATGAGCGCTTTCGAAAAGAACGACTTTGCTCTCGCCGTTAACAAGCTCGCGCATGCTTCGGAACTGGCGCCGCAGGACACGCTATACCGGCGCGACTGGTTGCGTGTTCGCGAGACCGCGACGACCAAGCTGCTGGAGCACGCTTCTGAAGCACTCGCGAACAATAAATTCGCCGAGGCCGAGCAATCTTACAAGACGATTGTGCAGTTCGACCGTTCGAATGCGCGTGCTATCAGCGGCCTGGACAAGGTAACAAGCGCCGCGCGGGCGCAGTCCGAGGCGGTGCAGGCCAGTGCTGCGTTAAAGAGTGGGGATATTGCAAAGGCCGCCGAATTGGCGGGACGGGCACTGCGAGAGTCGCCTCAGAACGCCGATGCCAAGGCGGTGCGCAAAGCCTTGGATGCGTTCCAGGCACAGGAAGGCACGACGGCACCGAGCCTTGGCGGGGTGTACAAAAAGCCGCTTAATCTGGAGTTCCGCGATGCCAGTATCAAAATGGTGTTCGATGCCTTGTCGCGTACGACGGGGATCAATTTCATTTTCGACCGGGACGTCAAGGGCGACCAGAAAACCACGGTTTTTTTGAAGCAGACACCCCTCGACGACGCGATCGATGTGATTTTGGCCACTGGCCAGCTGGACAAAAAAATACTCAACGCCAGCAGCGTGCTGATTTATCCGAATACACCAGCGAAACTGCGTGAGTACCAGGATCTGGTCGTGCGCGCCTTTTATCTCGCCAACGTCGAAGCCAAGACAACCGCCAATATGCTGAAGACGGTGCTGAAGCTGAAGGACGTATTTGTCGACGATAAATACAATATGCTGATTTTGCGCGAGAGCCCGGAAACGCTTGCCTTGGTTGAGCGCCTGATCGCCTTGCATGACATGGAAGAGGGGGAGGTCATGCTGGAGGTGGAGGTGCTTGAGATCAATCGATCGCGCCTCCTGAACCTGGGTATCCAGCTGAGTGACACGATCACGATTGCGCCGTTGAGCGGACTGTCGAGTGGATCGAGCTCGGGCAGCCTGAGCAACTCGCCGACGTTCAAACTGAGCGAGCTCAAATCGATTAACTCGAGCAAACTCGGGATATCGCTGCCGACCGCGACGTTGAACCTGCAAAATATCGACGGCGATGCCAATCTGCTGGCCAACCCGCGCATTCGGGTGCGTGACCGGGAAAAAGCCAAGATTCTGATCGGCGACAAAGTGCCGGTAGTGACGACCACCACCAGCGGCACCTTTGTCAGCGAAAACATTCAGTATCTCGACGTCGGGCTCAAGCTGGAAGTCGAGCCGACGGTCTACCTGCGCGACGAAGTTGGCCTCAAGCTGGTGCTGGAGGTCAGCTCGCTGGTGTCGTCCACCAAGACCAACAACGGATCGCAGGCTTACCAGATCGGCACGCGCAACTTCAGTACTGCCCTGCGCCTGAAGGATGGCGAAACCCAGTTGATGGCCGGTCTGATCAGCGACGAGGACCGCTCTGCCGCCAATCGCATTCCTTTGCTGGGAAAGCTGCCCATTCTGGGACGGCTATTTTCCAGTCAAAGCGATAATCGCAAGAAGACCGAAATCGTCCTGTCGATTACGCCGCACCTGGTCCGCAACATTCAGCGGAAAGATCTTTCTGCCGAATCGTTCTGGTCTGGTACCGAAACGACACTGCGGAGCAAGCCCCTGCAATTGCGTCAGTTCGACGCTCCGGCTGGCACGCCAAGTGCCTCAGCCGCGCCGGCTCCGTCGCCAGCTGCACCGAGTGCGGCGGCGCCGGCAACGCCAGCCGATAGCGGTGCTCCTGGCTTGACCTGGCTGGGACCGTCCAGCGCCAAGGTGGGGGAGGCGGTCACGCTGAAGCTGGACCTGGACAGCCCTGAGCTTTTGCGCGCAGTGGCGCTGCAGCTGGCATTCGACCCCGCGCAAATGGAGATCCTGTCGGTACAGGAAGGCGAGTACTTCAACCGTGGAAGCAAAGGCGCGTTCAGCCATTCGATCGACAATGCCAGCGGACGCGTGTCGCTGGGCTTGAGCGCACCGGACGGCGCAAACGCCAAGGGTAAAGCAAATGTCCTGCTCATTACCTGTCGGCCGCGCATACCGGTACTCGATGGCGCGGCAGTCAGCGTTATTTCGGCCACCATGGTTGGCGCAGCGCGCGCGGTAGGACGTCCTGGCTTGCCACTGATTCATAAAATGGCGGTCGAACGATGAGCGCCTTCGGCCGCTGGCGTGGCGGCTCGCACCTGCTCAGGCCGAGTACCTATCTTACGGGCTTCAGTTTGATCGAGTTGCTCGCTTCCGCTGCGATTATCGGGTTGCTTGCGTCGATTGCCGTCCCGGTTGCCGAAATGACCGTCAAGCGGCAAAAGGAGCGCGAATTACGCATTGCCTTGCGCGACATCCGCCAGGCGATCGACTCGTACAAGGCCGCCACGTCGGCGGGACGGATCGCGATCCTGCCGGAGCAGAGCGGATATCCACCGGATTTGATCACGCTGGTGAGCGGCGTCGAGGACATCTCCAACCCGGGGCGGCCAACGATGTATTTTTTGCGCCGCATACCGGGCGATCCCATGTCCGCCGACGCAGCCGCCAGCGCGGCCGATAGCTGGGGAAAGCGCAGCTATGCGTCCGATCACGCCAGCCCGCGCGAAGGCGACGATGTGTTTGACGTGTATTCCAAGTCGGCGAAAACGGGCCTGAACGGCGTCCCGTACGCGCAGTGGTGACGATGCGCGCGCGCGGCTTTACCTTGATAGAAGTGCTGGTCACGATGGCGATTGTCGCCATGATCGTGACCCTGGCGGTACCGCGCTATTTTTCCAATGTGGAGCGGGCGAAAGAAGATGTCCTGCGTGAGGACCTGTATATCGTACGCGATGCGATCGACAAGTTTTACGCCGACAAGAATCGCTATCCGAACGAGTTGCAAGACCTCGTCGTTGAAAAGTATTTGCGCGCCGTCCCGGTCGACCCGTACACGAAAAGCGCGCGCAGCTGGGTGGTCATTGCGCCGGAAGATACCAGTCTCGGCGCGGTCGGCAACGTGCGCAGTGGCGCGCCGAACAAGGCGCGCGATGGCACCTGGTTCAGGGATTGGTGAAATGCGGCACGCTAGAGGATTCAGTTACCCCATCGTGATGTTCCTGGTGGCCGTGTTGTCGCTGGTGGCCGTGCGCGCCCTGGAGAACACCATTACCGCCGAGCGGCGCGACCAGGAGACCCAGTTGCTGGCCGTCGGGGAGACCTTGCGCAACGCGATCCGCTCCTACTACGTCAACACGCCGGGGACGAAAAAAGAATATCCGCCGGCCGAAGGATTCTGGAATGCTCTGCTGAACGATACGCGCACCTCCCGTCTGCAGCGGCATTTGCGCAAGGTGTTTCCCGATCCTGTCACCGGTTCGTCGGATTGGGGATTGGTGTTGAGCCTGGATGGTGATTTTGTAGAAGGTGTGTTCTCGAAATCGGCGCGCAAGCCTGTCAAGTCGGATGGTTTTCCGCCCGACCTGGCCTGGTTCAAAGGGGCTGCGCACTATAGCCAATGGACGTTCGTCTATAAGTCGAACGGTACTTGATTTGAAAATGGAAGGGGATCTGGATGAAACAAACGACGGTCAAGCGCGGCAGCGCCGGCTTCACGTTACTCGAACTTCTGGTGGTGATCGTGATTATCGGCCTGTTGGCAGCATTCGTGGCGCCTAAGTATTTCGGGCAAATTGGCAAGTCCAAGACGCAGATGGCGCGCGCCCAAATCGAGGCGCTGGACAAGGCAATCGATCAGTACCGGCTCGACACCGGCGCGTATCCGACCACCGCCCAGGGACTGGCCGCGTTGTCGGTGCAGCCGGCCAACGAAGCCAATTGGCGCGGCCCGTACCTCAAGAAATCCACGCCGACCGATCCGTGGGGGAAGGCGTATATCTACACGTCTCCGGGGACCGCGGACCGGGAGTTCGAGATCGTGTCCTATGGCAAGGATGGGGCGGCAGGCGGTGCGGATGAGAACGCCGACATCAGCAATTTTTCGAATTAAGCGACTGAATCGGCATGCGTTTTCGGGTGAAGGTCTTGGATACATCGATGGCGGTATCGATTCTTGAAATCGATGCCGCCAATGCCGGCGAAGCGCGCCATGTCGCTGCAGCGTCAGGCCTGCGCGTGTTGGATCTGCGTCCGCTCGGCGCAATTGCGCGGACCACGCGGCAAGCTGCCTTCAACTTGAGTGTGTTCAACCAGCAGTTGTATTCCTTGCTGGAGGCGGGGCAGACCCTCACCGACGCGATCGATGTACTCGGCCGCAATGACCGTCGCGGCAAGCATCGCGCCGTCTACGACACGCTTTTGCAAGGGCTGCATGAAGGAAATCAGTTGTCGAGCGCGATGGCCGCCCTGCCGTCGGTGTTTCCACCGCTGTACGTAGCGATGGTACAAGCGAGCGAGACCACAGGGACCGTGCGGGCCGCCATCGAGCGCTTCATGCGCTATCAGCGGCAGGTCGACGAAATCCGGGGCAAATTGACCGCGGCGGCAACCTATCCGGCAATTCTGCTGGCGGTTGGCTTCATCGTCATCGCCTTCCTGATGCTGTATGTGTTGCCGCGGTTTAGCGCCGTGTACGACGACGCAGGTTCAACTGCGACCAGTGGCGGCTTTGTGCAAGTGTGGGGTACCTTCGTGCGCAACAATACCGGGATGGCGTGGTCGCTGGTTGCGGCGGTCGGCGCGGCGGCGCTCACCCTGGTGCTGCACGCCGGCACGCGTGGCGCGGCCTATCGGCGGGTTCTGGCCACTCCCTGGATCGGCGAGCGCATTTTCGTGCTGCAGCTCGGCCGCCTGTACCGGACGCTGGGAATGCTCATGCGCAGCGGCATCAGCGTCATCGCCGCAATGCGCATGACCGAAGCATCGTTGCCTGCGGTAATGCAGGGAAAATTGGCTGCAGCGCTGAAGGCGGTCAGCGAAGGCAAGGCACTCTCGCTCGTCATGACGGAGTGCGAACTCAGCACGGAAGTCGCGCAACGCTTGCTGTTGGCCGGTGAGTCCTCGGGCAACCTCGATGAGATGATGGAACGCATTGCCGATTTCTACGACCAGGAGACCGCCATCTGGATCGACACGGCCAGCCGGCTGGTCGAACCCATTCTGATGATCACCATCGGCCTGGTCATTGGCGGAATCGTATTAATGCTGTACAGCCCGATCTTTGATCTGGCCAATATCGTCTGAGTGAAGGTCTGCTTGTCAAAATGATGCTGAATTTGCAAAACCTGATAGATGCGCGGCGCGCGTCGACGTTTCCGGCGCAATGGCTGACAATCTTGTGTGCGCAACATGCTCTTGAGCGTATGGCGATGCTCGAGCAGGTTGCCGCCAGCGTTGGCTATGCCTTGCTCGACACGGGAGCGGACTGGAAGGTGGTCCCCGCGTTCGATCTGGTTCCGTACACGGTCATGCTGGAGCGTTTGCTGGTCATCGGTCATGACGAGCAGGGCAGGCTGGTGGCGGTACTTGGATTGCCTTTCGAGCCCGACAGCGGAGCGTGGCTGGCGCGCTACCCCCTCGACACGATCTTCCTGGCCGATCCGGATGTCATCCAGGCCAAACTGGAATCGCACGAGTTATCGTTCAGCGCGGTTGCCGATGCGGTCGGCGACGATCAGCTCAGCGAGTTGGTGCGCGATGTCAGCGATGAACTCACGCTCAGCTCGATCCAGGAGGAGGCCAGCCCCGCGGTCCGTCTCATCAACTCGACGGTTTTCGATGCCTTGCGATATGAGGCGAGTGACATCCACATCGAGTCCCTGCCGCAAGGGCTGGTGATAAAATTCCGTATCGATGGTGTGCTGAACCATATCGCAGCGGTTAATAATCTGTCCTTGGCCGAGCAGGCAATCGCGCGCATCAAAGTGCTCGCTGAACTCGACATCGGAGAAAAGCGCATTCCGCAGGATGGCCGGTTTCGCGTGGCAGCAAAAGGCCGCGATATCGACATCCGTGTCTCGATCATGCCCAGCATCCACGGCGAAGATGCGGTGCTGCGTGTGCTCGATAAAAAGGCGCTGATCGACAGCGTGCAACGCCTTACGCTCGGTTCGCTCGGATTCGACAGCCAGACCATTCACCTGCTACGCCGGCTCGCGGCCGAACCGTACGGAATGATGCTGGTGACGGGCCCGACCGGCAGTGGCAAGACCACGACCTTGTATGCGGCGCTCACCGAGATTAATCGGGGCGAGGACAAGTTCATCACGATCGAAGACCCCGTCGAGTATCAGCTGCCCGGCGTATTGCAGATTCCCGTGAATGAAAAGAAGGGGCTGACCTTTGCGGTCGGCTTGCGCTCGATTCTCCGGCACGACCCGGACAAGATCCTGGTGGGCGAGATACGCGATCCTGAAACGGCGCAGATTGCCGTCCAGTCGGCGTTAACCGGCCATATGGTCTTCACGTCGGTCCACGCCAACAATACCTTCGATGTGATCGGGCGCTTCATGCATATGGGTGTGGATCCGTACAACTTTGTCTCGTCGTTGACGGGGGTGGTTGCCCAGCGCCTGATTCGGCAAAACTGTGTTCATTGTAATGAGCCGGTAGAGGTCGATCAGTCCCTGCTGGCGGAATCGGGCATCGCCGATCCCGAGAACTACCGGTTCCATGCTGGGAAAGGATGCACGCAATGCCGTAATACGGGATACAAGGGCCGCCGTGCGATTGCCGAAGTGCTGCGCTTGACCGACGAGATTCGCGAAATGATTATTGCGCGCGCGTCGATCCGCGCCTTGAAAGAGCAGGCGCGCCGCGAGGGAACCCGATTCTTGCGGGACGTGGCGCTGGAGCTGGTGCGCTGCGGGCAGACGACATTGCAGGAGGTGAATCGTGTCACGTTTGTTGCCTGACAGCCGCGTCGTCGTTGGCATCTTTCCCGGCCTGAGCTGGATTCGGTTGGGCGGGAAAGGCCCATACGTGCGAAGCAACAGTGTGTCATCGGCGGGGACACTGCCGCTGTTGGCCGATCTCGACGCCTTGCTCGGCGAGAACCGCGACGTTCAGCGTCCGGGGCGCCGCGTGAGCGTTATCGCATCCGACAGTATTGCAGCCGTAACGACGCTGCCATGGCGGGATGAGTTGACCGGTGTGGACGAAGTGCGGGGCTTTGCACTGGCCTGGTTTGGTCGGCAACATCATGCAGTCGACCACGAGTGGGTGCTCCATGCCGGCTATCGCAATTTCCGCCGTATGGGACTGGCACACGCATTTCCCCGCCGTTTTGTGGAAGAGCTGACCGCACTACTAGGGCAGCACGGCCTGATTCTCGAGCGGGTCCTGCCGGTTTCGGCATGGGCTTATTGGGGCGACAGGCCGCCGCGGCAAGCGGGTGCGCGCGTGGTCATCGTGCGGGAGCCAGCGCGCCATAGCGCGCTCGTCCTCGACCGCCACGGCCTGCTTGCGCATGATGTCGAAGTGATCGCCGGTGCGCAGGCGGCGTCGGCGAGGCGCTTGCTCCAGCGGGTTTGCGCTTACCACCCCGATATCAAGCATATCTGGCATTGGTCCTGCAATCCCCTTGCGGACGATGCGGGCATGGCGGATCTGGCGCAATCCCTGCCGGGCACCGCAGTGAGTGCATTGAAGCGCGTCGCCTGGATTTAAGCATGGATCAACTCAACTTTGTAATCCAACCGCCCGGCCGGACGCCGTACATTTTGTGGTGTGGTGCAGCCATTATGGTGGCGGCAGCGACCTGGATAGCGTCGCAGTCAATCGAGCTTGCGGAACGGGAAAGCACGGCCGAGCGCACAATGGCCATCTTGCGAGCTGACCAGAATCGCAAGCCACCGCCAAAAAAGAGCCGCACGGTGCTTGAGCAGCAGAAGCGTTGGGCCGACCTTGCAATTGAGCGCAGTTTCCCCTGGAGTCGGCTGTTTGCGTCAGTCGAGAAAAGCGTCAGCGCGGACGTCGAGCTCCATGAATTAATTCCCGATAAGGTCTCCAGGCAGCTGTTTCTACGCGGGGAGGCGCGCGACCGTGCAGCACTTATCGAGTTTATCGATGCGTTATCGGCGCAGCCAATGCTTGTAAATGTACATCTGACAAGCCAGGATCGGAAGCAGCGCGATCGGCTAGAAACAGTTGAGTTCGAAATTAAAGCACGCCTGTTGCCCTGAACGGACAACGTAGCGCGCGTTTCGGACGGTCGCGATGCGGCGCTTCATCGACGACACCAGCGCATGCACTGGCGCACGGGCGCATTTGAGACGCCGATCCCGCGCTGGTAGGCGCGGCACCGTACATCCTCAGGCCTGGTATTCATAAAATAATAATTTTTTCCATTGGTAATTATTTGTTTGTCAGCATGATATCATGATGGAAATAAATACGGAGCCTTCCACCATGCATCCATGATGGCCAGGCTTCTCCCGTTCCCTGTCCGAAAAGCATTGATGAAAACGTTCTCACGCCTTGTTGCAAAAACTCTCTTGGTATTCTTGGGCATGGGGCCATTTTCGTTTGCTCAAGGACAAGGCAGTGCCCCGCCGGCTGGGATTTCCGCATCCGTCAGTTCATCCTCACTTAAGGTTGGGCAGAGTTATACAATTTCCTGGAGTTCCACCAACTCGACCAAGGTGCAGTACAACTGTAGCGCCTCCGGTTCGACCTATCTCGTCGGGCAGGACAATCGGCCAGTCAATGGGAGTATCAGCGGGACTGTACCGGCTTCATGGGCGGGCACGTCGTCGACATGTGAGTTCAGAGCATTCAACGCCTATGGCATACCGTCGAGTCCGGCTGTCGTCACGTTGACGACAGAGGCAGCGGCGCAGCCGGCCCCCACCCTGACAGTAAACCCGACTTCAGCCAGCCTGACTGCCGGAGTCGGGTTTACGATTTCCTGGAGCTCCACGAACGCGACGTCGGTAACCCGTTCCTGCACTGCGGCGGGTACGGGCTTCACCGACAATTCGTCGATGGGCACGGGCTCGTCGTATAGCGCCACTGCGTCGGCCTCGTGGGTCGGCTATCCATCGAGCTGTACCTGGACTGCGACGGGGCCGGGCGGCACCAAAACGGTCTCGCAAACCATGACCACGGGCAATCCGACGCCGGCACCGACGCTGACGGTGAACCCGTCCGCCGCGAACCTGACTGCGGGATCCCCGTTTACGATTTCCTGGAGTTCCACGAACGCGACCTCGGTTTCGCGTTCGTGTACTGCGTCGGGTACTGGTTTTACCGACAATTCATCGATGGGTACGGGCTCGTCGTATAGCGCCACTGCGTCGGCCTCGTGGGTCGGCTATCCATCGAGCTGTACCTGGACTGCGACGGGGCCGGGCGGCACCAAAACGGTCTCGCAAACCATGACCACGGGCAATCCGACGCCGGCACCGACGCTGACGGTGAACCCGTCCGCCGCGAACCTGACTGCGGGATCCCCGTTTACGATTTCCTGGAGTTCCACGAACGCGACCTCGGTTTCGCGGTCGTGTACTGCGTCGGGTACTGGTTTTACTGACAATTCGTCGATGGGCACGGGCTCGTCGTATAGCGCCACCGCGTCGGCCTCGTGGGTCGGCTATCCGTCGAACTGTACTTGGACTGCGACCGGATCGGGTGGCTCCACGTCAGTCACGCAAACCATGACCACGGCAAATGCAACGCCAGCGCCGACGCTGACCGTGACGCCGATCGATGCCGTGTTGCAGGCCGGAATGCCATACACCATCACGTGGAGCACGACCAACGCGACGGCGGTGAGCCGCACCTGTACCGCCTCCGGCACCGGGTTTAATACCAGTTCGAACAATATGGGCACGGGGGCATCGTACACCGCGACAGCCACGTCCCAGTGGATTGGCTATCCCTCTACCTGTACCTGGACTGCAACCGGGGCAGGCGGGGCCACATCGGTCACCCAAACCATGACGACGCAGCCGGCGCCGCTGCCGCCGCCGTCCATTACCGTCACGCGCAGCCTGTCGCCCATGATTGCCGGCGAGAGCTACACGCTCAACTGGTCGAGCATGGACGCCTCATCGGTGACGCGTAGCTGTACCGCCGCTGGTACCGGTTTTACCAGCGCCACCGCGCAGATGACTGGCGCCGTCGAAAGCGGCACGGCACAGGACGCTTGGGTCGGCTATCCCTCGACCTGTACCTGGACCGCAACCGGAACTGGAGGCAAGACCACTACTTACGTCGAAACGATGACGACCGTGCGGCGGCCTGGCCTGTGGGTGACCCGCACTCCGTCGCGCATGGAGGCTGGCAAACCGTTCACGCTGAGCTGGGGCAGCACCGACGCGACCTCGGTGACGCGGACCTGTACCGCCAGCGGTACAGGCTTTACCAGTGCCGCGACTTCCATGGGAACCAGTGGCGGCCCGGTAGACGGTAGCGCCAGCGCGGCATGGGTAGGCTATCCATCGACCTGTACCTGGGTGGCGAGCGGACCTGGCGGCGACAAGACCGTTACCGAAACCATGACCACGGCCGGGCCTGCGCCGACCTTGACGGTGACCCCGGTCGATGCCGTGCTGCAGGCCGGGATGGAGTACACCATCAAATGGGAAACGACCAATGCGGCGAGCGTGAGCCGCACGTGTACTGCGGCCGGCACTGGGTTTAACACCAGTTCCAACAATATGGGCACGGGGTCGGAGTACACCGCAGTCGCCACGGACCGGTGGATCGGCTATCCGTCCACCTGTATCTGGACTGCGACTGCGGCGGATGGCGCCACCACATCGGTTACCCAAACCATGACGACGCAGCCGGCGCCACTGCCGCCGCCGACGCTTAACGTTGCCCGCAGCCTGTCGCCCATGATTGCCGGCGAGAGCTACACGCTCAACTGGTCGAGCATGGACGCCTCATCGGTGACGCGTAGCTGTACCGCCGCTGGTACCGGTTTTACCAGCGCCACCGCGCAGATGACTGGCGCCGTCGAAAGCGGCACGGCACAGGACGCTTGGGTCGGCTATCCCTCGACCTGTACCTGGACCGCAACCGGAACTGGAGGCAAGACCACTACTTACGTCGAAACGATGACGACCGTGCGGCGGCCTGGCCTGTGGGTGACCCGCACTCCGTCGCGCATGGAGGCTGGCAAACCGTTCACGCTGAGCTGGGGCAGCACCGACGCGACCTCGGTGACGCGGACCTGTACCGCCAGCGGTACAGGCTTTACCAGTGCCGCGACTTCCATGGGAACCAGTGGCGGCCCGGTAGACGGTAGCGCCAGCGCGGCATGGGTAGGCTATCCATCGACCTGTACCTGGGTGGCGAGCGGACCTGGCGGCGACAAGACCGTTACCGAAACCATGACCACGGCCGGGCCTGCGCCGACCTTGACGGTGACCCCGGTCGATGCCGTGCTGCAGGCCGGGATGGAGTACACCATCAAATGGGAAACGACCAATGCGGCGAGCGTGAGCCGCACGTGTACTGCGGCCGGCACTGGGTTTAACACCAGTTCCAACAATATGGGCACGGGGTCGGAGTACACCGCAGTCGCCACGGACCGGTGGATCGGCTATCCGTCCACCTGTATCTGGACTGCGACTGCGGCGGATGGCACCACCACGACAGTCACCCAGACCATGACGACAACCGCAGCCGTCGCGTCGCTGGCGCCGACCGTCACCGTCAGCTCGCCAGTCATTCAAGTATTCGGAACCCATTCGCTGAGCTGGTCGACCACGGGTACGCAAGTCGAGTATTCGTGCAATTTGACGGGTTCCAGCTATGCCGCGAGCGGCAGCGGCGGCGCAACCGGCACCCTGACCGGACCGGTTCCATATAATTGGGGCGGGAACACCTTGCAATGTACCTTTACTGCGTCCGATGCAAATGGTACGCGTGCCTCCACGGTGAAGAGTGTGCAGGTCTTGCCAGAAGTATCGCTCGTCGTCAACCGCCCCGATTTCCCCATGGTCGTCGGCATTGATTCCACCGTAACCTGGTCCAGTACCAATGCAGTCGACGTGAAGCGGACCTGTACGTCTGCTGGAACCGGCTTCAAGAGTCCGGAAACCGCGATGGGAAAGAACGGGGCTTCAACCGTGACCCCGCTCGATGCCTGGTTCCTGAATGATTCGACCTGTACCTGGACCGCCGTCGGGATTGGTGGCGCTACGCGGACAACGACCGAAACAATGCGGACGGCCCGCAGCAGTGCGTCGACGGGAACGACCGCTGGTATAACGCCGACCTTGTCCATCAGCCCGAACAATGTGCGCGTAGCTGGCGGCGGGGTTGCGGAGATTGCATTCAGTGGTACCGCAAGCAGCACCGAACACCTGGTGATGGTCGAGGTCTTTCACGACAGCGGCGCCGGATACGGCAAGGAAGCCCTTTTCACGTATCTCAATTCTGAAAGCGTGGTGAGCTTCGGATTTGTGCGTAATCTGCCGCCGGGCATCCATCGCTTCAAAGCGCGCGCGACCGATGTGCTCATGCGTTTTACGGATTCGAGCCCTGTATATCTCAACGTGACCAACAGTCCGCTGCTTGGAACGCTGGTCGGGGTGCGCCAGGATGCCAGTGCCGTGCCGCGCTTGACCGGATGGGTATGCGAGGACGGCAGCAACGCTGCGCTGATCTACAAGGTGTTCACGCGTGCGCCATCGCTGGCCGCTGGAGGCGTCCAGATCGCTTCGGGCACGGCCAATTTGACCAGCTACGCTGGCAATGCCGACGTGCAAGCGGCATGCCACACGCCCGGCGTGGGCCATCAGTTCAACATTGACCTCATTGCCGCCAGCGCGGGGGTGGAGGAAGGAATTCCGGCCGGCACACCATTGTTTGTGCAAGCCGAGACCGAGAGCGGTGCGAGTATCGTGCTGCCGTGCGCCGACATGCATTGCACCATGCCGGGCAGCGTGCGCATCGGTTTGACGACCCCGCTCGACAACGACAAGGTGGTCGCGCCCGGTCCATTGTTCATGCGCGCCAAACTGGCGAACGTCAGCGGATCCGTTGATGAGGTCGCGTTAGGCATCGACGGCCAGTTCGTCACCGCGACGCGCGATACGGAAGCAGACACCTACGTAGCAAGCGTCAACGACCTTGTTGCCAGGGAAAGTGCGTATCCCGTGACGGCGCGCGTGCGCCAGGGTAACAGTATCGTGTATTCGGTCGTGAACATGGTGACGGTGTTGCCGAGCACGACCGCGGCGATGACGTTGACCAAGCCTCTCAACGGCGCCTCCTTCCCCGCGAAGACGAAACTGGAACTGGTCGCCATGCCGATCGGCGACCCGGCGCTGGTCGCCACGGTCAAATTCTTCGTCAATGGATCAGTGGTCGGCAGCGGAAATGTCACGGCTGGCGTGTGGCGTTACGAATGGATTCCAGTATTACCCGGAACGGCTAAACTGGAAGCGAAGGCTTACGCTGTTTCCGGTAGCCTGCTTGGCACATCGGCACCCGTTAAGATCACGCTGACCGGTGCGGCGAGCGATGCAACGCCACTTGCCGTAGCGATCACGCCTCCACATCTGTCCAATCCTGTCGCCGGCACTTTGCCCGGCCGTCTCGATGTGGGCGACGATGGTGCGGCGACCTACGGTATTGCGCTGGTGGTGCCCCCGGGCACCGCGGGCATGGCCCCTGACTTGTCGTTGAATTACTCAAGCCAAGGCGCCAACGGCATGATTGGGCTGGGCTGGTCGCTCGGCGGCCTGTCGGTGATCCACCGGTGCGGCCAAACCATCGCGCAGGATGGTTTGGCCGGCCGCATTGCTTTCGATGGCGCCGATCGCCTTTGCCTCGACGGCCAGCGCTTGTTGCGATCGAATCCCTCGACCTTGCAGGACGCCGACGCCGCTTATTGGGAAGTGGGCGCGCAGTACCGCACGGAGCGCGAGTCGTTTACCCGGGTGACGCGTCTGCCCAACGGTGGCTTTAAAGCGGAAATGAAATCTGGGCTGATCCAGTGGTACGGGATCGATGCGGGCAGTGCCATTGCTGGGCAAGGCAGAACCGACGGTCAGGCGCTGGTGTGGGCGCTCGCCAAGACCGAAGACCGCAGCAGCAATTTCATGAGCTACGAATACAGCCAGAATGCGGTCACCGGCGAATACCTGCCGACCCTGATACGTTATGGTGGCAATGGGCTTGCGTCCCAGCCGGCCGACCTTGCCGTGCGCTTTGAATACGCCGACCGCGGCGACCAGCAAAAGCGCTATATCGGCGGATCGCGTAACGATCTGATGAAGCGCCTGACCCATGTCGCCACGTTTATCAATACCGATGCGAACGGCGCCGGTGGCACGATGGTGCGCGACAACATCATTCAATATACGGAAAGTGCCAGCTCCGGGCGCAGCATGGTCGAATCGGTACAGGTATGCGCGGTTAACCCGGATGCGCCAACGGTTACGACGTGCCTGTGCCCGACCAATCCGGATGCGTCGACGGGGACAACGTGCCTGCCCAAAACCGTGTTCAGCTGGGGCGGCGGGGCGCCGGCTGCGTTGACCACCTTGCCGGGCGAGATCAAGTATCCGGTCCTTCCTTATGCGAATCCAGCGCAGACCGCACTCTACGCCGACTACGGCTACCACATGCAGGGAGACCTGAACGGAAGCGGACGTACCGCATTCATCACGGCGCGGATGGTCGATTCAGAAAATTCGCCCATTTTGTGCGGCCTGCCGGGGTGGTCGCCGTGTTCCAGAACGGATACAACCTATGGCCTGCAGACCCGTATTGACGGGTTCATGCGGATTCGCATGCCCGATGGCGTGGAGTTCGACCAAACCGTTGTTCCTAAAAAGCCAAGCGGAGGCAGTGAACGCGTTCTTCAGGAAATTACCCAGTACATGCTGGGAGACCTGAACGGTGACGGGCGCGACGACCTGGTGGTGGTGTTCGACTATTGGGTGGGGACGAGCGTCCACGAGTCGGGCTGGAGCTATTGCCTGAACACGCCGGCAGCCAATGGCACGTTCACGTTCGATTGCCAGGAGGGCGGCTATGGGCCGCTGCACCACGCTCCGACAATGGTCGACCTGCAAGCCGACCGCCGCATGGATCTGATAATGCAGGGCGACGCCGACAATGTGCGCCAGGTGTGCTCCTTCCCCAATGGCGTGAAGTCGTGCAGTGCGCGCACCGTCAGCTTTAGCAGTGCGCAGCCAATGCTGCTCAATCCGATGGGATTTTCGGAGGTGGGCTTGTC
>CAMLIL010000100.1 GCA_946480015.1 uncultured Oxalobacteraceae bacterium | reverse complement strand
TCGGCCAGACCGACGTGGTGCTGGTGCTGGGCGCCAACGACGTGGTCAACCCGGCTGCCAAGGACCCCAAGTCGCCGATTGCAGGCATGCCGATCCTGGAAGCCTACAAAGCCAAGAGCATCATCGTCAACAAGCGCTCGATGGCTTCCGGCTATGCCGGTCTCGATAACGACCTGTTCTACCAGCCCAATACGATGATGGTCTTTGGCGACGCCAAGAAGGCCATTGAAGAAATGGTGAAGGCAGTCGAGTAGTTCGGCCGGGCCCGGCTGCGCTCTGCGACGCATGTATTCGCAGGCGCGTTTTACAAGCAGGCCGGGCAGGGGCACACTGTCGAATACGGCGTGGAGCGATTCCGCGCACGCCGCTCCCCTTGCTGTTACTCAAGGGGTCCTTGCGCTATACTTTAACCAGCCCCTCCCCATTGTCAGGTGATACATGAGCAACGAGTTTTCCCTTTCCCGCGATCTATTAGACGAATTGATCTCCCTTGTGAATTCCGGCCAGAGTTTTTCGGATATCCATTTGGAGCAGGACATGCCGATGATGATCAAGACGCCGCGCGGTTGGCGCCAGGCCGGCGCCGAACCCGTCACGCTCGAGGAAATGGCGCCGGTTCTCAAAGCGATCGACGAGGACTGGGAAGACAAGATTATCGAAAGCGCCATTGACCGCCCCTTCGTGCTGACCGACTACCGGCTGCGCTGCAACGTGTACCGCTCGTCGGGCGGCTCCAAGGTCACGGTGTCGATCCGCCGCCTGCCGCTGCGTCCCATCCCGCTGGACAAGACCGGACTGCCGCAATACGTCAAGACCATGCTGGAAGCGACCCGCGGCATCATCATGATCACCGGTCCTACCGGCTCGGGCAAGACCACCACGATTGCCTCGATGCTGGACCAGATCAACGCCACGCGCAGCGCGCACATCGTCACGATCGAAGAGCCGATCGAGTATCAGCTGCAGCGCAAGCAGTCGATCATTTCGCAGAAAGAAGTGCCGACCGACACCGCGACTTTTTCATCCGGCCTGCGCGAAGCCTTGCGCCAGAAGCCGGACGTGCTGATGGTCGGCGAGATCCGCGACTTCGATACCGCCGAGACGGTCTTGCACGCGGGCGAATCGGGACACCTGGTGTTGGCGACGATGCATACCAACAGTGCGGTGAGCGCGATTACCAAGCTGCTGAGCTTTTTCCCGGCCGAGCAGCGCGAGCAGCGTGCGGCGGGCCTGTCCAAGTCGCTGGTCGGCGTCATTTTCCAAAGCCTGCTGCCGAGCGAGCAGGGCGACGATGTAGTGCTGGCCCACGAGATGGTATTCAATAACAACCAGCAGGTAGCGCCCTTTATCGCCGACCTGAGCAAGGTGCATCAGATCGAGGAATACATGCGGCGCAAGGAAGACAATATGTCGCGCAGCCTGAACGAAGTGCTGGCCCAGCTGGTGGCGAAAAAGACGGTCAGCGCCAAGGACGCCATGCGCACGGCCTACAACCGCCTCGAGCTGCACGAAATGCTCAATAGTAAGCGCTAGGCTAGCAAGATTTCCGCGCGCGACGCCGGCAAGAAGCGCGGCGGCAATGACCCGGAGCCGCCCACCACCGGTACCAGGAACACCTGGGCCAAGCCAGCCAAGTCCTGGCCGACCCCGGCTTTTTCAGCGCCGCCAATGTCGCCGCCTGCGAACAAGCGGGCATCATGCCGGTGATTGCCATGAAACGTGCGCGGCACCACATCTGCCAGTACTAGAACGCTTCACGGAGCCACCCTCGCTGCCGCCCGGTGCGAGTGCCATCGACGCTATGGCGCATCGGCTGAAAACCAAGGCGGGCCGCGCCGCTGGCATTGCGCAAGTAGACAGTCGAACCGGTATTCGGCATCATCAAGCATGTCATAAAGTTCCGCCAGCGCCTCGTGCGCGGAAAGCGACTTGTCGCCCATGAGTGGAACCTGGTCGCCCTGGCGTGGAATCTGAAGCGCAAGTCCGACAAACTGCTAGGCCGCGTATTAACAGCACCTGCTACACCTGATTGCCGGACGGGATATCGTCATCGGGGCAGGCGCGGCTTTCTCGGGCAATCGCTGCGGCCAAACATGTTCTCTTCCGCATCGGCCGAAAGCACAATATCAAGGCCAACCAGGTTTTTGCTTTACATACAGGTTTTCGGCCCATTTCTTCTTGCCCACGGACGAATCGGTCGCGGGATGGCGCACTCGATTGATACAAGCCAAAAGCGCAGATGCTTCGAATCTTACTGTGTGAATGAAGGGCATATGACAGCGCATATTCCGACGGCTTTCTAAATGCCTACATCATTTCAGAATCCCACAAGTACGATATTGCACGCTTTCGACTGCGTTTTCGGCGGCAGGGTCGAAAAAATGCGTCTGCCGGCTATTCCAATGGAGATACTAATATGAACGACTCAGAGCAACAGGACGATGGCAAGCTCAAGGACTTCCTGCATAAGATCAACAATCTGGACTTCGGCCCCCTAGCGTACAAGCTCATGCATCCGGAGGATCGCCCGGGCCTGTCATTCGAACAGTCCCTTGACGCTATAAGAAAATACAAAGGCTTCCTGTGCGTATGCCTTGTAGCTCAGGGAAAAGCGGTTTCGCCGTCCAGGTACATAGACTATGTCTGGCATTCCCACATTTTGGATACGGAATTGTATCTGGTCCAAACCAGTATGCTGTTCGGGCGTATCCTCCATCATTTCCCATTCTTCGGCAAACGGGGGGCTGCCGATGAAGCTGATCTGCTGGCAGCCGCCGACTTCACCAAACGCCTCGCTTCCCGCTACTTCGGCTGGGACGAAGACGAGTGGTGCGGCACCGGCATCAAGCCCCACCTCGGACCGAACTCCGGTCCTGCCGATCTTCTCAAGGTGATTTTTCCAGCGGGTCTCGATGTCTCCGGCATAAATCCAAATCCAGACAGCGTCACTATTCAAGCCGGAAACTTCAGGCATACCATTGAACATGTCGGCCTCGGTGCCGATACTTTGTTCACTTCGTGGCCTCCACGCCATACTGTCCCGGAAAAGGCTCTCAAGTTGCCTCCTTGGGTCACCATCTGCATGCCAGCCGATATCAGTATATTGAACGAGATTCTGACAATTCGGAACAGTGAAAAGCTCGAGGAAATTTCCAAGAGCCTACTGGAGAAAAGATTGACTCCGGACGGCTACTCCGGCGCGTTGGTTGAACTAAAGTTCGTTACCCAAGCCCAGCGGAGCTAATCAACGGTAATCGCTTTCTAGCTAGCAAGCGGAGCCATGTCTGCTCGTAGGGAGACGTGACTTGTCGCGCTAGAAAGTTAGCAAGTGTCGCCGACGTCACGGTGGACAAACGCCGTTAGCTGGCAGCCGCCGGGCTCGCCGTGCGCCAGCGCGACACGGTTGCGGCCTGCATGTTTGGCCTGGTACAGGGCCAAGTCGGCAAGGCGAAACATCTCGGCCGGATCGGCCGCACCGTTGGCATCGTCCAGGTCCGCCACGCCGGCGGAAAAGGTGGCGGCAAACACCGTCTCGTCGGCCTTGTGGCGCAAGGCGCTGAACAGTTCCCGGATTTCATCGAGCACGAGCGCCGCCGCCGCCGCGCTGGTGCCGGGCAGGATCACGGCGAATTCCTCGCCGCCGTAACGGCCGACCAGGTCGCCGTGGCGCAGGCGCTGCTGCAGGATGTGCGCGATGGCGCGGATAACCTGGTCGCCGACCGGATGGCCGTAGCTGTCATTGATCTTCTTGAAAAAATCCAGATCGACCATGGCCAGCGCCAGCGGACTGCCTTCGCGTTTGCTGCGTGCCATCTCGCGCACCAGCTGTTCCTTGATCGAAATATGGTTGTACAGCCCGGTCATGCCATCGCGCATGATGAGGCTGCGCAGCGCGCGCGAGCGCCCGATGCGCATCGAGACCGCAACGGCCAGATCCGCGGGCGTGCCGGGCAGCGCTAGAAAGTCGTCCACCCCGGCCGCCACGGCGCGGCGGCGCAAGGCCGCATCCTGATTTTCCGACAGTACCAGCACGGGCAGGTCGAGGAAGGTCGGGTCTTGCCGGATCAGCATGGCCAGGTCGACCCCGTTACAGGCGGGCGTGTCGACATCGATGACAATCGCATCCGGGTGGTGCCGGCTCAGGGTGGCGATCAGATCGAGCGGCTTGTGCAGGCGTAGCGCCTGCATTCCGGCCTGCGCCAGCGCCTGCTCGATTCCGTCCAGGCGAGCGCTGTCGCTGCCGACCACCAGCACCCGGCTGGCCTGTTGCTCCAGACGCTGGGCCAGCGACTCGATGCGGGCCTTGAGTGCGTCGATCTCGAGCGGCCTGGCCAGAAAACCATCCACCCCGGCCCGCGCAGCGGCCAGGCGCGCCTCGAAATTGTTCAGCGGCGCCAGCCACAGGATGGGCACCGCCGTGCTGCACTGGGTGCGGATGTGCGCTACGCAGGCCGGATCGGCGAAGCGGCTGGCGCGGCTGCCTGGATCGACCACGATGCAGCTCAGTCCATCGTGCGCCGTCAGTGCGGCAAGCTGCTCGGGCTGCGTCGCGACCGCCACGTCGTAGCCCGACGCGCGCAGCTGCATGGCGGTGTCGCGGGCGAGCAGGGCGTTGTCGCCGAGCAGGCAGATGCGTTTGGCCGACTTCGGTGCAAGCGCCGGCGCTTCGGGCGGGCAGGGCGTGCAAGCAAGCGGAATGGGCATGATCTGATTAACTTTCGTTCGCTGGTGCAGCGGACGCGCGCCGCAACTGAGCCGCATGCACCGGTTTGGTGCGGTCCGCCCGCACCAAAATACGCTGTTTTTGATTCCGGCTGGAACCATTCGCACCCTTATAGCACATATGGGAACGGCGCGCAGCACCTGCCGGCTGCCGCTGCCCGCGTGCCAGGCAGAACTATATTAGGAGATAGTCAGATGACCAAGATTAAGGCCCCCACCACGGCCAGTCTCGCCGCCCAGCCGGGAGGCTTACCGTCGGCAAAGACGATGGCGCCCACGAACAAGATGACCATCAGCAAATTGGGCGGCACCATCGGCTTGAGCTGCTTCGGCGCGAAGGGCACGGAAAACACCTGGAAGTTCAACGGCGACAAGAAAAAGATCCAGCAGAACTGGCGCAAGTATGACTTGCCGCCGGCCAAGCTCGAGCCGACCAGCGTGAAGAACTTCAACACGATGATGGCGCGCGCGGAGCAGCGCAACGCGACCCGCATTCCGGACCAGGCGCGCCAGGTCATGGCGCAGACGGCACCGGTCCTGCAAGACGTGGCCGATCTGGAAGTGCGCATGAAGGCCACCGGCGAACAGGCCGCCGCGGCCCGTACCAGCTCGCCCATTCATGCCGCCTTCGAAAAGCTCAAAACCGAGGTGGCCGACCTGCGCTCGGCCCAAAAGACGCCCATCGCCCAGCATGCGGCGGCGAAGCTCGAGATTGAAGCCGACTCCATCGACAAGGTGCGCGAGGCGGCAAACGAGGCCTTGTCGGCATACGCAGCCGCGCCCAGCGACGCCACCAAAGCGGCCTACGACAAGGCGCGGACCAGCCTGATCAGCGCGTCCGTGCAGAAATTTGCCGACGGCTATCGTACGCTCAACGAGCACGTGAGCGATCAGGGGCGCGCCAAGGGCATGGCCATGATGATGCCGGTGCTGGCCCGCCAACTGGAGCTGCCGGCCAAGTACCTGGAAGGCGCGGCCGCGCTGGAGAAAGCCCAGGCCAAGCTGGAGAGCCGCAGCGCGCCGGGCGCCGATCTGGGCGAAGACAGGGCGGCGATACGCGATGCACTGGTGGGCCGCCGCGTGCGCGATCTGACCGCCGGGCGGGCCTACGAGATGCCCGGTACCGCGCCGCTGCCGTCGGAGGCGCAGCACTGGCAGGCCGAAGCGGCCAAGCTGCGTGACCTCGGCGGGAAATTTTCGATCGCCGAGCAGCTGCTTGGCGACACCACGCCTGCGCTGAAGGGGAGGGTCGAGACCATGCAGCAGGCCTGCATGGACGATCTGGTTGCGCACTTGCCGTCGATGGCGGCAATGAACCCGCCGCAACGCGTGGAAACCTCCCAGTTGCTCGGCACGCTTGCCGCCAGGCTGCGCGAAACCGCGGGTGATTCACTGCATAAGGATGCGCCGCTGGCGCCGATGCAGCTGATGCATATCGTCGAGATGGCGGAAAAGGTGACGCAAGGCGATCCGGAGCGCTGCATTGCCGTCTACAGATCGCTGGTCAACGACAGCGTGCACGAGATTATCGGCGCCGCCGTTGCGCGCCTGAATCCGGCCACAATGCCGGAGCCGGATGCGGTCGAAGCGCCGGAGCCCGAGATCATGAACGCCCCGGGCGACCGGGTGCAGGCGGAGAACGACCTGGTGGCCATCTGGCAGATGGGCGCGCACCAGCTGCCCGACGCCGTCAGCTCGCTGCTGGCGGCCAACCCGCAGCACGCCGCCGACAACGTTGACTGGCGCGATGTGCAGACCTTCTTCCGTTGCTCGCAGGAGCACCAGCGCCTCTCCGGCGACGCCAATGGCGACGTGCAGCACAAGGCGCGCATGGCATCGGCGATGACGAGCATGCGGAATGAACTGCTCACCGGCGACCAGCCGGCCATCGGTACGCCCGAGCGGCGCGACTGGGCCATGGTCAAGAGTGCCGTGTGGGAGCATGGGACCATGCAGCACGTGGTGAAAACGTTTGACGGCTTTAAGGCGTCGGCCGCGTTGCCGCGCACTGTGGTCAATCAGGTCCATCAGCAATTCGACGCCAAAGGGCGCGGGCTGGTGGCGGACGAGGCGAAGGCACAATTCAAACAGGTGCTGGTCGATTTCAAGGGTGTCGCCGAGGCCGCGCTGGCCAAGCCCGACGCGACCCTGGCCCAGAAGGGCAATGCCAAGGTACTGCTGGCACTGTGCGAATACATGGGCAATCACCGCGGTTCGGAGAAACTCCTGACCAGCGCCAAGCGCAAACTGAACCGCAAGGAAGGCACCTTCAATTCCGGCAGCGCAATCTGGTCGAATGCCTTGAAGGCCAAGGAAAAGAAGGCCATCCTTGCGGCCGCCGGAACGGACATCTCGGTGGCGCGCGCCGACGCGCCGCTGCTGCGCAACATGCAAGCCGGGCACAGCGCGCTCGAACTGCTGCAAGAGGCGGTGAAGGCAGTCCTTCCCGAAGCGGAGCGGGGCGAACCCATGCACAAGCTGGCGTCGCTGGGAAACCTGGTGCAGCTGGCCAAGGGGGAAGGGCTGGAGGGCCCCGAGCAGATCCGCACGTTCCTGCACGATGCGATCGACCGCACCTCGCTGGGCGACCGCACCGATACGATCAATGCCAAGCAGTTCAAGATGGCCATTCCGCTTATCCTGCCGCTGCCGCTTGCTACCTTGAGCGCCACTTTCGGGGGCTCGAAAAGCGCCGGTACCATCGTCAACGTTTCGGCCAATAACGACTGCGTGCAGATGACGCTGGGGCGCATGACGGAGAAGGCGACCAACACCAGCCTGGGGGTGGGAATGGTGCCGGAGATCATGAGCAAGGGGATCCAGAAAGCGCTCAAGAAGACGATCCTCGACGTGCGCTTACCCAGCTACGCCTGGAAAAAGGAGGAAAAGCAGCGAACCGACCCGGCGATCGTGCTGAAGTTCTCGATCGAACCGGAAAAGGGCTTGCGCGACCTCGACGAAGCGCGTGCGCAGCTCAAGAAGGCGGTCGACATCCTGGTCGATTGGGATCCCCAGAAGCCGGAATACCAGCAGTATGGATCGGCATACGAAGCATTGTGCGACAAGCTCGATGGGCCCTTCACGATCGACGACGAGGTGCGCGAGTACCAGACGACGAGTAACGAAAACTCGCTCACGCTCGGCCGCGTGGCGCTCAAGTTCAACAAAGAAAAACTGGGCATGAAGGCCAAGCCGAGCAACGACCCGTTGCGCACGGGAGTCGGTGTAACCTCGAAGGTCACGGTCACCGAAGACAAGATGGCTTCCATCAACCAGCAAAAGGCGCGCGAATTCTTCGATACCGTCAAGAAGACCTTTACCACGGATGTGTTTTTCGGCCTGAACACCCGCCATACCACCGTCGAGAGAAAGGGCACGAAGCTGGTCGGCGTTCCGGTGTCGGCCGGCGCGACAGGCTCGCTCACGGCCAACATCGGCGGCCGCGAATACAAGGACAAGAAGCCGGTCGGTACCGACAAGCTCAAGGCCTACAAGTCCGAGTACGGCGATTACAGCCGCGACATGAACAAGGCCATCGAGGTGCTGCTCGAGGCCTTGCCATCGGTGAGCAACCGGGTCCAGGAAGTGGTCGACAAGGGATTCCGCGATCAGCTGTCGGTTGCGCTGGCCGGTCCAGCGCAAGCGAAACTGGCCGAGCGCCAGCAGGAAATCGATGATCTGCAGGCCGAGATCGTGGCGCTGCAGGGCCGGATCGCGGAGCAGGCGGATCCGCACGGCGAGATTGAAGCAGAGCCGATGCCGCCGGCCGCGCTGGCAGCCCTGAACACCGAGCTGGCGGTCAAGCATGAATTGCATGCGGCCCTGACGCAGGAGTTCGCCGGCATGACCGTGGACCAAGTGAAGAAACAGCTTGTGGACAAGGAAATCGGCAAGATGAGCGGTGAAGTGCTGATGAACTTCGTTCGTGCGATCATGGAGCACAAAACCGACCGCTTTTCGGTAAAACTGGAATCGAAGCAGCAATGGGCCCATCGCGGCATCGAAGCGGCTATCGCCAATGCTCAGGCGGCAGGCCATGACGGCATGGCCGCTGTGATGCGCGCGGTCGATGCGGACATGTTTGACGGGGAGCGCGACCAATCGGTCAAGTACCTGATCGCGGCCGGGGATTTGAGCAACAAGACGACCCAGTTCAACTGGAAGAATCCGCTGGTATTCCGGCGCCGCGAGACCAAGGGCATGACCGAGGACCCGATTCCAGATACCCGCACCTCGACGCTGCAGCCGACCGCCGACCGCCTGGTCGAGGCGCGCCACATCGGCACCCCGTTGTCGGATTTCCAGGCTCAGATCGTCAAGGAGAGCCTGGCCGAGGTGCGCATCGAAGCCAGGATGCGCCAGTCGGCCGGGTAGAGCGGGGCAACACCGTCTTGACCACGGGACAGCGCTGCCTGCCGGCCTGCCCGGTGGGCGGCGGCGCCAGCGCACATCGCGCCGGGCGAAATAGTCGGCGAACGAGGCGAACTAAATTTCGTGTGGTGCCACTTATTCGAGAACCCGCCGCCACTCCAGTGGCAGCGGGTGTGACGAAACCATCGAAGAAGGAATCAAGCATGCATCCGGCAACTGATCAATCGCAAGCGCCCCGTGGAACATTGCCCGCTCTCGTGCTGGGCGCCATGCTGTGCCTGGCCAGCGCAGGCGCACTGGCGGCAAGCGCCAAGCCGGCCGGCGGGCCAGCCTTGTCCACTTCCCCTGCCCAAGCGAAAGCGGCGAGCCCGGCTGCGGTGCCCGCGGACGATGACGAGTGCGAAAGCGATGAGGTCGAGGTGCCGCGCGTGGGCGCGCTCCCCGCCGCGCCCGCCAGGCCCGCCGCCACCCCAGCGGCAGCGCCTTCGAAAGTAGCGCTCGCGGCCGCTCCGGTGCCAGCGTCTTCGAAAGCGCTCGCGGCCGCTCCGGCGGCGGCGACGTCGACACCACTCGCGGCCGCCGCTGCGGCAGCACCTTCGACACCACTCGCGGCCGCCCCTGCGGCAGCACCTTCGACACCACTCGCGGCCGTTGTCGAGGTGACGGGCACGCGCACTGCGCCGCCGCCGCCGGTCTGGGAGGTCGTACCGTCCGATAAGACGCTGAAGGCCGCGTTGACACGCTGGACTGCAGCGGCGAACTGGCAGCTGGTGTGGGAGTTGCCGGTCGACTACGCGGTGTCGGTGCGCACCGAGATCAAGGGCAGTTTCTCCGAAGCGGTCGAGACGGTCGCCAAGAGCATGGAAACGGCTGAAATGCCGATGAAGGCGATCTTCTACGAAGGCAACCGCGTTCTTCGTATCGTCGCCAAATAGCCCCGTCATCACCGTCTTCCCGAGATGCCGCTGGCAGGCATCCCGTCCCCCCGGGATGCCGCTTACAGGCATCCCGCCCCGCCTGGCGCCCCGCCAAAAGCTCAACAAATCTCAATGTCTCAGCAATACTCACGGATTCGCTTCGTCCTGGCAATCGGCTGTTATCTTGCATCTATCGCAGCGTTACTGGCGATCGGGCAGGTTCCAAAGAACCACAACAGACAGCGAAGCTTCAAGGGAGATCGAGGACATGACGATGGATACCAATGACGAGCAGCAGCACAATGGCGGCGAAACCGGCGCACCGCTCGCCATCGATATTGACCAGCTGTTCCGCGCGCACAACCGCCATGTGTTCCGGTTTGTCCAGCGCTACGTGCGCAACGTCGAGGATGCGGAAGACATCGTCCAGCAAACCTTCATTGAAGCGATGCGCTGCGCGCACCGCTTTTCCGGGCTGTCCAAGCCATCGACCTGGCTGTTCGGCATTGCCCTGAACCTGGCGCGCAACCAGGTGCGCCGCAACTGCGCCCATGCGCACGACGCACTCGACGAGGCCTTGCTGGAGCAGATTGCCGATCCCCATGGCGACCCGGCGATGCTGATGGAATGGCGTCAGACCGCTGCCAAGGTGGAAGCGATGCTCAGTGCGCTTCCAGCCAAGATCCGCGCGACCTTCGAAGCCGTGCTCGACGGTGAATCGACCTATGAAGAGGCGGCCGAAGAATTGCACATCCCGGTGGGCACCGTCCGTTCGCGGGTGTCGCGGGTGCGGGCCGCCGTGCGCGCCGGATGCCACCGCTAGCGTGGCACGCACGGCCATTGCCGGCTCGATGGGTGCCTTTGAGCGGCATGGTCGAAGCTGACGAAACCTGTCAGCCGGAGTCCCAAATGGGCGCTGTCCCTGTTAGCTGTGGATGACGCCGACGCCGGTAGCGCTGCACAGGAAAGCTTGCGGAGTGGCGAGGCGTCGCCTGTCGATGGCCCAGCGCCAGCCGGAGTAATTGTCTAGATAGCGCGTGGCCACGCCGCGGAAGTGATGCAGCCAGCCGCGCAGACGGCTGTGGTAGCTGTTAACGTTTTGGGCATGGGTGCCGCAGCCGGGCCAGCGGCGTGCCGGTCAGCGAATTGAACGCGCGCCAGCACGCTGTGCAGCGAAAGCGCTGCAAATCGTTGGCGTGGCCATGGCGGTGCAGGGCTGTGCCGGCGCAACGACCCCAGCTGTTCAGTTTCGTTCAGTATCCCCTACCTAACGGGGACAGCGCCTTATTTTTTTGACAGCCTGCGGATTCGGTGCCAATAGAAACCGTCTTCGAGGCGGAGTGGACGCCTTTTCGTCGAGATCGTGCCGAGTGCGGCTCCGGATGACGGCACGAAGGCCGCGCCCGAATGCTGGAGTATGGAATGGTTCATCATAATCGCGCCAGAATAGGTGGTTAACGGGATGCCTGCGGCCACCTTCATGGCGACCGCATCGTTGAGTGCATCGCCGCCCGGCTCCGGTTCCATGCGCGTGGCATACCGTTCGCCGGGGCTGCTATCCCGGCACGCTCTGTTCGGGCACGTCTTGTTCGGACTCGGCAGTGTCCTGGAAGGCGCCAGTGGCCGCCTGCTGTCCCAACAGCTCCAGCCGGTAGCCCTGGCCGTAAGCGGTGCGGATGCTGACGCCGCGTTCGGTGCCTAGCTGCAGTTTCTTGCGCAATTTGTAGACGTGCTGCTCGATGGTACGCCCGGCCACCTCGCTGTCGGCACTCCAGATCGACGTGCCGATGGTCTCGCGCGAGATGTAAACCCCGGGCGATGAAAAAAACATCCACGCCAGGCCGAACTCGCGCGATGTCAGGACAATCGGCGTGCCGAGATAGGCGAACTTGCTGCTCTCGCGGTCGAGCGAAAAACCAGCCAGTTCGATCCGGCGGCGGGCGCTGCGCGGATTACTGCGGCGCACCAGCGCGTTGGCCCGCGCCAGCAATTCAATGGCTTCGAACGGCCTGACCAGCAGGTCGTCGGCGCCGGCATTGAGCACCAGTGCCGTCATCTGGGCGTCGCGTACGGGCGACAGGCCCAGCACCGGGGTGTCATTGCCTGAACGGCAATTGAGCCAGGAAACAATGGTGTCATCGGGGGTGGGCGGAACGACGAAGTCGACGACAATGAGGTCGAATTTTTGCCTGAGCAAGGCGCGAAACAGCACGACTTCCGACGAAAAGTCGATGCAATCGGCGCCTGCCTGCATGAATGCGGCACGGACCACTTTTAGAACTGATGTGTTAGGTATTAGACATGCAATATTCATTCGCATCTTTAACTGAGCCCTGATTGAACGGTAGGGGCAGCGCAGGGCCCCTGCAAGCGGCCCACATCGACGCCGCTTGATGCATGCCGGATGGCGAGATCGGCGTGAATGTGGACTATGATAATTGCAAATGCAAATTTTGTCCCAAACAAGCTGTTCAGTTGTCTCCGATGAAACAACCGGGGGACACCGCGGCGCTTGCTCGGGAGCCTCAGGGCCGGGGCGGCACCTGCCAGCAAACCATGGCAGGTACCCGCCTGGCATGGATAGCCTTTTGGCGTCAGCGGCCGGGCCAGCTTAGAGACTTCCGGCCATCCTCCGGTCCCCGCAAACGGGCGGCGGTCCGGTATGGCTTGCGTCGCCTACGCAATTTCACTTGCGGCATTGGCAAATTCTACAATTGCGGCACGCTGGCGCTGCTCACACAATACACCCACAAAAATCTTCCACTTCAGGACGGGTTGCGGCGCAACCTTGTGAGCGAAAGTGTCAAGTTGCATAAATGCCAATGAAAGCAAGCATGAGATTTACTAAGAAAATCAGCCTTTTGTCCATCGCGGTGGCGATGTACTGCGGTACGGCCGTGGCTGCGGAAGCCGGCATGAATACGGCGCCAGCCGCACAGCCCTGGATGAACGCACGGCTCAGTGCAGGGGAACGCGCCGGCCTGGTTGTAAAGGAGATGACCCTGGACGAAAAATTGAAGCTTGTCTTCGGTTACCTGGGCGGGGACATGGAATCGAAAAAGACCACGCGTCCGGCGGAATCGCTCAATCAGTCAGCCGGCTTCATTTACGGGGTACCGCGCCTGGGTATTCCGCACCTGTTTGAAACCGACGCCGGTTTGGGCGTGGCAAGCCAGGCCGGCCCGAACGCGCGGCGTGGCACGGCGCTGCCGTCGGGCTTGAATACCGCGGCCACCTGGGATCTGCAAACCGCCTATGCGGGCGGCGCCATGATCGGCGCGCAAGCGCGGGCCTACGGCTTCAATGTGATGCTGGCAGGCGGCGTCAATCTCCTGCGCGAGCCGCGCAGCGGGCGCAACTTCGAATATGGGGGCGAGGATCCTCTGCTGGCCGGCAGGATCGTGGGCGCGCAAATCAAGGGCATCCAGTCGAACGGCGTGATCTCCACGTTGAAGCATTTTGCCTTGAATGACCAGGAAACCAACCGTACTACCGTCAACGTAAAAATCGATGACCGGACGGCGCGCATGGCGGATCTGCTGGCATTGCAGATTGCGAAAGAAGAGGGCAATCCCGGCGCGGTCATGTGTTCCTACAATCGCATCAACGGCGTGCACTCGTGCGAGAACAGCTATCTGCTCAATGAGGTGTTGAAGCAGGACTGGGGCTTCAAAGGCTGGGTGATGTCGGACTGGGGCGCCGTCCACAGTACGGTGCCGGCCGCCAATGCGGGGCTGGACCAGCAATCGGGCATGCCTTTCGATCTCGCCGACTATTTCGGCACGCCCCTGAAAGAGGCCGTATTGAACGGCTGGGTGCCGCAAGCGCGGCTGGACGACATGGTGCGCCGCATCCTGCATTCCATGTTCGAGCACGGCGTGGTGGATCACCCGGTGGCGCCGGCGCCCCAGACGATCGACTTCAATGCGCACGCGGCCGTATCGCTCAAGGATGCCCAAGACGGCATGGTGCTGCTGAAAAACAGCGCCAACACTTTGCCGCTGAACAGATCCGTCAAGCGGGTCGCGGTAATCGGTGGCCATGCGGACAAAGGCGTGTTCGCTGGCGGCGGCTCGTCGCTGGTGTATCCCGAGGGCGGCAATGCCGCGCCCGAGCTGCTGCCCAAGCATTGGCCCGGACCCGTCATGGTCTATCCGTCGTCGCCATTGAAAGCCATACAAAAACGCCTGCCCAGGGCGGTGGTGGCCTATCACGATGGCGCCGATCCTGCCGCCGCGGCAACGCTGGCGCGCGCCAGCGACGTGGTGGTGGTCTTCGCCACCCAGTGGACCGGCGAAGGCTTCGACGTACCCAATCTGTCGCTGCCCAACAAGCAGGATGAGCTGATCGCGGCGGTGGCGGCGGCGAACCCCAGGACCATCGTGGTCCTTGAAACCGGAGGTCCCGTGACCATGCCCTGGCTGGCGAGCGTGCCTGCGGTGCTGGAGGCATGGTACCCGGGCACCAGTGGCGGCGAGGCGATTGCCGGCGTATTGTTCGGCAACGTCAATCCATCGGGCCACTTGCCCGCCACGTTTCCGGTCTCGGAGTCGCAGTTGCCCCGGCCCACGCTGGTTGGCTATCCGGAAGTGGCCGATAAACGCATCGATGTCGAGTACCGCGAAGGCGCAGCGGTCGGCTACAAGTGGTTCGATCTGAACGGGCTCAAGCCCTTGTTCCCGTTCGGCCACGGTTTGTCCTATACCGAATTCGCCTTGTCGGATCTGGCCGCCAGTGTCAAAGACGGCATCCTGCAGGCATCGTTTACCGTGAAGAATTCGGGTAGGCTGGCTGGCAAGGAGGTGGCCCAGGTCTATGTGTCTCCTGTCGACGTCCGATGGGAAGCGCCCAAGCGCCTGGTCGGCTTTCAGAAGGTCTTCGTCAAGCCGGGCGCCGGCGTCAAGGCGTCCATCAGCGTCGATCCCCGCTTGCTGGCGCTCTACGACTCGGCCACGAAAACGTGGAACGTCGCCAAGGGCGATTACAAAGTCATCCTCGCGGCCAATGCGGCAGACGACCGGGCCGTCAGCACGGTGGTTCATCTGGAAGCTGCCGTGTACGATGTGAACGGCAAGCCGCTGCGCAGCCAGTCCCGCTAAGGCCGGGCTGCGATGCAGCGCGCGCTGCGCATGCGGCGCGTGCCCTTTTTGTGGGCGGCGAATTTATTATTGTCTGCTGAAAGGAAGCAAGATGTCGGGAAATGCCTTTACCTTGGAGAACGTCGTGCTGGAGGGGAGTCATGTTCGCCTGGAACCCTACGAGGAGGCCCTGAAAACCGCCGTGAGCCGGGCCCTCGATTGCGACGCCGAGGCATGGGACTTGTTCGCCATGAGCGGCATGGGCGAGCATTTCGCCAACTGGTGGACCAGCCTCAATTGCCAGATCGCGGCCGGCCAATGGGTGGCCTATGCGATCCGCAGGCTGTCGGACCAGCGCATCGTCGGCACCTCCAGCTTCTTGAACATCAAGACCGAGCGCCAGTGCGTGGAGATTGGCGCCACCTTCCTGCATCCGGATGCGCGCTCCAGCTGCGTCAATGCGCAGGCCAAGCTGCTCATGCTGCAATATGCTTTCGAGCGCGGCGCGCGCCGGGTGGAGCTGCTGACCGATGTACGCAACGCCCGCAGCCAGGCGGCCATCGCCAAGCTGGGCGCCGTGCGCGAGGGCGTGTTGCGGCGTGACCGCATCACCTGGACCGGGCACGTGCGGGACAGTGTGATCTATTCCGTCACCGACCTCGACTGGCCTGAAGTGCAGACCGGACTGAAGCGCCGCCTCGCACGGTAAGCGCGGGCAGGGCGCCGCCAGGCCGGCGCCCCCGCATCCGCTCGCGGGTGCTTTCCGCTCGCCGGTGATTGAGCCGAATTGAACTGTTATGATGTTGGCGGCATACCCGGCACCCGGTAATACGCGCAAACAGTTCACCTAACCGTCCCCTAATGCAAGCGTTCTATAAGAAGGCCTTATTCGCGCTGATCCTCCTGGTGGTTGCGGACGCGCTGTTTGCGTTGATCCTCATCCAGCAGAGCTATCTGTCATTCGCAGTGTTGGCGCCGCATCCAGGAGGCACTCGCTGGGACTAGGCCCGGAGCTGGCCCTGCGGCAGGCCGCCGACCTGCCTGAGCAACTGCCGGAACGCGTGCGTATCCACCGAGCCTTCGAATGAATCGTTGAGTAGCCCCGCGGTTTGACCTCGGAGATTCGGAACAAGTTTAAGATCCACCTACTTCCCGGTGACATAGCCATTTTTTATGCTGGATTGGGGGGCTTGCTGCCGCGCGGCCGGTCGGGACAGCGGCCGCGATCAACGGTACTCGACCTTGCCGCGCAGTTTCTTTACCTCACCGCTGCGCGCTTTCCCGTCGAGACGCCGCTGCTGGGAGCCGCGCGTCGGCCGGGTCGGCTTGCGCACCAGCCGCACCGCGGCGGCGCTATCGATCAGCGCCTGGAGCCGGCGTAGCGCGTCCTCCTTGTTCTGTTCAAGACTGCGCGACTGCTGCGCCTTGAGCACCACCACGCCGTCTTCGGTAATGCGCGTGTCGCGCAGTTCCCGCAGGCGCGCCTTGACGTGCGGCGGCAACGAGGAAGCCTCGATATCGAAGCGCACGTGCACTGCGCACGAGACCTTGTTTACATTCTGGCCACCCGGCCCCTGCGCGCGGATCGCGCTGAACTCGACTTCGGCCGGATTGATCGTTATCGCCATGGAGCGTCCAAGACATGTGTTGAGCGTAATTTCAATGCCATTCTGCGTTGTTTTTTCTAAATTGCAATGGTATCGTTAACATTCACGTGCACTGATACCAGGAACTCCGAAATGACCCGTTTATCCAGCTTCATTTTCTCAGGTTTGCTGTTCGCGGCGTCGGCCGCCGTGGCCCAGACGCCCCCCAAGCCCATCCTGGACGGCTTCACCGCCGACCCCGCCATCCGTGTGTTCGGCGACACCTATTATGTGTACCCGACCTCGGACAAGCCGAACTGGCAAACCACCGATTTTTCGGTCTGGTCCTCCAAAAACCTGGTCGACTGGAAGAAGCAAAACATGGTGCTCGATGTGACCCGCGACCTCAAGTGGGCCAATATCGAAGCGTGGGCGCCCGACATCGTCGAGCGCAACGGCACTTACTATTTCTATTTCTGCGCCCAGGGCAAGATCGGCGTGGCGACGGCGAAAAGCCCGCTGGGGCCGTTCGTCGATGCGCTCGGCGCCCCGCTGGTGGCCAAGGACGGCAAGATCACCACCAACCCGATCGATCCGTATCCGCTGATCGACAGCGATGGCCAGGCCTATCTGTACTTCGGTAACGGCGACGGCCATGCCAACGTCTTCAAGCTCAAACCCGACATGATCACGCTGGACGGCCCGGCCAGGGAAATCGCCTTGCCCGAATTTCGTGAAGGGATCGTGGTGTTCAAGCGCGCCGGCAAATACTACTTCATGTGGTCGATCGACGATGCGCGCAGCCCGGATTACCGGGTAGGCTGGGGCACTGCCGATTCCCCGCTCGGTCCGGTGACCGTGAATGCCAAGGATTTTATCGTACTCAAGAAGAACGGCGCCGCCGTCGGCACGGCCCACCACAGCGTGGTCAACGTGCCGGGCACCGACCGCTGGTACGTGGCCTACCACCGCCACGCCATCCCCGGCGGCGGGGGCTACAAGCGCGAAACCTGCCTGGTGCGCATGCAATTTAATGCCGACGGCTCGATCCGTCCGATGGATCCCCTGACGACGCCGTTCAAGCCAGGCGACGTGGGCGAGCCGATCGTCGACGGCAAAGGCTTGCCGGTGCTGGGGGCGCGCTAGACAAGACGGGCAGGGGAGCGATGGCAGGCTCCCCGTTGCCCGGCCAGATAATCGATCTGTTCTCTCCACACCCTTCACCATCCCCCTTCCTGCTTGATTTGTTAATTTTCAGGCAATTTTTCATGCTTTTCTGATACCGGGAAAGTATGAAAAGCGTCAATTTCACGAACAAAATCACCCAGCTCAGCGTAGGTTTCGCTGAACCGCAGTGATTTTCCATGTATTTCATATTTAGAATACTCTCGCGCGGACGATGCCCGACATGTGTGCAATTCCTGTCTGCCGTCACATAACAAAGAGAGAGTCATTTATGAGAAGCAACATTATCCCGAGCGCGCTCGTGCTGTCGCTGGCGCTGGCCGGTTGCGGTGGAGGGGGCGGTTCGCACGACGGCGCCGCGCCTCCCCCGCCGGCCACCAGGCCGGAAGTGCCCGCGCCAGCGCCCGCACCGGCCGCCGTGCCCCCCGCGTCGACCGCCGAGACGGAATCGCCCGCAGCCAATCCGGGCACCGCGACCTATGTGTGGTCAACCGCGCTGTTCGGCGCCGGCGGCTACATTACCGGCATTGTCTATCATCCGACGGTCCAGGGGCTGGTGTATATCCGGACCGATGTCGGCGGCGTGTATCGCCGCGATCCGGGTTCCTCGACCTGGATTCCGCTCAACGATGATCTGAACCGTGACGACAACCAGTTGTCGGGCGGCGCATCGCTGGCCGTCGACCCGAACAACTCCCAGAAACTCTACATTGCCGCCGGCATGTACCTGCCATCGTGGGGACGCAACGCCGCCATCCTGCGTTCCAGCGACCGCGGCACGACCTGGTCGCGCACCGAACTGCCGATCCGCCTGAACGGCAATTCCGACGGCCGCGGCACGGGCGAGCGCCTGCAGGTCGACCCGAACAAGGGGACGGTCCTGTTCCTCGGCACCAACCAGGACGGCCTGTACCGGTCGACCGACGCCGGCGTGAGCTGGTCGCAGGTGCCGGGTTTCCCGACAACGGCCGGCACCACCTTCGTCCTGTTCGACAAGTCGACCGGCTCGCCCGGCTCGGCCACCAATACCATCTACGCCGGGGTGGCGGCGACGACCGGCACCACACTGTACCGATCGAGCGACGCCGGCACTACCTGGGCGGCCGTGTCCGGCGGACCTGCGGGCCTGATGCCGCTGCAGGGTGCGCTCGACGGCAACGGCAAACTGGTGATGACGTATGGCGATGCGCTCGGCCCCAACGGCCTCAGCAACGGCGCGGTCTACAAGCTCACCCTGGCCACCAACACCTGGACCAACATCACGCCCGCCGCGCCGACCAGTTCCTGGCAGTTCGGCTATGGCGGGCTGGCCGTCGATCCGCGTAACCCCAATTCGATCGTGGTGTCGACCCTCGACCGCTGGTCGACGGGCGACGATCTGTACAAGTCGACCGACGGCGGCGCGACCTGGACCGGGCTCAATGCCAACAGCACGCATGCGGCGCCGAATTATCCGTGGGTCACGGCCTATTACGGCGGCTCCCTGGTTGGCAAGATGGGCCACTGGATCTCCGACGTCGACATCGATCCGTTCAACTCCAACAACGTCATGTACAACACCGGATATGGCCTCTGGGAAAGCAACAACCTGACCAGCGGCACGGTGGCGTGGTCGTTCAATGTCGACGGCATTGAGGAAACCGGGCTGTATTCGCCGCTGGTGGCGCCGGCCACGGGCGCGCACCTGTTCACCCCGCTCGGCGACGTTGCCGGGGCCCGCTACGACACCGATTTCAACACCGTCAGCGGTTACTACGCCAGCCCGAACACGTCGAACTACAGTGTCGATGTGGCCGCGCTGAACACGAACGTGGTGGCGCGCACCGTCGCCAGCGGCAATACGCTCATGCTCTCGCAGAACAATGGCGTCAGCTGGACCCAAGTGGCCAGCAGCCCGGTCACCGGCGCGTCCGATGCCGGCCGCATCGCCGTGTCCGCCAGCGGTACTGCCCTGGTCTGGGTGCCGGGCGGGCAGAGCGCTTACTACTCGACCAACGGCGGCGCCAGCTGGGCGGCGTCGATCGGCTATCCGGCGACGCAGGCGGTTTATTCCGGAAATT
>CAMLIL010000099.1 GCA_946480015.1 uncultured Oxalobacteraceae bacterium | reverse complement strand
ACAGGGGACATTTCTACTTTGGAGAACAGGGGACATTTCTATTTAGCGTTGACAGGTTCGGCCCGGTTTTATTTTGCGGCCCAGGGCGCGGCCCGCTCGCCACCGGATGCCCTTGCACATGGTCCCCCGATATAACCTGCACAAGCAGCAAGGGCAGCGAGCGGCCCGCGTGGCCGTTTGACCGCGCCGAACGCAATCGGTGCGGCGTTCCAGCACATTTTCAGCCCGCGCCGCCCTTGAGTTCCAGGGCCCGCTCGTACAGCGCGTTTTTCTTGCGCCCGGTAATTTGCGCGGCCAGACTGGCAGCCTGCTTGACCGAGCATTCCGCCAGCAAAATGCGCAGGATGCGCTCGGCCTCGGCCTCGGCCTCGGCGCCATCCTGGGCGGCCGGCGCGCCCTCGACCAGCACGACGAATTCGCCGCGTTCGCGGTTGGCATCGGCACGGATCCAGGCCAGCGCCTCGGCCAGCGGGCAGCGGTGAATTTCCTCGAACAGTTTGGTCAGCTCGCGCGCGAACACCACCTGGCGGGCCGGCTCGAAGACGGCAGCCAGCGCTTCGACGCACTCGCCGATGCGGTGCGGGGCCTCGTAGAACACCAGGGTGGCGCTGACCGTGGCCAAGCCCTGCAACACCGTCTCGCGCTGTTTGGCCTTGGCCGGCAGAAAGCCGACGAAGTAGAACTGGTCGTTGACCAGGCCGCTGGCCGACAGCGCCGTGACCGCCGCCGAGGCGCCGGGCAGCGGCACCACGCGCAGGCCGGCGTGGCGGACCGCGTCGACGATGCGCGCCCCGGGATCGGACACGGCCGGGGTGCCGGCGTCCGACACCAGGGCGATGCGTTCGCCGGCCTGCAGGCGGGCGATCAGCTTGTCGGCCACTTCGCGCTCGTTGTGCTGGTGCGCGGCGATGAGCGGCCGGTTCAGACCGTAAAAGCGCATCAGGTTGCCGGTCTTGCGGGTGTCTTCGCAGGCAATCGCGTCGACCAGGCCGAGCAGGTGCAGCGCGCGCAAACTGATGTCGGTGGCGTTCCCGATTGGCGTGGCCACGATATACAAGGTCGAAAGCGGGTAGGATTGATGGGCCGCTTCGCCGAAGATCGGAAGCGCTGTTGCCAAGCTGGACGTGGGTTCTGTCATGGAGAATGCGATGCTGATGAAATGTCTGAACGCGCGCCGCGCGCATCCGGCGAAGGGCCGATTGTGCGCGCCTATTGCATTGAACACAAGTGCGGGGTACTGAGATGGAAGCGCGCCGCTCTTCCAGCCAGCAGCAGGGCCATCAATACGAACAGCATGCCCTCGCCCACCTGCAGGGGCGCGGCCTCAAGCTGGTCGAAACCAATTACCGCTGCCGCGGCGGCGAAATCGACCTGATCATGCGCGACGGCGGCACCCTGGTGTTCGTCGAGGTACGCCAGCGCAGCAGCGCCAGCCATGGCGGGGCCTTGGCCAGCATCCACGGAGAGAAAAAGCGCCGGCTGGTGTGCGCCGCGCAAACCTATCTGCTGCGCTTCACCGAGGCGCCGCCATGCCGCTTCGACGTGGTGGCGGTCGAGGGCGGAACGGTCGACTGGCTGAGCAATGTTATCTATGAGTAAACACAAATGTAAGCATTTTTAAGTGCACTTGTCCGGCTTGCTGCGCGCCTGCACTATAATCGCGACACTATGAATACTCAACGCATCCTCGCCCATTTCCACGAAAGTGCCGAACTGAAGATTCAATCGGCCACCGCCTTGTCACAGCCGATCTCGCAAGCCATCGAACTGATGTTCGGTGCGCTGTCGAACGGCAACAAGATTCTTGCGTGCGGCAACGGCGGTTCGGCCGCCGATTGCCAGCACTTCGCCGCCGAGCTGGTGGGCCGCTTCGAGCGCGAACGCTTTCCGCTGCCGGCCATGGCGCTGACCACCGACACCTCCATCATGACCGCGGTCGGCAACGATTACAGCTACCGCGAGATTTTCTCCAAGCAGGTCCAGGCCTTCGGCAAGGATGGCGATGTACTGCTGGCCATCTCCACCTCCGGCAATTCGGCCAATGTGCTGGCCGCGGTGGAAGCGGCGCTGGAGCGCGAAATGCGCGTCGTGGCGCTGACCGGCAAGGATGGCGGGGCACTGGGCAAGATGCTCACCGACGCCGACGTCCATATCAACGTCGCGCACACGCGCACCGCGCGCATTCAGGAGGTTCACCTGGTCACGATACACTGCATCTGCGACGGCATCGACGTCGCCTTGTTCGGAGGAGATGGGAATGAGTAAGCTTGCAACGCCGTTGATGAAAGCCCTGCTGTGCGCAGCCCTGGTGTCCAACCTGGCCGGCTGCGTGGGCGTGGTGGTCGGCGGCGCGGTGGCCAGCGCGGTCGCCACGGCCGACCGGCGCACCCTGGGCGCCCAGGCCGACGACAAGGCGATCGGCCTGAAAGCGGACCTGCGGGTGCCCAAGATCACCGGCGACTATGGCCACGTCAACGCCAACAGCTACAACCGCAAGGTGCTGCTGACCGGCGAAGTCAAGGATGAGGCCATGAAGGAAGCGGTCGAGCGCGACGTGCGCGCCATCGACGGCGTCATTTCCGTGATCAACGAGCTGGAGATCGCCGGCCCGGCCAGCTACACCTCGCGCTCGAGCGACACCTACATCACCGGCAAGGTCAAGGCCGGCCTGATCGACATGAAGACCATCTCGGCCACCTCGTTCAAGGTCGTCACCGAGCGCGGCACGGTCTACCTGATGGGCCGCGTGACCCAGCGCGAAGCCCAGGTGGCGGCCGACGTGGCGCGCGGCGTGTCGGGCGTGCAGAAAGTGGTCAAGATTTTCGAGTACCTCACCGACGACGAACTCAAGGCCCTGGCACCGGCAGCCGGTTCCTCGTCGACCAGCCTGTAAGCGAGCCACATCATGAGCGATGCCAAACGTTCCTGGACCAAGCCCGCGCTGATCGCCGCCGTGGTGGCGGTGCTGGGCGCGGGCGGCTATTTCTTCGCCGCCAAGCCGGCCACGGCGCCGGACGTGACCTTCATCAGCCTGGATGGCCAGAAGATCAGCGCGCAAAGCTTGCGTGGCAAGGTGGTGATGGTCAATTTTTGGGCGACCTCGTGTTCCACTTGCGTCAAGGAAATGCCGCATATGGTCGAGACCTACAACAAATACAAAGGGCAAGGCCTGGAATTTGTCGCCGTGGCGATGCAGGGCGACCGTCCCGACTACGTGCTCAACTACACCCAGACGCGCCAGCTGCCGTTCAAGGTGGCGCTCGACAGCGGTGGCGACATCGCCAAGTCGTTCGGCAATGTGGTGATGACGCCGACCACCTTCGTGATCGGCAAGGACGGCACCATCCTCAAGCGCTATGTGGGCGAGCCGGAATTTCCGGCCCTGCACGCGCTGCTCGAAAAAGCCCTCGCGGGCTGATCAGAAGCCGGTCTGGACCGACAGGTAAGCCCCGCGCTGGCGCGTGGGGTTGAAGATCGTGATCTCGCCCAGCACCGCGTACGCCGCCGTGACCGACACATGCTTGCTCGGGAACCACGCGGCAAACACATCGTAGTAAGCCTTCTCGTTGTCCACGCCGAGGTTGCGCGGCTTCCTCCGGTATTCCACCCCTGCGATGAAACGGCGGTCCACCAGATAGGCGGCCGAGGCCTCGAACATGGCTTCATAGCTGTCGTTGATGTCGCCGCCGAAGCCCAGCAGGCCCATCTGGTTGGCCTTGGTGGCGCGCACCGTGCCGTTGAGCAGCAGGCTGGAATCGAGGTAGAGCTTGGTGGCGGCCAGGTAGACATCGGTGCCGCTGTCTTTCTTTGCGCCCAGCTGGGTGACCGAGGTCACGCCGAGCGCGCCCAGCCCGCCGATGCCCTTGTTGCGCTTGTGCTGCAGACCGATGGAAATCTGCGGCAGCGGCAAGTCCTGGTCGTAGACCGCATCGCCGATCAGCTTGAGCTTCACGCCCACGATCTCCTGGGAGACATGCAACTGATCGAGCGGCGCCAGGTTGCCGCGGAAGTCTTGCCTGGCCAGCGACAATTCGATGCGGTCGGCGATGCCCACCGCCACGCCGTAGCTGTCGAGCGTGTAATCCTGGGTGCGCACGCCGGTGACGTGGGCGTTGGCGCCCCAGCTGTCGCGCGTGCCATAGCCCGTAATCAAGGCCCACGGCGTCAGGCCACCGCCGCCCGCGCCTTCGAGCTGGCTGACGCCGCCGGTCGCGGTCAGCTTGCCCATGTCGGGGCTGTTCTGGGCCTGCGCCGCAGCGGTGGCCAGCACGGCGGCCAGCACGGCGGCGCCTGGGCGGTACAAATTCTTCATATGCATTAACACTACCCTTATCAGCCGGCTATTTGGTGACCACGATTTTTTGCATCGGCGCCAGTTTTGCCAGCAGGCGGTTTTGCACGCGCGAATTCACCCCGGCCGCGTCCATCGCCACTTGCAAGTCCTCGGCCAGCGCGTTGAACTGCGCATTGGTGATGTTCAGGCCATCGTGGATGTCTTTCATGTCCTTGCCCTTGTAGCGGCAGGGACCGCCGCTAAGCTCGCAAAACTGCTCCTCCAGGCGCATGGCGATCCTGGCCATGTCGATGTCCTTGAAGGTTTCCGCCGTGCGCGGGTCGGACTGCAGCAGCGGGACGAGCGTGGCGACGATCTTTTTGATGCCGGCCTGGCCACCCAGGCCTTGGTAAGTGGCGTCGGCGCTCTGCGCCATGGCGAGGGAAGAGGTGGCCAGCGTGAGCGCGGCGACCAGGGTGAGCAGTTTCATCAGCGCCTTGGCAGGATGTTTTTCGTTTGACCAATTTAGCAGATGGAAACTGCTTGCTCCACTTCTATTTGGGGTAAAGGATCATCTGCGTGCAGCGGAACAACGCGATGGTTTTGCCGCTTTGCTCATGGTTCACGACCACGTCCCAGACCTGGGTCGTGCGGCCCAGGTGCACGCCCTTGGCGACGCAGGCAATGGCGCCGTCGCGCGCGGTGCCGAGGTGGTTGGATTTCAGTTCGATGGTGGTGAAACTGTGGGCGCCTTCGGGCAGGTTGGCCATGCAGGCGTAGCCGGCGGCCGTGTCGGCCAGGGTGACGATGCTGCCGGCATGCAGGTAACCGTTGGGCGCGAGGTGATGCGGTTTGATGTCCAGCCGTGCCGTCACTTCGCTCTCGTCCACGCGGGTGATCTGCACGCCCAGATAGCCGGGCAGGGTGCCCTGGCCTGCCTGGGTCATTGATTCCGGGTTGTATTTGCTGGCGGTGCTCATGCTCGTCTCCCTGGGTTGTGGCGCGCGGCGCTGAAAGGCGATGGTATACTAGCGAGGTCGAAAAAGGCAGGACCGGTTTTCGGTAAGCCCGGTCCCTCTTGTTTCCAAGAGCTCTGCTCCATGCTGTCGCATGAGAACCCACGACGAAGCCGTGCGCACGCCTGTGCGCGCTTTCGGCTCGTCGGTGTGGCAAGGCAGACATTCGCACTGCAACCGGCCGGGCCCTTGTTCAAGGAGCTAGCAATGCAGTTGAACCATATCGATCTTCCCGTGCCCGATGTCGCCGCCGCCACCGCGTTTTTCGTCGACGGCTTCGGTTTTACCCTGGCCGAGCAGCGGGGAAACCATGGCATGGCCATCCTCACCAGCCCCGGCATGGTGCTGGTGCTGACCCGTTCGACCGAGGCGGTCTACCCGCCGTCGTTCCACATCGGCTTTCTGCAGCCCTCGGCCGATGCGGTCCAGGCCGCTTATGCGCATTTGCTGGCTTCCGGCATCGCGGTGCCGGAAGCGCCCAAGACCATGCGCGGCAGCCTGCTGTTCTACTGCTACGCGCCCGGCGGCGTGCTGGTGGAGGTGAGCCACCGCGGGGCGCTTCCCTAGCTGGTTCAGGCCGCGTCGCGCAGGGCCGCGCCCGGTTCCTGCAGGGCGATCTGCTTGCGGGCGGCGGCGCGGCCCGCTTCGCAGCGCTTGTTCACGCCGTAGGGCGAAAAATCGTGGTCGTCGCCGTACACCACCGGCGGGCTATCGATGATGCGCAGGTTTTTCATGGCGCGCAGGCGCAGCAGCCAGGCGAAGGCGGGATTGGCTTCGACCGGATTGCCTTTGGCCAGCCCGGCCAGCTGGTCGAGCATCTGCAGGAAGTCGCCCAGTTCGGCGCTGCCGCCGTAATCGGCCCAGAAGCGGTTCTGGTATTGCAGCGCAAGGGCGTGCGATTGCACCGCCATCAGATTGGTCGGCGCGGGCAGGCCGTCGGTGGGGAACAGGTCGACCACGAAGATCGGCAAGGTCGCGACCTCGTCCGGCGTGAGCATGTTGAGCAGGGCGTCGATGGGGGTATTGCTGAACAGGCCGCCGTCCCAGTATTGGCGGCCGTCAATGGTGATCGGTGGAAATCCGGGCGGCAGGCTGCCGCTGGCCATGATGTGCGCCGGGGTCAGCGTGGACTGGTGCTGGGTGTGGTTGCCGGCCTCGTCATCGACGCCGCCCTGCATGTAGTTGGAAAACGTGGTCTGTCCGCCCGTGTGCAGGTCGGTCGCGGTGACGGCGATGCGGATATGCTCGGGATTGTTGAGCTGCTCGAAGTCGACGTGGCTGGCCAGCGTGGCCAGCATGGGCGTGGTATCGCACAGGCTGTCCCAGTTCGACATGTTGAGATAGTCGGTGCGCGAGCGCCAGAACTGGGGATTGCCCAGCAGCGACAGATTGGTTTGCTGCTTCGGCGGCAGCCAGGGCATTTCCGGCAGGGTGATGGCCTTCCACATGCGTTCGAGGCTGGCGGGGATGTCGCCCCCCTTGGCCCCGGCGATCGCGGCCGAGTTGATCGCGCCGATCGACACGCCCGATACCGCGACCGGCTGGTAACCCTGCGCGACCAGTTCCGATACCACACCACATTCAAAAGCGCCCAGGGCACCGCCGCCCTGGAGAATCAAAGCCATTGGTTTCATTGCTACTCCTGTAGTACGTCAAGGGAATGGCTAGATTGGCTTAGCCAAACTGATCAGTGTTGAGATCGATCAAGACACGGTAGGGAAAATCCCGGTTTGGATAACAAACAACAGACTCGCGCTCGGCCGCCAGGTTGCCGCTCCAGCAAAGCTATCTCGCCAGGTGTTCCAGCTTGCCCTTCACGTTGGACCACTGGGATGCATCCGCCGGCGCATCCTTGCGCTCGTAGATCAGCTCCCATGCGCCAGCGAGCTCGCGATTGAGCGCGATAAATTCACGCTGGCCTTCCGGCACTTCCTCCTGCTGGTAGATCGCCTTGACCGGGCAGGCCGGCACGCAGAGCGCGCAGTCGATGCAGTCGTCCGGCGAAATGACGAGGAAGTTCGGGCCTTCGCGGAAGGCGTCCGCAGGGCAAACCTCGACGCAATCGGTATGCTTGCAGCGGATGCAGTTTTCGGTGACGACAAAGGTCATGCTTCTTCCTCCTCCGGACGGATGCCGAGCGCAACGAGAAAACGCGACACCATGTTGTAGGTCGCCACGACGCCAACCAGTTCGATCGTCAGCTGGTCGCTTTTCAGAGCTGCACGCGCGGCATCGAATACCGCGTCGCTGACCTTCACATCAACCGTGATCGCGCGGATCAGCGCAATGATCGCGCGTTCACCGGCATCGAAGGCAGCGCTCTCACTGCCGACACCGCGCAAGGCTTCGAGCTGCGCCTGCGTGCCGCCCGCCTTGAGGAATTCGGGCGCATGGTGGTGGAACTCGTAGTCCGCGCCATTCAACAGCGCAACCTGGCACATCGCCAGCTCGCGCAGCCGGGCCCGCAGTTCGAGGTTGTTGCGCACGTCGCCGAGGAACGCGTTCCATCCTCTCGCGAGCGCCGGGCTGTTGAGCAGCATGCGGTCGAGGTTGAGCAGCCTGCCGCCGCGACGGGCGCGGATGGCATCGACGATCGCCTTGGGCTCCGCGAGGTCCGACGGCTGATAGGGAATGCGAGGCATGTTTTTCTCCTTGTTATGCGTGAGCCATGATCGAGGGCGTGGATGCCGCCGCCTGGGCCTGCCCGCCATGCAGCCCGGCTGCAGCGATGGCCGCATCGACCGATTCTCCCAGGCGCTCTACGATGGCATCGATGGTCGCCGCGCTTGCGATGAACGGCGGCGCCAGCAATACATGGTCGCCGCTACTGCCGTCGATCGTGCCGCCCATCGGATACACCATCAGGCCGCGCGCCAGCGCCTCGGTCTTGATCCTGGCGTGGATCTTGCGCTTCGCCTCGAAGGGCAGTTTCCGTTCACGGTCGGCCACCAGTTCTATACCCTGGAACAGCCCGCGCCCGCGGATGTCACCCACATGCGGATGCTCTGCGAAGCGCGCCTGCAAACCCTGCATCAGCTGCGCGCCGCGTTCACGTACATTGCCCAGCAGGTTGTCGCGGTGGACGATGCGCTGCACCGCCAACGCGGCGGCGCAGGCAAGCGGATGGCCGATGTAGGTGTGGCCGTGCTGGAACACGCCCGATCCCGTGGCGATGGTGTCGTAGATGTTCGCGCCCACGAGAGCCGCGCCGACCGGCGCATAGCCGCCGCCCAAACCCTTCGCCACCGTCATCAGGTCCGGTGCGATCCCCTCCTGTTCGCAGGCATGCAAGGAGCCGGTGCGCCCCATGCCGCACATGACTTCGTCGAGGATCAGCAAGATGCCGTAACGATCGCAGATATCGCGAATGCGCCGGAAATATCCCGGCGCCGGGGGTACCGCGCCCAGCGTCGCGCCCACCACCGGTTCGGCGACGAAGCCAATGACGCTTTCCGGCCCCAGCTCGATCAGCTTCGCTTCCAGTGCGTCGGCGGCGCGCTGTCCGTATTGCTCCGGCGTCTCGCCGGGCTGCCGGTAACGGTACTCGTAGCAGGGATCGATATAGTGGCTTTCCGTCAGCAGCGGCGCAAACTGTGCACGCCGCCAGGCATTGCCGCCGACGCCGAGCGCGCCCAGCGTATTGCCGTGGTAGCTCTGCCGCCTGGCGATGAAACGCCGGCGCTGGGGTTCGCCGCGTTCGACGAAGTATTGCCGCGCCAGCTTCAGTGCCGCCTCCACCGCTTCCGAGCCGCCGGAGACGAGATAGGCATGCGACAGTCCGCGCGGCGCATGCCGGATCAACTCTTCGCCCAGCTCTTCCGCGACGGCTGTGCTGAAGAAACCGGTGTGCGCATAACACAGCGCCGCCATCTGCTTCTGCATCGCGGCGATCACCTCCGGATGCTGGTGGCCGAGACAGGAAACGGCGGCGCCGCCACTGGCATCGATATAGCGCTTGCCGTCCGCGTCGATCAAATATTCCTGCTGGCCCGCAACGGCCAGCGGATAGTCGTGATTGATCTGCCTGTGCAACAGATAAGTCATTGCCTTCCCCCTGCGACGGTGCGGTCGTCCGGCGCGGAGTTCGCCACGACCGGCGTGACACGGGTATCGTGGCGTTCCAGCATGTGCACCACCTTGTGCCCGCGCGTCTGGTCCACCTCGTCCTGATCGGTCTCGAAGAAAAATTTCTTTTCGCCGAAGGCCGGCACCAGGTCGTCCAGCCAGGTCGCTTCCGGGTCGAACTTCGCGTAGAAAGGCCTGCGTACCCAATCCGGATTGCGCGCCTGCAGGAACTGCAGCGCAAACACCTTTTCTCCTGCGATGGTCACGATGCCGTCCACCGCCACCTTGCCCGGGAACGCGCTCATCGACGGGCCGCGCACCGTGCGTGACAGGCCGGACACCAGCTGGTATGCCGCCTGGAAAGTCTCGTAAGCCTTCGCCAGTGGCAGCGCGAAATAGTTCTTCGGTCCGGTGTCGCGCTCGACGAACATGTAATACGGAATCGCGCCCAGGCGCACGCCGGTGGTCCACAACTCCGCCCAGCCTTTCGGGTCTTCATTGATGTGGCGGATCAACGGCGCCTGCATGCGCAGCGTCGCCCCGGAGCCGACGATCCGCTTGACCGCCTTCTGCGCAATTTCTTGCCGCAACTCGACCGGGTGGTTGTAATGCCCCATGATCGCCAGGTTCTTGCCCGCGGCGACCACTTTCTCGAACAGACGGATCAGGTCGTCGGCATCCTTGTCGGTCACGAAACGCTGCGGCCAGTACGATACCGACTTGGTGCCGATGCGGATGTTCTGGATGTGGGACAGCTCCGGCACCAGCAGCGGCTCGAGGTAGCCTGCCAGTGCACGGGTGCTCATGATGAGCGGATCGCCGCCTGTGATCAGCACGTCGGTCACTTCAGGGTGCTGCTTGAGGTAGGCCACCAGCTCGGATGTTTCCTTAGCGTCGAATTTCAAATCGTCCATGCCGACGAACTGCGGCCAGCGGAAACAGAAGGTGCAGTAGGCGTGGCAGGTCTGGCCGGCGCTGGGGAAGAACAGCACCGTCTGCTTGTACTTGTGCTGCACGCCGCGCAGCGGCACGCCGTTCACCATCGGCACGTTGTGCGTCATCTGCCCGGCCGGGTGCGGATTCATGCGCATGCGGATTTGCCACACTTCCTTGTTGATCGCCTGCTCGTCGGCATTGGACAGGACAAGGTCGCGCAGCCGTTCGTATTCGTCGGCCGCCAGCATGTCGCGATGGGGGAAGGTGAGGCGGTAGATCGGATCGTCCGGAACCTTGTCCCAATCTATCAGCTCGTTCATGACGTACTCGTTGGTGCGAAACGGCAGGACATGCGAAATGACCTGTACCGCTTCGCGCAGCTCCTCCGGCATGCGCGCCCATTGCGGCGCCTGATGAATTGTTTGCCGGGTATAGGGCTTGAACTTGCTTGGCAACGGTGCAGCGGATTCCTTGTTCGCGAGACTCATCGTGTTTCCTTCCATGGTCAGTTGAAGTACCTTTGCGGGACCGGCGGTTTGACATTTCGCAAACTTCGCCATGATCGACGTCAACAGCGGGCCAGATAAACGCTATAGTCCGTTCGTCACTTGGCCGGCATTGAATGGACTACAGTGTTGCGCCAACGCTAATACTTCACAAACGATAAAAATTCGGCACCTTGTGCGTTTGAGGAATGAACTTGAGAAGAAAGATCCCGAGCATGGAGGCGCTGATCGCTTTCGAAGCGGCAGCACGGCATGAAAGTTTCACGCGCAGCGCCAATGAACTGGCGCTGACGCAAAGCGCGGTGGGAAGGCAGATCGCCGGGCTGGAAGACTACGTCGGCGTACCCTTGTTCAACCGGGTGAAGAAACGCCTGATCCTGACCGATGTGGGGCGTGCCTATGCGAAACAGGTGAGAGAGCATCTTGAGCGCATCGAGCATGACACGCTGGCCGCGATGGCGCACAAGGGCGCCGGCGGCATACTGGAGCTGGCGGTGATACCGACGTTCGCCACGCGATGGCTGATCCCTCGCCTGCCGCAGTTCTATGCGCGGCATGACAACATCACGCTGAATCTCACTACCCGCGCCGAACCTTTCATGTTCGCCGACACGCCATTCGATGCTGCCATTCACTTCGGCAACCCTGTATGGCCGGGCGCGATGGCGCGTCATTTGCTGGGCGAAGAAATGACGCCGGTATGCAGCCGGCGCATGCTCGGCAACCGCACGGGCCTGACACCGGCGGACCTTACCAAATTCACGCTGCTGCACCAGTCGGCACGTGCGCAAGCATGGCGCCACTGGTTCGCCCAGGCGGGCGTGGACAGCGCCGACTGCATGCGCGGCCAGCGCTATGAATTGTTTTCGATGCTGGTGGAAGCGGCACGCGCCGGATTGGGCGTGGCATTGGTGCCGCGCTTCTTCGTGCTCAATGAATTACGCAACGGCGAACTGGTCATCCCCTGCGATATTCCCTTGCGCAGCGAGAGCGGCTACTACCTGGTGTATCCGGAAGCGAAGCAGGGTTCGCCGCTCTTGAACGTATTCGAGGCATGGCTGCTGGCCACGGCGGAGCAGTACCGCCGGGCCGCCGCGGCATTCGCGGCAGCCTAGTTGCCTCGGTAACTACTATTCCTCGACAGTCACCCCGGCGCCATGCGCCTGCTGGTCCGCATGATACGAGCTGCGCACCATGGCGCCCACGGCGGCGTGCACGAAACCCATCTTGTAGGCTTCTTCCTCGAACACCTTGAACTGGTCCGGATGCACGTAGCGGCGCACCGGCAGGTGGTCGCCCGACGGCGCCAGGTACTGGCCGATGGTCAGCATGTCGACGTTGTGCTCGCGCAGGTCGCGCATCACTTGCAGGATTTCCTCGTCGGTTTCGCCCAGGCCGACCATGATGCCGGACTTGGTCACCACGTCCGGGTACAGGGCCTTGAAGTCGCGCAGCAGTTCCAGCGAGTGCTTGTAGTCCGACCCCGGACGCGCTTCCTTGTACAGGCGCGGCACGGTTTCCAGGTTGTGGTTCATCACGTCGGGCAGGCCGTCGTTGAAGATCGCCAGCGCCTTGGCGAGGCGGCCGCGGAAGTCCGGCACCAGCACTTCGATGCGGGTCGATGGCGACTGTGCGCGGGTCTGCTGGATGCACTCGACGAAGTGGCCGGCGCCGCCGTCGCGCAGGTCGTCGCGGTCGACCGAGGTGATCACCACGTACGACAGGCCCAGTTCGGCGATGGTCTTGGACAGGTTGACCGGTTCGTTGACGTCGAGCGGGTCGGGCCGTCCGTGGCCGACGTCGCAGAACGGACAGCGGCGGGTGCACTTGTCGCCCATGATCATGAAGGTGGCCGTGCCCTTGCCGAAGCATTCGCCGATGTTCGGGCAGCTGGCTTCCTCGCACACCGTGACGAGCTTGTTGGCGCGCAGGATGTCCTTGATTTCATAGAAGCGGGTCGAGGCGGAGGCGGCCTTGACGCGGATCCAGTCCGGCTTTTTCAAGCGTTCGACCTGTTCCAGAGGAACGATCTTGATCGGAATGCGCGAGGTCTTGCTGGCGCCTTTCTGCTTGTCGCTGGCGTTGTACGCGGGGGCGGAGGCGGGGGCGGAGGCGGGGCCGGTATCGGTGTCGGAAGTCATGTTGGCTGCGTGCCCGGTAGGGCATGGGTTGGGTTGTTTGATGCGAGCGGCGTCTCCACGCTCGCCAGTTGCCGCACCAGCTCGTCGGCCAGGGCGTGTTGTACTGTGTCCAGCTGGGCATCGACTCCCATGCTGCGCATGTCGACCGTTTCCAGGCCGGCATAACCGCACGGGTTGATCCAGGAAAACGGCGCGAGATCCATGGCGACATTCAGCGATACCCCATGGTAGGTGCAGCCGTTGCCGCGCACTTTCAGGCCGAGCGCGGCGATCTTGGCGCCCTGCCGGGGTCCGCCGGCGATGTAGATGCCGGGTGCGCCCGCGATGCGTTCGCCGCCGAGATTATACGCCGCCAGCACATTGATGATGGCCTGTTCGATTTTGCTCACGAACTGGCGCGCGTACAGCTTGCCGCCGGGCTTGTTGCGGCGCAGGTCCATCAGCAGGTAGATCACCACCTGGCCGGGGCCGTGGTACGTCACTTCGCCGCCACGGTCGGTCTGCACCACGGGAATGCCCTGCGGGGCCAGCACGTGGCCGCGGTCGGCGCCCAGGCCCAGCGTAAAGACGGGCGGGTGCTCGACGATCCACAGTTCGTCCGGGGTGTCGGGCTGGCGCGCGTCGGTAAAAGCGCGCATGGCGGCGAACGTCGGCTCGTACTCGGCGTGGCCGAGATGGCGGATGACGGCGGGGCCGGTGGACGGAGAAGACATGGACGCGGGGCGGTGGCAATAGCCCGACATTATAGTTCAGTTAGCCGCGCAGTTAGCCCCGGCCCTGCCGGCCAGGTCCTTACATGACGATCTTGACCATCGGGTGGCCGGACAGGGCACGGTACAGGTCGTCCAGCTGGGCGCGGCTGGTGGCGCGCACCATGACCGTCAGGCCGGTGTAGTTGCCCTTGGCCGAGGGCCGCACTTCCATGCGGCCGATGTGGAAGGTGGGGTCATGCTCGAGCACGACGTCGACGATGGTGGCGGCAAAATCGGGGTGGGTTGCTCCCATCACCTTGATCGGAAAGTCGCTCGGGTATTCGATCAGGGAATCAGCGTTCGGGTGCATACACAATCCAGTTCTTGAGTGAAATCAGCGCGCGCCAGAGCGGCGCGCTGTTCACATTGTAGCCAAAATCGGCCGATTCGCTTGACTAATGCCTCAGCGCAACATGCGCCCGCGCGACGGCTTGTCCTCATTGTCGGCGGCTTTCTGGTTGTGTTTCTCTTCATGGCGCGGCGCCGGAGCGCTCTGCGCTGCCGCTTGCGGCGCCGGTGCTGGACGGGCCACCTGCGCCGGCTGGGCCGCGAACTGCGGTTGCGGCTGTGGTTGCGGCTGGGCGTGCACCGGCGCCGGCATCACCAGCGGACGCGGCGCCTGCTGCATTTGCGGCTGGGCCGCCTGGCGCTGGCCATGCTCCTGCTGGCGGCGCTCGCGCTCGGCCTCGAAGCGTGCGCGCATCGCCTCGCCACGGTCGTCCTGGCGCGGCGCCGCGACGCCCCAGCGCGGCTGCTGCGGCTGCGGCTGCGCTTGCGGCTGCACCACTGGTTGCGGCTGCTGAACCTGCATGACCGGCGGCGCGCTCACGGCCACCGGGGCGGCAGCGGCGCGATTATCATCGCGCCGATTGTCGTCGCGCCGGTCGTTGTCGCGCTCGGGGCGGCCGTTGCCGCGGTTGTCCTCGCGCCGGCCGACCGACAGGACCGGGCGCACATCATCGGCGTTGCGTTCGAAGCGCGGCTGGCCGCGCACGCCGTCGCGCCGGTCCGGGCCAGGCCTCACTACTTCGCGCGCCACCCCTTGCGGGACCGGCGGGCGGGCTACCGGAGCCGTCTGCAGCGCCAGCGGCGTGACCACGGCTTTCGGCACGGACGGCACCACCACCGGCACGCGCCGGGCGAAATGTTCCTGCGGCACCACGGTCAAGCCGTCGTGGCGCCCATCGTGATCGCGATCGTGTTTGTGCCTGTCGTCGTCGCGCGCATGGCGGTTGATGTAGCGCAGCCGATCCTGCGAGATGCCGTAGTGCGGCACGAAGGTCTCGCGCGGGGTCAATGGATACCAGCCCTGCGCCGGTGCCGGACGGCGCACGCCGCCGCTATTGAACGTCACGCTCCAGCCGCCGCCGCCGACCCAGCCCACCAGCGCGGGCGACCACACCGGCCGGCCGATATTGCGTCCCGGCGCCCAGCACCAGCGCTGGTTGACCATCACCCAGCGGCCGTAGTGGAAGGGCGCGTAGCCCCAGGGCGCATTGTCGACCCAGGTCCAGCCCCAGGGAGCGAGATAGGTCCAGCGGCCGTCGCGGTAGGGTGCCCAGCCGGAGGCCACATTGCGCGGTATCCACAGCGGGCCGTATTCGGCGTCGTCGCGCCAGCTGCCGTTCTGGTCCAGTTCCTCGTACCCGGTCATTTCGCTGGTGACATAGCGTTCCGACACGGCGCGCTCGTCGCGGCGGTCGCGCAGCAGCGCCCAGTCGTCGAAGCCGTCGCGCACGGCCAGGGCGGTGCGGATGTCGTCCTGCTGCAGTTCGGCGCGGCGGCCGGCGCGCACGGTCAGCGTCGAGCCCGCGCCGTCGACGCTGGCCACGCCTTCGAATACATTGACCACGCTGGTGTCGGGCTGGCGCTCGGCGTCGACCCGGAAGCGGCCCGGTTCCTGCAGGCGCACGCGGCCTTGCGGGGTGGACAGTTCGAAGCCGCGCAGCACGTCGGGATTGCGCACGCGCACGCTGACGCTGCCGTAATGCAGGTGCAGGCGCAAGGTGTCGTCGTCGAGCTCGACCACTTCCAGGGCCGAATCGCCGTCGAGCCGGATGGCGGTCGAGCCGACCCGCAGCTCGGTGCGCGCGCCGCGCGCGGTGGTGATCTGGTTGTTCGACGTCACCGGCCAGTTGACCAGCGCCGCGTCGGCCTGTTCGCCCACCTCGGTGCTGATGTTGACCTGTCCCTCGGCCACCGAAATGCGCCCGACCCGGCCCGGCACGTCGGCCAGCGCAAGCGTGGACAGGGCCGACAACGCCAGCAGCGTGACAGTTTTGGCGAGACGGTTACTCATGATGGGCTCCAGAGGGAACGACTGAACGAAAGGCGCGCGCACTGCGCGCTTGTATTTATTTAACGCCGCAGGCAGCGGGCGGACAACCCGGGTTACAGAAAGTTGCACATGATGTTCATGCCTGCGCGCCGCGTTTCACAAAAAACAAGGCCGTGCCGATCAACATAAGCACGGCACCGAAAAAACGGTTCTGTTTCCTGACCGCGCGCGCATCGCGGAAAAACCGCTGCATGGAGGCGGCCAGCAAGGCGTAGCTGTGCATGACGATGGTGTCGATGGTAACCATGGTGAGGCCGAGAATGGCCAGCTGGGGCAGCAGCGGCGCGTGCCGGGTGATGAATTGCGGCAGCACGGCGACCATGAAGATGATGCCTTTGGGATTGGTGGCGTTGGTCAGAAAGCCGGTCAGGGCGCGCTTGCCGAACGAGGGCACGGTGGCAGCGGTGACGCCGCCGGCGCCGGGCATGGGCGCCGCTTGCGCGCGCCACTGGCAGATGCCCAGGTAGATCAGGTACAGCGCGCCGACCGTCTTGACGATATTGAACGCCAGTTCGGAGGCCAGCAGCAGCGACCCGACCCCGGCCCCGGCGATCAGCAGCACCAGCAGCAGGCCGCATTGCAGGCCCAGCACGGTGGCGCTGGCTTTTTTCAGGCCATAGGCCAGGCCATGGGTCATCGACAGCACCGCGCCCGAGCCCGGCGAAATGGCGATCAGCGTGGCGGCGATGACGAAGGTGATCCAGGTCGACAGGAGCATGGCGCGCAATGATTGGAGCTGGAAACGACGCGCGGCCACCGAAAACGGCGGCCGCGCACGGTACTACCGGATGCTGCTGAATCGACTTACTTCTTCTTTGGATTGACGGCAGCCTTGAGGGTTGCGCCAGCCGAGAATTTTGGGGTCTTCGAAGCAGCGATCTTGATTGGCGCGCCGGTCGCTGGATTGCGGCCTTTGCGCGCGGCGCGCTTGGAAATGGAGAACGTACCGAAACCGGTGATACCGACGGTATCGCCTTTTTTCAGGCGCTCCGTGATGATCTCGATGATCGTGTTAACCGCGCCGTTTGCGGCCGCGCCGGACATCTCGGTGCGCTTCGCAAATTCCGCAATCAGTTCGCCTTTTTTCATACACTTCCTCCCGGGTTAAAAGAGCGGGAAGATTAGCATAATTATTGCCAGGTGTAATAAATTCACGCGGGGCGACATAAAAGTAAGCCCCGCTGTGACTGGTGCGCGACGGTTTAGTCGGTCGCACCGACTCCTGCCAAACGCGTGCGTAGCGCCGCATTGATCAGGGTTTGATAGCCTTGGCCGCACTGTTCGGACAGCGAGCGAAATTGCTGCAGCACTTCATCGTCGAGATAGATCGTGATGCGGGTCTTGCGCTTGACCTGGCGCGCCATGGAAACGGCTGGCGCGGAAACGGAGTGAACTGGATTCATGTGAGCCTCGCTGAACGAAGAAAGTGAAACCCACTATACGGACGCGCAGTGCCGCCGTGGCCGCTTAAGCGACGAGATGCAGAAAACGTAGCTTGAAATGCAAAAATCCGGCATGGTTGGATGGGCACCGCCGAGGCCGCTCGGTTAAGATGGCGGTCACGACCAATAGCGCTGAGGGAGAAACACGGATGGCTGCAAGCAGCTTGCTGGCACTGATCGACGATATCGCAACGATCCTGGACGACGTCGCCTTGATGAGTAAGGTGGCGGCAAAGAAAACCGCCGGCGTGCTGGGCGACGACCTGGCGCTCAACGCCCAGCAGGTCAGCGGGGTCAATCCCGAGCGCGAGCTGCCGGTGGTGTGGGCGGTGGCCAAGGGATCGTTCATCAACAAGGCCATCCTGGTGCCGGCCGCGCTGGCCATCAGCGCCGTCGCGCCCTGGGCGATCCAGCCGCTGCTGATGCTGGGCGGCCTGTTCCTGTGCTACGAAGGCGTGGAAAAACTGGCGCACGGCTTGCTGCACAGCGAGGAAGAAGATCAGGCCCACCACGAGGCATTGGCTACGGCCCTGGCCGACGAATCGGTCGACCTGGTGGCGCTGGAAAAAGACAAGGTCAAGGGCGCGATCCGCACCGATTTCATCCTGTCGGCGGAAATCATCGTCATTTCGCTGGGCACGGTGGCGGCCATGCCGTTCGCCCAGCAGGTCGCGGTGCTGTGCGTTATCGCGGTGGTGATGACGGTCGGCGTGTACGGCCTGGTGGCCGGTATCGTCAAGATGGACGATGCGGGACTGTACCTGAGCCGGCGCGGCAACGGCTCCTCGCAGGCGTTCGGACGCTTGCTGCTGGCGGCCGCGCCGCGCCTGATGAAAGCCCTGTCGGTGCTGGGCACGCTGGCCATGTTCATGGTCGGCGGCAGCATCCTGATGCATGGCGCACCGGAGACGCTGCACCACGTTGCCGAAAACATCGGCGCCGGGGCGGCCGGCGTGCCGGGCGTGGGCTTCCTGCTCAAGCCGCTGGCGACCTCGGTGGTCGATGCGGTGGCCGGCGTGATCGCCGGCGCTTGCGCCCTGCTGGTGGTCAGCGGCGTGACGCGCCTGTTCAAACGCTAGCTTAGTCGTCCCCGCGTGCGCGAGGACGACGTTACTTCTTCTTAGCTTTCGGCTTGGGCATGGGCATCGCCTGCGCGGTGATGCGCAGCAGTTCGGTCAGCCAGTCGCGCTCGTCCCAGCGATCGCCATCGATCAGATAGTAATTCTTGGCACCCGGAAAAGGAGGACTCTCCACCGGGTCGCCAATGAATTCACGGCCAGGCTCGCTTTTCTTGACGTACAGCTGGTCGTCGCAGACCACCGCCGCCATTTTGCCGTCGCAAAAAATCCCGAACTCCCCGAACATCTTCCTGGCCGAGACCTCGCCCGCGCCAGCCATCTGGTCGACCAAGAAGTCGACCGTCGTTTGTTTTGATCCCATTCTGGTTTACCCGTATTTGTGTGCACTGCACGCAACGAACAAGGCGCATAACGCCTGCCGAAACGTGCTCACGATTGACTTTCTTTACCCGAACAACGAGCATGCCAAAGCAATTGTCTTTTCACAATAATTGCCAGGCTACCAATTTCAAACCGTTCCATCGCTCAGGATACCGCATGCATTCAACGTCCCTCCCACGCAAACACTTGATTGCCCTTTCCATCGCCGCCCTGTTCGCCAGCGATGCCGCCCTGGCCCAGGACGTCCCCGAACCCGGCGCCACCGTGATCGTAACCGGCACCCGCGTGGCCAACCGCACCGCGCTCGATACCGCCGCCGCCGTCGACATCATTTCCGCCGACACCCTCAAACAGTCGGGCACCACCGAAATCAACCAGGCGCTGGCGGTAGCCCTGCCCTCGCTGAACTTCCCGCGGCCCGGCCTGGCCGACGGCACCGACACCGTGCGCCCCGCCACCCTGCGCGGCATGGCGCCCGACCAGACCCTGGTGCTGGTGAACTCCAAGCGCCGCCACGCTTCCGCGCTGGTCAACGTGAACGGCACCATCGGGCGCGGCGCGGCCTCGGTGGACATGAACACGATCCCGACGGCCATCGTGAAGAACATCGAGGTGCTGCGCGACGGCGCCGCCGCCCAGTACGGCTCGGACGCGATCGCCGGCGTGGTCAATCTGCGCCTGCGCACCAACCGCGACGGCGGCGAAGCCACCGTCAGCTACGGCGCGCGCCTGACCGACTACAGCTTCCAGGTCGCGCCCGGCCCCGCCGGCAGCACCTGGCAGGCCCAAACCGAACGCGAACGTACCGATGGCCAGACCGCCACCGTCAGCATGTGGAAAGGCTTGCCGCTGGGCGAGAACGGCTTCCTCACCGTGGCGGCCGAATACAAGGACCAGCGCCACACCGAACGCAGCGGCTACGACATGCGGCAGCAATATCCCTTGGTCAATGGCGCCTTCGACCCGCGCGAAAACACCATCAACCGCTACAACGCCTGGTACGGCGAGCCGGAACTCAAGCAGCCGACCTTGTTCGCCAACGCCGGCAGCACCCTGGCCAACGGGGTCAAGGTGTATGGCTGGGCCAGCTACCAGAAACGCGATTCGCGCTCGGGCGGCTTCTTCCGCTGGGCCAACGATCCGCGGAACATCATTTCGATCTATCCGGACGGCTTCCTGCCGATCATCGCGCCGACCGTGGAAGATTATTCCGCCACCGGCGGGGCCAGCTGGGACCTGGGCGAGTGGGCCATGGACGCCTCGCTCGGCTACGGCAAGAACAAGATGGAATTCAGCATCGAGAACACGCTGAACCGCTCGATCGGCCCAGGCAGCAAGACCACCTTCGACGCCGGCGGCTTTTCCTACGACCAGCTGGTGTTCAACCTGACCGGTGTCCGCAGCGTGGCGCTGGCCAGCCTGGCCTCGCCCCTGAACGTGGCGCTGGGTGTGGAAGCGCGCCGCGAAAGCTTCCAGCAATTCGCCGGCGAGCCCGATTCCTACCGCCATGGCGGCGAACTGTATTCCAACGGCACCTTCACCCCGCCCGGCGCGCAAGTGTTCGCGGGCTTCCGGCCAAGCAATGCCAGCGACAGCCACCGCAACGCGGTCGGCGCCTTCGTCGACCTGGAAGCCAATCTGACCGAACAGCTGCTGGCCTCGGTGGCGGTGCGCGCCGAGCACTATTCGGACTTCGGCAGCAGCCTGGCCGGCAAGCTTTCCGGCCGCTACGACTTCACCAAGCAGTTCGCCCTGCGCGGCTCGCTCCAGAACGGCTTCCGCGCGCCCTCGCCGCAGCAGCAAAACTTCACCTCGACGGCGACCAACTTCATCACCGGCGTGCCGTACGAAATCACCACCTTCAAGCCGACCGATCCGGTCGCCAAGGCCCTCGGCGCCAAGCCGCTGGACGCGGAGAAGTCGGTCAATCTGTCGCTGGGCGCGGTGGCGCGCTTCGGCGCGGCCAGCCTGACCGTGGACGCTTACCGCATCAAGGTGCGCGACCGCATCGTGCTGTCGGAAAACCTGACCCAGGA
>CAMLIL010000098.1 GCA_946480015.1 uncultured Oxalobacteraceae bacterium | reverse complement strand
GGCGGTCCGCCACCAGCAGCGCTTCCTCGGCGCGGTGGCGCACCTGCATTTCGTGCTCGAGCGTGAGGTTGGCTTCCTGCAGCGCGTGCGAGCGCCGGCCGATCTCGGCCAGCATGTCGTTGAAGGCCGCCACCAGCACACCGATCTCGCCGCGGCTGTTGCCCGGCACCCGCAGGTTGAAGTCGCGCCGCTGCATCACTTCGCGCGCCACGTTGGTCACCGCCTGCAGCGGCGTGGTAATGCTCTTCTGCAAGCGCGATGCCACCAGCGCGGCGATCGCCAGCGCCGCCAGCAGCACCACGCCGAGGATGGCCGCGTAATTGGACAGGCGTTCCAACAGGCCGTAATGGGCGCTCAGATACACCGTGCCGAGCACCTCGCCATTGTCGACAATGTCCTTGAAGACCACCAGGGTGCGCCCTTCGATGCGGTAGCCGGCTTTTTCGGGGCGGGCCGGCCACACCGGCGTGCTGGCCGCGTGCGCGTAGGAGGCGAAGCGGCTGCCGTTGGGCGCGTAGATGGCGCCGGCCAGGATCTGCGGACGCACCCGCAGCACTGCCAGGTTCTGCTGGGCGGCCTTGGCGTCGTTGAATGCCAGCGCGGGCGCGGTCACGGCGGCGATGATCTCGGCCTGCGTGCTGAGGTCGTCGACCCAGTATTGACGGAAGGTACGGATGTCGTACAGCAGCATCGCGACCGATGCGGCCAGCAGGGCCACCAGCGTGGTCGATACCGCCATGGAGATCAGTTTGGTGCGCACGGAGCCGGCATCATGGTTCATCACGCTGCTCCTTTCATCACGGTGTCCCCTTTAACACATGATTGGCCACCGTCAACAGGCGCGAACTGAGCTTGACGCTGTTCCTGTCGGCCGCGTCGAGCGAGACGTCGAAGCGCACCCGTTCTTCGACAATCTTGAAGTTGATCACGCTGCCGGCCGGCAACCCGTTGTCGGTTTCGGTCACCACCAGCATCGGTGTGGCAGTGGCGGCCTTGAGCACGGCGCGCACCCGCGCGCTGTCGCTGCCGCCGATGAACAGCAGATGCACACCGCCCGGCGCTTCACCGTCCTTGAAGGTCTTGACCTGCACCGCGCGCCCGAGCACAGTGCGCCCGGTCACGATGCGCGCCAGCTCGGCCGCCAGCTCGTCGGCGCCGACCACGCCGATCACCAGCGGCGCGCCGGCGTCGGCAAAGCTGGCGGGGGGAAACTCGGTATAGCCAAGGAATTTATACAGGAAAGCCGCCTTGACGCTGCGTTCCAGCGCCGCGCTGGCGCCGTTGGCGTGGGCCTGGGCGGCGCAATTGAGCGAGCCCAGCGCGCATGCGCAGGCCAGCAAACCGCCGAGCAGGCGGCGTCGCGCCGCGCCGGGGGCGGCTATAGGCATCAGGCGCCCCAGGAAAAGTGAGGCGGCCGGACGCGCCCTGTGGCGGGCCGCAGGCCACTGGCCAAGCCTGGGGCGGTCGGTATCTGGACTGATAATCTGGGCATGATTGCTATCGTAGAACATTTTCTCTCGTGCACAAAGCAGCACACGGCCACAGGCGCGACAAATCGTGGTTTATTCTCGACTTCTACGAACTGTACATCCTTCCCGCTACCAACAGTAAGTAGTGTTTGTTGCTGGCGTGGCGGGCGGCATACAGCCGGCCGGCCTTCTAGGTGCCGAATTCGGCCGCCGCCTTGGCTGCCCACAGCGCTTCCTGACAGCTCCGGTAGGGTTCATCGTAACTGTCGATGCTGCCGTCGTCGGCCACGAAGCTGGTCCACCAGCCATCGCCGGCGGCGCGGATGGCGATATCGCCCGGCCCGCAATTGCCCTCGAGCGGCTCATGCGCTTCGAGCAGCACGATCCTCACTTGCCGGTGTATCTGTACCGTAGCCATACGCTCCCCCCTGCCGGCCCGATTATTCGGACAGGCCATAACGGACATCATAAAGAAAAATTGGCCACAGCCACCGTCCCGCTGCATACTGCGGCTGTCTCCTCTATTCTCCTCCAAGAATAGCTTCAGCCCGCTCACAGTCAGCGGGCTTTTTTTTGCCCGCGCCGGGTATGGGCCAGGGCACGCCTGATGGCTAACACCGTGCGCGCGCGGAAAACGTAGTCAAAACGCCATCACTGCATCATTTGGTGTACGATTCGTCCATCTTTTGCTCTCCCAGCACACGCGCACGCTGTGCCTTCACGATCCGATGATACAGGCATCTCATGGCCGAGCCCGCTAGCTTCTCCGGCGCGCGCGCCGACTACGATTTCACTGCCACCGACCTGGGCGATCCGCAGCACTGGCCCCTGGCGTTGCGGCTGTCGGTGGATATCGTGCTGGCCGCCCCGCTGCCGATGCTGCTCGACTGGGGCGACGCCCACGTGACCGTCTTCAATGCCGCCTATGCGGCGCTGGCCGGCAGCCGTTTCGTGCGCGCGCCCGGCGCCCGGGTGCCCTCGATCCTGCCGGCGCCGATGGCCGCCGCCGCCGACGCGTTCGCGCGCGCGCGCGCCGGCCAGACGCTGATTCTGCGGCGCCAGCAGCTCGAATTCATCCGCGACGACGGCGCGCACCGCTGCGAACTGGACCTGCACCTGCTGCCGCTGCGCGACGAGCACGAGCGCGTGCTGGGCGTGCTGTGCACCCTGCACCAGGGCAACGCGGCCGCCGCCCTGCCCGCCGCCAGCGGCAGCCTGCGCATATTGGTAGTGGAGGACAATCTCGACTCGCAATACCTGGTGTGCGAGATGCTCAAGGCCTTCGGCCACCAGCCCGACGGCTGCGGCCACGCCGAGGCAGCCCTGCAACTGCTCGACGGCACCCGCTACGACGTGCTGTTTTCCGATGTCAGCCTGCCAGGCATGTCGGGCGTGGAAATGGCCCGCCTGGCCATGCAGCGCCAGCCGCAGCTGCAGGTGATCTTCGCTTCCGGCTACGGCGACACGCTGTTGCGGCACGTGGAATTTCCTTATCAGTCGCTGCAAAAGCCCTACGAACTCGATCAGCTGCAAAATGCGCTGGCCCGGATCGTCCAGGGCGGCGCCGACAGGGTATGATCCGCAACGGTGTATTCACGCTAAGCCAGGCATGACCATTCCAACCGAACCCATCGGCAGTATTCCGCGCCCTGCCGAGCTGCTTGCCGCGCTCGAAGGCGGCTGCCAGTCCGAAGCCGAACTCGATGCCCTGTACGACGCCGCCGTGCGCGACACCATCGAGCGCTTCGAAGCTACCGGCTCGCCCGTCATCACCGACGGCGAGCAGCGCAAATACCACAATTTCTGGACCTATTCCATGCAGGGCGCGCCCAACACCGCGCCGGACGGCTTCCCGATCCCCTTCGACGGCGGCCACATGCGCCGCATGCTGCGCCTGACGCGCGCGCCGTTCCGCTACCAGCGCTATGCCGACAGCTACCTGCGCCTGGCCCAGCGCTACGCCCACGTCCCGCTCAAGCAGGCGGTGATTTCGCCCTCGGCCCTGTCGCTGATGTACCCGGCCGAAGGCTTGCCCGGCTACCCGCGCGAGCGCTTCCTCGACGATCTGCTCAGGGAGCACGAGACCGAAGTGCGGCGCTGCCTCGGGCGCGGCGCGCACAAGGTGCAGATCGACTTCACCGAAGGCCGGCTGGCCATGAAGCTCGACCCCAGCGGCGGCCTGCTGACCAGCTTTATCGACCTGAACAACCTGGCGCTGGCGCGCTTTTCCAGCGCCGAACGGGCTTTGCTGGGCGTGCATACCTGTCCGGGCGCCGACCGCGACTCGACCCACAGCCGTGACGTCGACTATGCCGAACTGCTGCCCAGCCTGTTCGAACTCCAGGTCGGCAATTTTTATGTGGCCCTGGCCGGCGAAGACGACCCGGAACGCGTACTGGCGATCATCCGCGACACCCTCAAGCCGGACCAGCGCGTTTTCGTCGGCGTGATCGACTCGATCGATCCGCGCATCGAGAGCGCCGACGAAGTGTGCGCACGGGTGTTGCAGGCGGCCCGCTACATTCCGCCGGACCAGCTCGGCACCACCGACGACTGCGGCTTTTCGCCGTTCTGCGACGACCGCTCCACCACCCGCGAGACCGCCTTTGCCAAGATTGCCGCGCGCGTCGAAGGCACCGCGCGCGCCGCCGCAATCCTCGAGGGGCGCGCGTGAGCGGGGAGCATGACGACGACATCGGCATGCTGCGCCTGGTGGCGCTGCGCAATGCCAACAGTGTGCTGGCGGCGCGCCGGCGCGCCCAGCGGGAGCTGATCGACACCAAGGATGCGCTGCGGCGCGCCAACATCCAGATGGAAAACATGCTCGATAGCCTGACCGACGGCTTCTGTTCGGTCGACCGCGACTGGCGCATCACCTACGTCAATTCGCGCGCGCTGGCGCTGCTGGCGGACGCCGGGAGCGCGCGCGACAGCGTGCTCGGCGTGCCGATCTGGGACGCCTTCCCCGACCTGCGCGGCAGCGGGCTGGAAGCGCAATGCCGCCACGCGCTGGCGGTGCAGCAGACCGTCAGTTTCGAGTTTTACTATCCGCAGCGCGCCCGCTGGTACGACGTGCGCGCCTACCCGGCGCCGGACGGCGGCCTGACCGCCTACCTGCAGGACATCACCCAGCGCAAGCACGACGAGCAGGCCGTGCAGGACGTCAACAACCGCCTCCAGGTGGCGCTGTCGGCCGGCCGCCTGGGCGACTGGCGCTGGGACGCGGACACCGACCAGGTCACCCTGGGGGCGCGCGCCGCCGAAATCTTCGGCCTGCCGGCCGAAACGGCGCTGGGCTGGAACGCCCTGCGCGAGCGCCTCGCCGAGAGCGACCGCGAAATGGCGCGCACCGAATTCCTGCAGGCTTTCGCCCAGCGCGCCGACCTCAGTATCGAATGCCGCATCGAACGCGGCGACGAGCTGCGCTGGATCGCCGTGGTCGGGCGGGTCGATGCCGCCGCCGACGGCCACCCGGCCGGCATGACCGGCGTGGTGCAGGACATCAGCACCCGCAAGGGCGTCGAAGACACCCTGCGCGAGAGCGAGGAAGTGCTGCGCGCGCTGGCCAATTCGATCCCGCAGCTGGCCTGGATGGCGCAGGCCGACGGCGCCATCGTCTGGTTCAACAAGCGCTGGTACGAATACACCGGCACCACGCCCGAGCAGATGGTCGGCTGGGGCTGGCAAAGCACCCACGATCCGGAAGTGCTGCCGCAGATGCTGCAGCGCTGGCATGAATCTATCCGCACCGGCAACCCGTTCGAGATGGAGTTTCCGATCCGCGGCGCGGACGGCCAGTACCGCTGGTTCCTGACCCGGGTGAACGCCGTGCGCGACCGCCTCGGCCACGTGGTGCGCTGGTTCGGCACCAACACCGATGTCGACCAGGTCAAGCGCGTGCAGCAGGCGCTGCGCGACGAATCGAACGTGCTCGAACTGCTCAACAGCACCGGCAGCGCCCTGGCCTCGCAGCGCGACCTGCGCTCGCTGCTGCAGACCGTCACCGATGCGGCCACCGGCATTTCCGGCGCGCGCTTCGGCGCCTTCTTCTACCACGGCCGCGACAGCGACGGCGACCTGTTCACCTTATATATCCTGTCGGGCGCCGCCCCGGCCGAATTCGAAGCCTTCGGCCAGCCGCGCGCCAACGCCCTGTTCGGCCCCGGGCTGCGCGGCGAGCGGGTGATGCGCTCGAACGACATCAGCCTTGACCCGCGCTACCAGAGCCTGGCCCTGGCCCACAACGGCGGCGCGCCCACGATCCGCAGCTATCTGGCGGTGCCGGTGATCGCGCGTTCCGGCGAAGTGCTGGGCAGCCTGTTTTTCGGCCATCCCGAAGCGGGCATCTTCAGCGAACGCACCGAGCGCATCGTCGGCGGCATCGCGGCCCAGGCCGCCGTGGCGATCGACAACACGCGCCTGTACGAAGCGGCCCAGCGCGCCGCCGAGGAACGCAAGGTCCTGCTCGAATCGGAACGCTCGGCGCGCGCCGAAGCCGAACGCACCAGCCAGATGAAAGACGAGTTCCTGGCCACCCTGTCGCACGAACTGCGCACGCCGCTGTCGGCCATCCTGGGCTGGGCCCAGGTCCTGCGGCGCGGCAGCCGCGACCAGGCCGACCTGCAGCGCGGCCTGCAAACCATCGAACGCAACGCCCGCGCCCAGGCCCAGCTGATCGAAGACCTGCTCGACATGAGCCGCATCACGTCCGGCAAGGTGCTGCTGGACATGCAGATGGTGGCCCCCGCGGTCTTCATCGATGCGGCCATCGAAACCGTACGGCCGGGCGCGGACGCTAAAAATATCCGCCTGGAAAAGCATTACGACCCGGCCGTCGGCCTGATCGCCGGCGACCCCGGCCGGCTGCAACAGGTGATCTGGAACCTGCTGTCGAACGCCATCAAGTTCACCCCGCGCGACGGCCGGGTCGATATCTACCTGGCCGCGGTCGATGGCCACGTCGAAATTACCGTGCAGGATACCGGCGTGGGCATCAAGCCCGAATTCATGGCCCATGTGTTCGAGCGCTTCCGCCAGGGCGATGCCTCGACCACCCGCAAGCATGGCGGGCTGGGGCTGGGTCTGTCGATCGTCAAGCACCTGATCGAGCAGCACGGCGGCACCGTGCGGGTCGACAGCGAAGGCGAGGAAAAAGGCGCCAGCTTCACCATCGGCTTGCCTGCCGCCAACCGGCCCGCCCTGGCCGCCCGCACCGACCGCGCGCCCTACAGCCCGCCGGCCCCGGTCACGCCCGAAATCATGCTGCGCGACCTGTCCGGCCTGAACGTGCTGGTGGTCGACGATGAGCCCGATGCGCGCGACCTGATCAAACGAATTCTGTCAGACTGTCATGCACAGGTGACGACAGCGGCCAATGCCGCCGAAGCCATGGCCGCGTTCCGGCACAATCGGCCCGATGTGCTGGTCAGCGACCTGGGCATGCCCGACGTGGACGGGTTCGAGCTGCTGGCCATGGTGCAGGCGCTGGACAAACAGGCCGGCGCGGACGTGCCGGCGGTGGCCCTGACGGCCTTCGCCCGCTCGGAAGACCGGTTGCGCGCGCTTGAAGCAGGGTTCCGCTCGCACATTTCCAAGCCGGTCGAGCCGAGTGAATTAATTGCAACTGTGGCGCAAATGGCACCGGAACGTCGACAGTGAGTCGCTCCACGTGTTCCTACCCGAGCACGCGGCGCTGTCCTACAAGAAATTTTCGATCCGCTGATACACTATGTTCTAATAGTAACAAGGCGCCTCCTTACCCAGGAGGGGCTATCTGCCAAGACTGAGAACTGACGCATGCCGAGCCGCGAAGAGATTCTGAACGCCAAAATTCTGGTAGTGGACGATTCCGCTGACAATATCGAATTGATGGAAGAGATATTGCGGGAGGAAGGCTACACCTGCGTCAGCTCGACCATGCTGCCTGAACAGGTATGCCCGCTGCACCGGCAGCATTGCTACGACCTCATCCTGCTCGATTTGCAGATGCCGGGCTTGAACGGCTTTCAGGTCATGAAGGGTTTGAAGGAAATCGAGCAAGGCGGCTATTTGCCGGTGCTGGCGCTGACGGCCCAGCCGAGTTTCAAGATCGCCGCGCTGGAAGCCGGCGCGCGCGACTTCATCAGCAAGCCTTTCGACCTGCTCGAGGTGCACAAGCGCATCCACAATATGCTGGAAGTGCGGCTGCTCTATAAGGAACTGGCGCAGTACAGCAAGGCGCAGCAAGCGCTGGCGCTGCACGATCCGCTGACCGGGCTGCCCAACCGGCGTCTGCTGGAAGACCGCATCGAAACGACCTTGCAGCACGCCAACCGTAACCACCACAAGGCCGCGATCATGTATCTCGACCTGGATGGCTTCAAGGCCATTAACGATACCTATGGCCATGCCTACGGCGATGAAGTGCTGAAGATCGTCTCGCAGCGCCTGCTGTCCAATTCGCGCAAGGAAGATACCGTGGCGCGGCTGGGCGGCGACGAATTCATGGTGGTGCTGGGTGAAGTGTCGGGGCTGGCCGATGCCCAGGGCCCCGCGGCCAAGCTGGTCGAAGCGGTGTCGGAACCGTTCTTCATCAACGACCTGACCTTGCGGCTGTCGACCAGTATCGGGATCAGCATCTATCCCGACGATGCCGAAACGGTGGAAGCGCTGATCAGTATTGCCGACTATGCGCTGTACGAAGCCAAACGTGGCGGCAAGAACCGCTTTTGCGCCACCTCGGCCACACCAGCCCAGGTGCAGCCCCAAAAAAAAGCTGAGTTGCTTCCGCGCCGTTGAACCGGCCCCTAAACCGCGCCACATCTGCCGCTCTCGCGCAAGCGGGAGCCCATGCTGAAGCGACGCCAACGTGACACCACTCCAGCATATGCCTCCGCGTTCGCGAAGGCCGTTTTAGCGGGAATTGGCCACCTTCTTGCTCGCCGCCTCTTCCGAATGCGCCTCGACCGCCTTGGCATGCTGGTGATCGGTATGCGCATCGACTTTTTCAGGCGGCACCTCGATCCGGGTAATGCCGGCATCCACCGAAATCGGGTCGCTGGCCGGGAAGGTCATTTCGACTGCATCGTCGAGCAAGGTTTCCTTGGCCACCTGCGACGGGGTATCGGCTTCTTCCGCAGCCAGGGTACGGATCGCGCTGGCCCACTTGACGAACTTCAGGTCGGCCAGGTCGCCGATGGTGGTAATGCCGAACGCCTGATGCAGGGCCTTGGCGTCCTTGGCGCTCACGCCACGCAGCGCCGACAGCGGCGCATTGCACAGGTCGCGGAAGCACTTGCCGGTAAATTCGCCATCCACAATGGTATCGATATTCATGATAGTCCTTTCATTGATGCCGCCCGTCGCCAGGCGCCGCACCGCGCATGGCGCGCGGTGATCTTGCGACGACTATCCCATACGCCACGCATGGCGTATGTGCGTCATCGAACCGTGTAAAGAGTTACCCCTGCGCACGATTGCTTTTTGACATAGGAATACCCGATCGTTATGATGGCTGGCAACAACACGGCTATCAATAGTTGCCGTCCGCAGCCCGTATGCTGAGGCCGCCTCTGCTATTCTGTCGGCTAAATCGTGAAGTCGATTCGAGCTACTAAATGAGTACCACGCTGCACAGGAACGCCGTGTCCAAAATCGAAAAACCGAAGATCCTGGTCGTCAACGACGATGCGGCGAGTCTGCTCGCGCTGACCAGTCTGCTCGACCAGTGGGCGGACGAATCCGGCTATGAAGTGCTCTCCGCCCGCTCCGGCCAGGAAGCGCTGCGCCAGGTGCTGCTGCACGACTTCGCCGTCATCCTGCTGGACGTCAACATGCCAGGCATGGATGGCTTCGAAACGGCCGAAGCGATCCACCAGCGCGTCCGCTCGGCCGACATTCCGATCATTTTCGTGACGGCATTCCTGGCCGACGAGATCGACCGCCTCAAGGCGTACCAGCGCGGCGCCGCCGACTTCCTGTTCACACCGGTGATCCCGCAAATCCTGCGCGCCAAGGTCGGCGTGTTCGTGGCGCTGGCGACCAAGAATGAAGAGCTCAAGCGCCAGACCGCCAAGCTGTCGCAGCGCACCACCGAACTGACCGCCACCAACAAGCGCCTCACGCGCGAGATGGAAGAGCGCCAGGCGGCCGAGCGCAAGAGCCATGCGAAGGACGAATTTTTGGCCATGCTGGGCCATGAACTGCGCAATCCGCTGTCGGCCATCAGCAGCGCCGGCGCCCTGATCGGCCTGCCGGGCGCGGGACCGGAAGTGATCGCGCGCGCCAAGACCATCATCCAGCGCCAGAGCCAGCACCTGTCGCGCATCGTCGACGACCTGCTCGACCTGTCGCGCGCCATGTCCGGCAAGATCCTGCTGGCGCGCCAGCCGCTGGAAGTGTCGGCCCTGGTCTCGGCCTGCCTCGACACCTTCCGCGCCACCGGCCGCACCGGCAGCTATCAGCTCAACGTCGATCTGGTGCCGGGCTGGGTCGACGGCGACCCCACCCGCCTGGAACAGATCGCCACCAACCTGATCGACAACGCCCTCAAGTACACCCCGCCTGGCGGCACCATCGATATTTCGGTGGGCCAGGACCAGGGCGAAATCGTGCTGACGGTGCGCGATTCGGGCGTCGGCATTTCACCCGAACTGCTGCCGCAGGTATTCGATGTATTTGTTCAAGGCAGCATCACGCTGGACCGTTCGCAGGGCGGCCTGGGCATCGGCCTGGCGCTGGTGCGCCGGCTGGTCGAGCTGCACGGCGGCAGCGTCAGCGCCGCCAGCGACGGCGCCGAGCGCGGCAGCACCTTCATCATCCGCCTGCCGTGCGCGGCCGAGGCCAGCCTGGCCGAAGGCGCCGCCACAGGTGCGCGCGACGAGGACAAACCCACCATCCTGCTCATCGAAGACAACGACGACGGGCGCGAAATGATGGCGACCATGCTCAACGCCTATGGCTACGCGGTGCGCGAGGCTGCCGACGGCCTGCAGGGCGTGCGCCTGGCCAGCTCCAGCCCGCCGGACGTGGCCCTGGTCGACATCGGGCTGCCCGGCATCGACGGCTATGAAGTGGCGCGCCGTTTGCGCGACAACGAAAGCACCCAGCACATCAAGCTGATCGCCCTGACCGGCTACGGCCTGGCCGACGACCAGCGGCGCGTGCTGGAAGCCGGCTTCGACCTGCATCTGGTCAAGCCGGTCGACATCAACAACCTCCTCGACGCGATCGGCCGCTGCGCCGCCGTCCCGGTTGGCGCCGTCGCGCGCTAGCCGGATGCGGCTGGCGCGCGGGGCGCACGATACGACCGGCACCCTTCAGGCAAGCTGTTGTATTATTCGGGAAACTTTAAAGAGCCAAGCATGAACGCACCGGCCATCTCCCCGCTCGACCCGGAACTCGACCGCCTGGTCGCGCAACGCACCGCCGACCTGGCCGAATTGCTGGGCCACGTGAACCACTGCTGGGACGACGAGCGCCGGCTGCTGGCGCGCAAGATGCACGACAGTCTCGGCTCGACCATGACGGCCCTGACCATGCACCTCGGCCTGCTGGCCCAGCAAATGCCGCAGGACAAAGCCCTGCAAGACCGCGCGGCGCAGATGAAAAATCTGCTGATGAACGTCATCAACACCAACCGCGACATGCAGCTGGCGCTGTGGAACGACAAGCTCGAATTCCTCGGCATCAAGGCCGCCCTGAGCGAAGTGGTGACCCAGTTCGGCGGCGAGCACCGCCTGACTGTACGCCTGAGCCTGCCCGACGACGATGCCGACCTGCCGCGTGACCATGCGGTGGCGCTGCTGCGCTGCGTGGAAGAAGGCTTGCGCAATATCGTGGCGCACAGCCAGGCCAGCGAAGTCGACGTCATCCTCGACGACAATGACGACGCCGTCATGCTCACAGTGCGCGACAACGGCGTCGGCCCGGGCGGCTACCGGCGCGACGATCTCGGCTGCCACGGCCTGCGCCTGCTGCGCGAGCGCGCCGCCTACCTGGGCGGCACGCTCAGCCTGCAGCAAGGCAGCGCCGGCGGCTGCCAGCTCACCGTCACCCTGCCAAGAGCTAGTGCAGCTTGACCAGCGGCTTGGAGCGTTTGATCAGGAAGCGCGCGAAGGCCAGCAGGCCGGTGCGCAGCGCACCCAGCACCGCCGCGTGATGCATCAGGTGCAGGCTCACGTACATGAGCCGGGCGAAGGTGCCTTCGACAAACCAGCTCAGCCCCTTGAGCGAACCCATCAGGCTGCCCACGGTGGTGCTATGCCCGAACGATACCAGCGAGCCATAGTCGCGGTAGATGTAGGGCTGCTCGCCCGGCGGCCGCTGTTTGGCCGCGCGCAGGAAACGCGCCGCCAGATAATCGGCCTGCTGGTGCGCCGCCTGGGCGCGCGGCGGCACCAGCTTGCCGTCGCTGCCGGTGCAGGCGGCACAGTCGCCCAATGCGTAAATATGCTCGAAGCCGTTGACCCGCAGGAATCCGTCGACCTCGATCTGGCCTCCCCTGTTCACCGGAAGCCCTAAGCTCGCCAGCCACTGCGGCGCGCGGATGCCCGCCGCCCACACGCACAGGTCGGCCGGATAGACATGGCCATCGGCGTCGATCACCCTGTCGGCCTCGATCCGGGTAACGCGGCAATTGGTGACCACCGTAATGGCGCGCTGTACGAGCAGCTTGTGGGCGGCACTGGAGACGCGCTCTTCCAGCGGCGCCAGAATGCGCGGCGCCCCTTCGAGCAGGGTGATGCGCACGTCGCGCAGCGGTTGCAGGCGCTGGAAGCCGTAGCTGGCGTACACCCCGCTGGCCTCGCGCAGCTCGGCCGCCAGCTCGACACCGGTGGCGCCGCCGCCGATGATGACGATATCCACGCCGGCATTGGGATCGCTGGCCTTGCGGGTCTCGGCATGCACCAGCAGCTTGAGCAGCTGCAGGCGAAAGCGCTCCGCATCCTCGGTTGCGTTCAGGGAAATCGTGTGTTCCTGCGCGCCGGGCACGCCGAAGTAATTCGACGTGCTGCCGACCGCGATGACCAGGCTGGCAAATTCGACGGTGCGCTCGGGCAGCAGTTCTTCGCCCTGCGCAGTGAGCACCGGCGCCACCGTGATACGGCGGGCGGCGGCGTCGAGCGCCGTCAGCGCGCCGTAGACGAAGGTGAAGCGGTTATCGTGCGCCAGCATCTGGTAGGACAGGCCTTCCTGGTGGATGTCCAGGGTGCCGGCCGCGACCTCGTGCAGCGACGGTTTCCAGATGTGCGACTGGCCGCAATCGACCAGCGTCACGTTCTGCGGGCCCAGCTTGCGCCCCAGTTTGCTGGCCAGTTCCAGGCCGCCAGCACCGCCGCCGACAATGACGATATTGCCTCTCAAGTGACACCCCCGTCTGTTGAGTTAACAGACAGTCTACTATGCGCGCGACAAACGCGCATGGGGAGCTTAGTGCTTGTCGTGGCCCTTGCCGTGGCCATGACCATTGCCGTGGTCGTGGCCGTGACCGTGTCCGTGGCCATGGTCGTCGTCGCGGCGGTCGACTTCGATGACGCGCTCGACCACGCGGGTGGGGCGTGGCTGCACATACGTACGCTGGCCCGCGTAGCCGTGCACTTCACGATAGCGCGGCGCGTACTCGTTCTCATACCAGTCGTCGCGCACGAAGTAGACGTTGCGGCCGCAGGCGTGATAGCGCGCGCAATGCTTGCTCCAATGCTTGCGATGGCCGGGCGGCACGCGCAGATAGACCGGCTCGGCGACATAGCGTGCCGGCCGTTCGACAATGATCGGGCGCTCATACACCAGGCGCGGCCGGGCATCGCCGATATCGATACTGCCGTAAAAACCGGGCTGGCCGATATCGACGTGGACGCTGGTCTGGGCCATGGCGGCGCCGCTGGCGGCGAACAAGGCGGCGGCAAAAATAATGCTTTTCATGTGAAACCTCTTCTTGTAATGACTACGCAATCGGTACAAATAGTTTAACAGAGGCAACGCCCAGCACCGTACGCCAGCGCACACAGCTTACGGATACTTACACAAATTACACCTTGGCAAGCGGGACAGGACAATCAAGCGCCGCCCATATTCTATTCAGCGTACGATGCTGTCTTTACCCGGGAATGCCATGAAACGCTCTCATTACGGCCTGCAACTGCTCGCGGCGCTGTGTCTGTTGCTGCTGGCTGCCTGCGGCGACAAACACGAACCGGTCAAGCCGACCGTCATCATCCTGGCCGCGGCGCAGTGATCCGCTGCGCAGGCGTTTGCACCGGTCCCGGCGGGACGAGGTAAACTATTGCCTTGATTTTTATTCCCGCGGACTCTCCATGTCGTTTGCTTCCCTCGGTCTGATCGATCCGCTGCTGCGCAATCTCGACGCGCTCGGCTACGCCAGCCCTACTCCCGTCCAGTCGCAGGCGATCCCCGCCATCCTGGCCCGCCGCGATCTGCTGGCCGCGGCCCAGACCGGCACCGGCAAAACCGCCGGGTTCGCCCTGCCGCTGCTGCAGCGCCTGACCATGGAAGGCCCGCAAGTGGCGTCCAATTGCGTGCGCGTGCTGATCCTGGTACCCACGCGCGAACTGGCCGAACAGGTGCACCAAAGCGTCCTGGCCTACGGCGCCGGCTTGCCGCTGCGTACCGCGGTGGCCTACGGCGGCGTCAGCATCAACCCGCAGATGATGAAGATGCGCAAGGGGCTGGACTTGCTGGTGGCCACTCCCGGCCGCCTGCTCGACCTGCACCGCCAGAACGCGGTCAAGTTCGAGCAGCTGACCACGCTGGTGCTCGACGAGGCCGACCGCATGCTCGACCTGGGTTTTTCGCGCGAACTCGACCAGATCTTCGCGGTCCTGCCCGGGCAGCGCCAGACCCTGCTGTTCTCGGCCACGTTTTCCGATGCAATCCGCACCTTGGCCGCCAAACTGCTGGCCGATCCGCTCAATATCGACGTCAGCCCGCGCAACACCACGGTCAAGCGCATCCGCCAGTGGATGGTTCCAGTCGACAAGAAACGCAAGCCCGAACTGTTTCTGCACCTGCTGAACAAGCACCGCTGGCGCCAGGTGCTGGTTTTCGTCAAGACGCGCAAGGGCGTCGACCAGCTGACCGAGACGCTGGCGGCGCACGGCATCGCGGCCGATTCCATTCACGGCGACAAGCCGCAGCCGGCGCGTTTGCGCGCGCTCGAGCGCTTCAAGGCCGGCCAGGTGGCCATCCTGGTGGCGACCGACGTGGCCGCGCGCGGACTGGACATCGACGACCTGCCGCAGGTGGTCAATTTCGACCTGCCGACGGTGGCCGAAGACTATGTGCACCGGACCGGGCGCACCGGCCGCGCCGGCGCCGCGGGCGAAGCGGTGTCGCTGGTGGCCGCCGATGAAGTCGATCTGCTGGCCGCGGTCGAAGTGCTGACGCGCCAGACACTGGAACGCATCGAGGAACCGGGCTTCGAACCGGAACACCGGGTTCCGCTCACCAACACCGCGGGCGAGGTCGTCAAGAAACCCAAGAAGCCGAAGAAAGCCAAGGAAAAGAAAGCCCTGGCCGACGCGCCGGTCTCCCAGGTCGACGTGCGTTTCCTGAAACTTCGCTAGCCAGGCGCGCGCGTCGCCCGGGCCGCGGCTACGCCAGCGGCAGGCGCAGGTGCCGGGTCCCGTCCTCGCCGGTCGCCGTGATCTCGAAGCCGAGCTTGCGCGCCAGATTGAGAATGCGGGTATTTTGCGGCAGCGCTTCGCCGACGATTTCGCGCGTGGCGCGGCTGCGGCAGTAGGCGATCAGGCGCTCCATGAGCAGCTGGCCGAGGCCCTGCCCCTTCAGGTCCGAACGCACCGTGACGGCGAATTCGGCGCTCACGTTGTCCGGGTCGGCCACCACGCGCGCCACGCCCAGGGTCTCGGCGCGCCCGTCCGGCCTGGTGCGGGTGGCGATGAAGGCCATTTCGCGGTCGTAGTCGATCTGGGTGAAGCGCGCCAGCTGGGCGGCGTCCAGCTCGCGCACGCGCACGAACATCCGGTAGCGCACGTCGTCGGGCGTGAGCGCATGGAAGAAGTCCAGATGCGCGGCGCCGTCTTCGGGGCGGATCGGGCGCAGCGTCAGCGGCAGGCCCTGCCAGCTCAGCTGCGTTTCGAGTTCGCGCGGATACGGCCGGATCGCCAGCCGGTCGAGCGAGCTGGCCGACTTGTCGGCGATCGCCACCCGCATGCGCGCATCCAGCACGATGGCGCCCGCGCTGTCGGCCAGCAGCGGATTGATATCGAGTTCGGCCAGCTCGGGCAGATCGGCCACCAGTTGCGAGATGCGCATCAGGGTATGCACGATGGCGTCCATGTCGACCGGGGCGCGGTGGCGAAAGCCGGCCAGCAGCCTGGCCACGCGGGTGCGCGAGATCAGGTCGCGCGCCAGCACCGCGTTCAGCGGCGGCAGCGCGATGGCGTGATCGGCCATGACCTCCACCGCGATACCACCCTGCCCGAACAGGATCACCGGGCCGAACACCGGATCGGTGGCCACGCCCACGATCAGTTCATAGGCTTGCGGCCGGCGCGCCATTTCCTGCACCGAAAAGCCTTCCTGGCGCGCCTCCGGCTGCAGCTCGCGCAGGCGCCGCCGCATGCGTTCGGCGGCGCTGCGCACGGCCGCCTCGCTGTCGAGGTCCAGCGCCACGCCGCCCACGTCGCTCTTGTGGGTGATGTCGGGCGAGAGTATTTTCACGGCCACGGGATAGCCGATCCGGCTGGCCGAGCGCACCGCTTCGTCCACGCTGCGCGCAATGCGCGTATCGACCACGCCGATCCCGTAGGCGGCCAGGACGCCCTTGGCTTCCGGTTCGCTCAGCATGGAGCGCCCGGCCGCCAGCGCGGCGCCGACGATCTTCCGCGCGGCGCCGCTGTCGGCCGGGCCGCCGCAGTCGGCCGGCGGCACCTGCATCAGCAAATCCTGGTTGCGCCGGTATTGCACGATCTGCAGATAGGCGCTGACCGCTTCCTCCGGCGTGGCATAGGTCGGCAGGCCGGCCTCGGCGAACACCCGGCGCGCTTCGGCCACGCCGTCCCCGCCCAGCCAGCACGACAGGATGTTGCGCGAACTGGCGCGCGCCACTGGCGCCACCGCACGCGCGATGTCGGCGCTGGGCACGATCGCGGTGGGCGCGTGGATGAACAGCACCGCCTCGGCCTGCGGGTCGCGCAGCACGATCTCGAGCGTGCGCACGTAGCGCTCGGCGGGCGCGTCGCCGATGATATCGACCGGGTTGGCGCGCGACCAGGTCGGCGGCAGCACTTCGTCCAAACGGCGCAGCGTGTCGTCGGATAAGGCGGCGAGCCTGCCGCCGCCGGAGACGGCCGCGTCGGTCGCCATCACGCCCGGGCCGCCGCCATTGGTCATGATGGCCAGGCGTTCGCCGGACAGGGCGCGCGCATGGGCCAGCGTTTCCACCGCGGCGAACAGTTCCTCGGTCGAGAGCACGCGCAGCATGCCGGCGCGGCGGATGGCGGCGTCGTACACGTCGTCCGAGCCGGCCAGCGCGCCGGTGTGCGAGGCGGCCGCGCGCGCACCTTCGGCCACCCGGCCGGATTTCAGGATCAGGGTGGGCTTGGCGCGCGCCGCCGCCCGCGCGGCCGACATGAACTTGCGCGCATGGCGCACGTCTTCCATATACATCAGGATGGCGCCGGTGTCGGGGTCGCTGGCGAAGTAATCGAGCAGGTCGCCGAAATCGACGTCGGCGCTGTCGCCCAGCGAGACGAACTTGGAAAAGCCGATCCCGCGCGAATTGGCCCAATCGAGCACGCCGGTCACCAGCGCGCCCGATTGCGAGACGAAGGCGAGGCGCCCCGGACGCGCGCCGGTATGGGCGAAACTAGCGTTCAGGCCAATGCCCGGCACCAGCAGGCCGACGCAGTTCGGTCCCAGAAGGCGCAGCACGTAGGGCCGCGCCGCGTCCAGCGCGGCCTGCTTGAGGGTGCGCCCGTGGGTGTCGTGCGCACTGTTCAGTCCTGCCGACAGGATCACCGCCGCGCGCGTGCCGCGCCCGCCCAGCTGGCGCACGATGGCCGGCACGGTGGCCGCCGGCGTGCAGATGATGGCCAGCTCGGGCGCCTCGGGCAGGCCGTCCACGCTGGCGTACGCGGCCAGCCCCTCCAGTTCGCGATACTTCGGATTGACCGGATACACCGGTCCGGCGAAACGCCCTTGCAGCAGATTGCGCAGCACCGTGGCGCCGACGCTGTGCTGCCGGGCCGAGGCGCCGATCACGGCGACCGAGCGCGGCGCAAACAGTTGCCGCAGGTTTCTAACGCTCATGCTCACCCATCCTGTTTCGGCGCACGCTGGCGCGCGCCCGCGCCTGGCCGTCCAACCGCCATTGAAGCACGACGCGGATTTGATCGGCGCCGCCATGGCCGGCCAGCTAGCTCAGGACGATGACTGTTCCGCGGCCGAAGCCGCATTGGCAGCCTCCTGAGACGAGAAGGTAATCCCCAAAGCATTTTTGGTCATATCATCAAGATCGATGTGGCCCCGGCATCGCGTACCCAGACATGGTATGTGCTGTCGCGATCAAAGTGGTCCACCTCCAACCCCGCGCCGGCAGCGGGCAGAGTCCACTTCAAGCGTTCGACAAAAACGGCATACCTGTAGGAGTAAATCTGTTTCTGGTCAATTACGTTTAGTTTTGATGCCTTAGCGTACATGGTTTTCATAGCGCCCCCTTTTCATGTAGGTAGCACCATTGAACCTTGACTATTCGTTCGCAAGAATTGGTACTAATGCCAGTCGCTTTGTCCAGGATCAACCGAAGGTAGAGGATTATGCAAAGACAGGATGATGTGATGCATGCGATCTCTACTTCTTCCAGCGATGAGGCCGCATTCATGATCTTGAAGGAAGAGGCGCGCCGCCTCGGTATGGAGGCCGTGTCGTGGGTATTGAAGCCTCCCGTTACATTCGAAGACGGGAAGATCGCTACGTTCGACGGCTACTCTGCAGAATGGCGTGCGCGCTACTTCCAGAACAACTACCTCGCGTGCGATCCGACCGTTAAACACGGCTTGACGTCGATGCGGCCACTTCTTTGGTCTGAGACTAAGGAACTTGCGCCGGAATTTTGGGAGGATGCCGACTCCTTCGGACTGCGCGTTGGATTCGCACAAAGCCTATGGGATCGTCATGGGAACTGCCCGATGCTTTCCTTGAGTCGTGGCCGCATGGAGTTCTCGCAATCTGAATTAGCACTAAAACTGCCGCAACTATCCTGGCTCGCTCTAATCGCCCATACCGGAATGGTCAAACACATAATTCCGGCCGAGACCATGAATGCACCTGCCGCGCTCTCCAGACGCGAAACGGAGATACTGCAATTGGTGAGCACGGGACTGACCTCTCAACAAATCGCGGACAGACTTCGCGTGACAAAAGCCACCATCGACAGGCACATGGAGGCGGTCAGATCAAAACTTCATGCTGAGAACAAGGTCGATGCAGTCGTCAAGGCGATCCGCTGGGGCCTCATTTAGCGCGTTTCGCCCAAGGAGACTGGGGACGCCGGTTTCTTTGACGCGCACATCCTGCCAAGGCCCACAAAAAGGCATGTAGTCCCCACGCTTTGAGCGCCGTGCAGCATCGCGCCGTCCATTTTTTTGATGGACATGGAGGCGGTACTGTCCGGGTCATCCGGGTCAGATGGCATCCACCCGACACCGCAACTGGGCAAAGAGGATTGCGCCGACGCCGTGCACGATTGAGTGTGCGCAAACGGCTGAGTTAGGCGGATCGGAGTATACCTGCCAGCCCAGCCACCTCTGCAATGCCACGCGTTCGGGCGACGATCTGACCATCGTAAATCGCATCAATCACATAGTGAGACACTGATGAAACACCACGCGATCCTTTCCCTGCTGGTCTTCCTCTCGCTGGCTACCTACGTTGGTGGCGCCAACGCTGACGCGCCGCTGTCACCCCAGCTCGCCCCGACCATCGCGGCGCCGGCCGCGCCATCGTCCGCGCCGACGCTGCACCTTGTCGGCCGCACGCTTCAAGCGTGTCGACCGCAGGCCGGCAGTAGCGTACCGCTGTGCAGCAGCGGACGGCTGCCGGCCGAGTTCGGCACCATCACTCGCGCCGTCACTCTGGCACTGCCGGCACCATCCGGAACGCCGACCCATCTGCTCCGCGCCAATCCTGCATCTAGCAAAGCGACGCCATCGACAACGCGATCGCCATCGCCTGACGAGCTGGCGGCAGGGGCGGACTCCACCCCGTTGACCGTGCTGTTCGAAAGCGCCGGACAGGCGATCGTCTGCACCGCAAGCGGAGCGATAGTGTGCTCCCGGGTAGCCGCGCCCGCCCCGACGGGTGTCACTGTCGACGCCCTGCCACTGCCGGACGGCTACACGGTATTCACGTACACCCGTGCGCCAGGTGTCACCGGCGCTCCCGACCCGCTGGGGCAGGCGGCGCTGCGGTTTCAGGCGGCCTTCGACGCCGCGGCGGCTTCCGTACGCCAGTTCCTGAGCGCACATACCGACTCCATTCCGCATGTCGACGACTACTACGAATATGATCCGATTCTTGACCCCGTTCCCTCGCCCGGGGATTCGGGCGGCGGAGGATATTTCGTTCCGGTCGTCGTCATTTCTGCGCCCTTCCCGGACCCGATTGATCTGGGGCCGTTCTTCGTCACCAATGGCGACGGAGATATCGGCAATTTTCCGCAGCTGCCGCCGAGCTATCCGGTTGAGGACCTGGCTGTGGTGCTCAATCCGTGTGTGATCAGTCCGATCATAACGGTCTGCGTTCGTGGCAATCGTCCGCCACCACCGGACGTGGTACCACTGCCGACAGGGCCCACGCCATGGTTCCCGCAAAGCTGATGCGACACGTTCCACATACTTTGCTCCGAAGGTCAAGAGCCACGCGATAATAACCGCGGCTCCAACAGCAGCACGAGTGGGAAGACGCAAGCTGAACTCGACCAAATCTGCACGGATATCAACATAGTCGAAATCGACGTTTGCAAGGCTAACTTTTCACCGACGAGGTATCCCCGCGAATACGCAGTCTGCAAGTCAAACGCAGACGAACGCATGTTCGCATGCTTTCGCACAGCATCAGAATTGACCGACAATGGGGCGCATGTTGCGCCGTGAGTAGCCCTTTCACTCCAATCTGGGTAAACAACCGACTGGGGTGACAATTGATTAGAGAGCGAGAATTTAGCCATGAAAGAACCAAAATTGACGGTGGGCCTGATTGAACGCGACGAACGTCCGGTTCTGGTCATTTCCCGAAACGACAATGAAATGCTTAACCAGAGAACATGGGAGCTGGCCACGCTTGCCGAAGAAGGCTACATGGGCGCATGCGACCACGTTGGCCTCACTGTGTTACGTATGCTTGAAATTGGCCACCCGCAGACATTCGCCCCGTTTCCAGCGCTCTCACGACCGCCCGGACCGATCATCACAACGTTCGACTTGATCTCACACTTGCACCATCAATCTTTGGTCGACCGCACCCGTCGCTACGTCGCTACGATTGACGCGCTGATGGAGCACCATAAGGATGAATTGGACGACACCAGTCTGCCCGTGCAGTGGCCAACCTTTCGTGCCCATCTCCTGCGAACGTATTCCGACTGATCCCATCCCGGCAGCGTCGCGGCGCTCTGGACGCGGACGATGTCGGCCCGGTCGAGCCAAAGCGCTGTATGTCGTGGCAGCTTGGCGCGATTGAGCGTGAGGGCTAAATGGCTGCTTGCGAACGCATTGGCATCAGGTCCTTTCCCCTGGCGCGGCGCGATGCCGTGCTGGCCGAGAAGGACTTCAAAATCACCGCACTGACCCATGACCAGAGAGCGTGGCCGCTGGCCGAACTGACGGAAGCGGGCTACATGGGCGCCTGCCACTACATT
>CAMLIL010000097.1 GCA_946480015.1 uncultured Oxalobacteraceae bacterium | reverse complement strand
CGGCGAGGAATTCCTGCTGCTGCTGCCCGACACCGACCTGCACGAAGCCCAGCGCATCCTGCGCCGCATGGCCGAGCGGGTCGGCGCGATCCGCGTGCCGGATCTGGACGTGGCCATGCGCATCACCTTCTCCGGCGGCGTGGTCGAACGCAGTCCGGGCGAACCTTTCGCCGACACCATCTCGCGCGCCGACCATGCCATGTATGGGGCCAAGAACGCCGGGCGCGATATGGTGATCGCCGCCTGAGTCAGGCGCCCAGCCGGTCCAGCAGCGCGTCCGGCGTGCTCTCGACCATCATCAGCGCGGCATCGCGTTCGCTCACGAAGCCCTGCGCGCACGCATGGCCGAGGAAGCCGATCAGCGCGTCGTAGAAGCCGGCCACATTGAGCACGCCGACCGGCTTGGCGTGAATGCCCAGCTGCGACCAGGTCAGCATTTCGAACAGTTCTTCCAGCGTGCCCATCCCCCCGGGCAGCGCGATGAAACCGTCCGACAGGCGCGCCATCATGGCTTTGCGCTCATGCATGTCGGCCACCACGAACAGTTCGGTCAGCCCCATGTGGCCGACTTCACGCTCGACCAGCGCGCGCGGAATTACGCCCGAGACGCGCCCGCCCAGGCGCAGGACTTCGTCGGCGATCACGCCCATCAGGCCGACGTTGCCGCCGCCGTAGACCAGCGCCAGCCCGCGCGCGACCAGGGCGCGGCCCATGGCGCGCGCCGCCTCGGCATAGAGGCCGGAGGCGCCCGGCGAGGCGCCGCAATAGACTGCGATAGCTTTCATGGTCGGGAACCTTACTTGAGCTGCTTGAGGTATTCCTCGGACAGCTTCTGGAACAGCAGATGGGTGTCGCCGCGCAGGCATGGGCCGATCTGGGACAGCACCTGGTAGCAGCCGCGCGCCAGCGCATCGGCCATGGCCTGCTGCTCGGTGTACTTGCGCGGATTGCGCACATATTCGTAGGACAGCCAGTAAGTCGCCACCACCACCATATTGGTGGCCATCGCATCGATCTGGGCGTCGTTCGCCTCCAGCGATTTTTCCTGGCGCAGGTCCTCGCACAACTGCTTGGCGACCTTGATCTTGTGCGCCAGGATCTGCTTGAACTGCAGCTCCAGCTTGCGGTTGCGCGACAGCAGATCGTTCAGGTCGCGGTAAAAAAAGCGGTAGCGCCAGATCAGCTCGAACATATAGTGCAGGTACAGCCACACGTCCTCGATGTTCGAACTGCGTCCTGCCGGCACCGTCAGGATGCGCTCGATCTCGGCTTCGAACTGCACGAAGATCGAATTGACGATGTCGTCCTTGTTGCGGAAGTGGTAGTACAGATTGCCCGGCGAGATACTCATCTCTTCGGCGATCACCGTCGTGGTGATATTCGGTTCGCCGAATTCGTTGAACAGCCGCAGCGACAGTTCGAGGATGCGTTCGCGGGTCCGGCGGGGCGCTTTCTGCTGCGCTTTTGGTGGCGCTTTTTCTTCCATATCGGGCTGTCTTTAATGTGCTGGTCGTAGCATACCACCGATGCCGGGGCGGGCAAGGCGCCTACTTGGTCTTCCTGGGCGCCGCCTTTTTCTTTGCCGCCGGCTTGGACGCGCTCAAGGCGTCGACGGCGCGCTGCAGCTGCTCGACCTGGCGCTGCAGCTGCTCGATGTCGTGATGGGTCGGCACCGCCATCGCCGCCAGCGCGCGCGCCACGCGGTCCTCGAAGATCTGCTCGAGCTTGTGCCACGAGGCCGGCGCCTGCGGATCGTCGGGATCGCTGTGCTGGGCGCGGGTGCGTTCCTGCAGCTCGCTGCCTTCGCTGACCAGGCGGTTAAAGGCGCGGTCGCCCTCTTCCTGCGCTTTGACGAAGGCGCCCAGGCCGGCCTGCCAGATCTGCTGGGGCGAGATGCGCGCGGCGTCGGCCAGCAGCGGATCGGAGGTCGAGGGGGTTTTGGCTTTCTTGGGCATGGCGGCTCCCGGACAATGGAATGCGCCCATTCCAGGGCGCAAAAATAGAGATCGGATTCTAAAGGTTTCTAGGGCGCGGGTGGCGGCGAACAGCTGACGGTCCACAAGTCGAGCACCGCCCCGCTGCGCCGCATCCACACGTTCAGGCTGGTATCACGGTCGCCACGGTAGACCAGCGCCGCCATCTGCTCGGCGCCGGCGCCGGGGCTGCCGACGTCGATCGCCGCCAGCGCGAACGGGTACGAACGCGCCGCGGCGCAGGCTGAATTGCCCGCCATGACCAGGCGCGCATGATCGAGCAACAGCGGCGTGGCCCGTTCGAGCAGCGCGATCACGTCGGTGTCCGGCATCCGCTGGCGCAGCTCGAGCGCGCCCGCCGTGGCCGTGCAGCCCTTGGGATCGAGCCACACCAACTGGCGCACCGGGGCGGCGCGCCAGCCTTTGTCGAAGGCGAAGGCATTGCGCTCCATGCGGCACAGCGCGCGCAGTGCGCGCCGGGGCAAACCGTCGGCGACGGCGCTGAGCGACCACGGCCCCTTGCCCGTCGCCCGCTCCACCGTGACGGGCGGCGTGGCGTGGCCGGCGCCGAAGCGCGCCTGATAGTACTTGCTGAAGGCCGCGCTTTCCTGCCCGCTCGGGGCGCGCGTTTCCGCGCCCGCGGCAGGCGCCAGCAGCAGGCCGGCCAGCGCCAGGCAGATGGATAAAATCGATACGCTCATGCCGCCATTATACGGAGCGGCCGCGCAGCAGGCCGCGCTCGTCGTGCGCTCCCCTCAATCCTTCGGTGCCGGCGCCGGCGCGGCCACCTTCCTGACCGGCACCTTGGGCTTGGCGACGACCGGGGCCGCCTTTACCGCCGCTTCCTCCGCAGCCGGCGCGGCGGCCGGCGCCTCGGCCGGTTCCTCGACCGGAACAGTCTTGTGCTGCCCTTGCCCGCCCATCGCAATGCCCACGCTGCTGCTGGTGCTCCTGGCCTCGGCGACGCTCACCCCGCCCTGGGCGGCCACGGCAACCGCACCGTCCGCCCCCAGCCGGGTGCCTTCGAACGCCACGCTGCCGCCCGCGCCGATGTCGATCGAACCGGCCCTGATCGCGCCGCCTTGCTTGGCGCTGCTGACGGCATACCCGGCTTCGAGGCTGGCGCTGCCGCCGTGCTCTTTCTCATCCACCGTTTCGGTCGCCCCGGGCGCCGCCCCTTCGGCCTTGCTCGGCCCGGTGCTGTGCGAGCTGCTGCCTTCTGCGCCCACCGAGGCGGCCACGCTCACCGATTCCGAGCTACTCTCGGCGGCCTTGAAGTTGACGTTGCCGCCGGCGTGAATCGATGCTGCGCCGGCCGCGCTCACGTCGGTGCCTTCCAGCGTGGTGTTGCCGCCGCTCTTGATTTGCAGGTTGCCGCCGCTGGCCACCGAGCCGGCCACCGCTTCCGAGCTGCGCTCCCTGGCGTAGCCGAACTCGGCGCCGATGCCGCCGCTCTTGCCGTTCGAGCTCTCGCCGGTGCCGCTGTCGCTGCTGCTGCTCTTGCTCATCGACAGGCTGGCCGAGAAGCTGGTCGATTCGCTGCTGCCGGTATTGCGCGCAGCGGCGAAGTCGACATTGCCGCCGGCCGCAATTGTGGTGTCGGCACCGCCTTCAACCGCGGTTCCTTCGAAGCGCATGTCTTTGCCGGCCGACAGGGTCAGGTTGCCGCCCGCGGCGATCCGGCCCGTCACCGCTTCGCTGCTGCTCTCGCGTTCCTTCGAGAAGCCGCCCGCCGCCTCCAGGCCCGCCTCGTGCTCGGAACCGCCGGCGCTCTTCGACTTCGATACCGAAATGCTCATTTCGGCATTGCTCGAATCGCTGCTGGAACTGCTCTCGTTGCGGGCCGCGTCGAACGTCAGCTTGCCGCCGGCGCTGACGGCCGCGTCGCCGCCGGCGGCAATGTCGGTGCCTTCGAAACGCGCATCGCCCTGGGTCTTGACGGTCAGCTTGCCGCCCGACTGGATGCTGCCCGCCACGGCCGTGGAGGACGAGGAACTGGCCTGGCCGGCGCCAAAACCGCCCGACACGCCCCCCTCCACCGCCCCGCTGGAACCGAGATTGATGCCGATATTGGCCGCGGCATCGACGCTGAGGCTGCTGTCGCTGCTCGACTCGGTATTCTTGGCCGCCTTGAAGTCGATCTCGCCGGCGGCCAGCTCGACGCTGCCCTCGGCGCTGATCTGGGTGCCTTCGAGGGTGGTTTTGCCGGACGAGGCGCTGCTGACTTTGCCCCCCGCCTTGATGGTCGAGACCACCGCTTCGCTGCTGTCGCTGCGCGCGGCGCTTTGCTCGTGAGAAAACTGCGCTTCGGCACCGGCGCTGGCATTGGCGCCCGCCTCGCCTGCCCCGGCTTCGGCGTTGCCCTGGACGTAGGCGCCGACCCGCAGCGAATTGCTTTCCGTCGAGCTGCTGCTGAAGCTGGTGTTCTTCGCCGCGCGGCTGTCGATGGTGCTGGCCGACTGGCTGAAGTCGCCCGCCGCCTCGATCGCCGTGCCCACGTCGACGATGCCGTTTTGCGCGTTGCGCTCGATGTCGCCCGAACCGGAACGGATGGTCGACACGCGCGCCGTGGTGGTGCCCTCAAGCGACTTCTCGCTGGTGGTGCGGGCCTGCCATCCGGCGCCGACCTTGGCCTCGGCCGACGCCGAGCCGTCGGCCGAGGCATTGCCCATCGCGCCGCCCAGCACATTCTGCTGCCCGTTGGCGCCCGCCGAGGCGTTGGCCTGCGCACTGGCGCCGCCGCTGATGTACAGGCCCGCGCTGGTGCGGCTGGTGCTGGTGCTGGTCACGCTGACGTCGTCGGCGGCCAAAAACTCCATATCCTTGGCCTTGAGCGCGACGCCCTTGTCGCCGCCCAGATCCGAACCCTGCACGGTCAGCTTGTCGGCCGCGTCGACCTTGAGCTTGCCGCCGGCATTGATGGTGCTGCCGTTGTTGCGGATATCCAGGCTGTTGCTTTCGGTCGTGGTCACGCGCACCAGGTCGATGGTGGTGTCGGAATCGGCCGATGCGCCGGCCTGCGCCTGCGCACTGGCCGCGCCGCCCGCGCCATGGCCGTTGGCGCCGCCCTTGGCCTCGGCGCTGGCGCTGGCACCGGCCTTGGCGCTGTTGTCCGAATCGGCGTACAGGCCGATCTGGGTGGTGGTGGTCTTGCTGGTCGTGACGTCGATGTCCTGCGATGCCAGCACCTTGACGTCCTTGGCCTTGAGCTCGACATCGCCGCCGGCGTCGACCTTGGCCCCCTGCAGCACGATGGCATTCCTGGCATCGATACCGAGACGGTTGCCGACTTCGATTTCCGAGCCGACCGCGCGCGACTTGTAGCTGGTCGTGGTGGTGGTCTCGGTTTCGGCCAGGGTCAGGCCGACGCTGCCGGTCGCGCCCGCTTCGGCGCCCGCGCCGGCCGACGCCGACGCGCTGCCCTTGCCCTTGCCCGAGCCAGCGCTGGCGTCGGCTTGCGCACCCGCGCCGGCGTGGCTGCCGCCCGAGGACGACAACTTGAGGAAGGACGTGGTGGTGGTGGTGGTCGAGCTGCGATCGACATCCTGGCCGGCCAGAACCTGCACGTCGGCCGCGGTGATGGCGGCATCGCCGCCCACCTTCAGCCTGGAGCCTTGCAGGGTGAGCGTGCCGGCCGTGTTGACGCTGGCGTCGCCGCCGGCCTCGAGCGTGCTGCCCACATTGCGGCCCTTGAAGGCGTCGGTGGTGGTGGTCGAGCTGCCGTACACGCCGCCGCCCACGCCCAGCCCGCTGTGGCTGGACGAGACACTCGTTTCCACGGTGTCCTGGCGGGCGATCACGTTGACGTTGCCACCGGCGTCGAGCTCGAGCTTGCCGCCCGCCTTGACGGACGAACCGGCAATGGTGGTGTCGGCGCCGCTCTTGATGGCGAGCTTGCCGCCGGTTTCCAGGCTGGCGCCGAGATTGGTGCTGCTGGCGGTATGGGTCGAGCTGCTCGAACTGGACAGGCCCCACAGCCCTTGCGAAGCCTTGTAGGTCGCGTCGGCGCGCTTGTCCTGGATGGTGTCGAAGGTGACGCTGCCGCCGGCGGCCAAACTGGCGTCGCCGCCGGCCTTGATGGCCGCGCCCTTGACGCTGATGTCCTTGGCCGCGTCCAGGCTGAGCGTGCCGGTGCTCTCGATGCTGCCGGCCGCGCCGATCACCGTACGGGCGAAATCCTTGCCGCCGCTGGTCGTGGCCACGGTTTCGTTGACGATGCTGCCGCCGGCCTTGATGGCCACGTCGCCGCCCTTGATCTTGCCGCCGGTATTACGCAGATCGCCCTCGGTGGTAATGGCCAGCTGGTCGGCGGCGATGGTGCCGCCCGTATTCTCCAGCGTGCCGGCCTTGATGCTCGCATTGGTCGCGGCCATCACCGCGCCGCTTTCGATCGCGTCCTTGGTGCTTTGCGCCAGGTAGACCACCGGCACCAGCACTTGCTGGCCGCCGACCACCTGTTCCACCATCCAGACCATGTCTTCGGTCAAGCCGGCGGCCTGCTCGGCCGTGAGCGGCTGGCCCAGGGTCAGGCCCATGGTGCCGGCCATGCTGGCGGCGTTTTCCATCAGGGCCTTGACCTGCGCCGCTTCGTTTTTCTGGCCCTTGATGATGTTGTTGCCGGTCTGGGCGACCAGCTGGTCGCGGATCAGCTTGGCTTCGTAATTGGCGTCGCCGAGGCGCTTTTGCTGCTTGTCCGGATCGATGCCCAGCAGGCTCGACAGATAATTCGAGCCGACCGAATTGCTGCCCGCGCCGAACAGCGGATTGGTCTCGACCAGGTAGCCCGAGGTCGAATTCTTGGCGGTGACGAAGTAGCCGTTCGGATTGGTCGGCAGCGCCAGGTTCAGGCCGGCGAAGCTGATGCCGTTGGCGGCCGCGACGCTGACCGCGCGGCTGGTGCTGGCCAGGGCGTTGGCGCTCGGGGCGACCTTGGTGCCGGACAGCGCACCGAGGCCGAGACCGGCAGCCGGGCTGGCGCCGGCGCCCGTGGCCGGCGCCACCCCGGCCGCGGCGGCGCCGGCCACGCTGGTGGCGCTGGTGCTGCGGGTGTAGGGCGAACCGAGGTTGCGCAGGCTGCCGCCGTTGAACACCAGCTGCGTGGCGTACACGCCGGCGCTCCAGATCTGGATCGTGGTGCGGCCGGTTTCCAGCGCAGCCGATGCACTGGCCGCACCGGCTTCGCTGCCGGCGCTGCCGCCGAAGCAGCCGCCGTCGTTGCAGCCGAACTGGCCGGTGTCGGTCGGGTAGCGGTAGTCGTAATTGAGCGAACCGAAGGTGCTGTCGGTCTTGTAGACGCGCCAGCGGCGCGCATACTCGATCCGGTCCAGGTGCAGGTCGACGTTGGTGAAACTGCCGCTGCCGCTGATGTTGATGGTGGGCGCGGAGATCAGCGAAGCGCGGTTAACCCCGCTCCCACCGTAATTCAGGTTGATGGTGCCGCCGGCGATGATCTGGCCTTTCTGCACCGGCACCGCGCCGTCCAGGCCCTCGGTCACGGTGTAGTTTTGCGCATGCACCCACAGATGGTCGCAGTAGTCGCCGAAGAAATTGCAGTTGTAGTCGCCCGAGTCGTACGGCGTGGTCACGCCATCGTACACGGTCGAGGCGACGACGATATTGGGCACGCCCCCGGTCGGCAGGTTGTTGAAAGCGCTGGTGGTGGTGATGCTGGTGTCGCCGGTGGCGATCACGGTGTTGTAATTGTCGAAGGTGGCCGCCGCCAGCACGATGTCGGTGGCGTCGAGCGTGCCGCTGCTGGTGTTGACGATGCTCTGGCCCGCCGCCGCCAGGCTCAGCGTGCCGCCGGCGTACAGGGCGCCGGCGTTGCCGATGCCGTTGGCGCTGGCCGTCAGCGTCAGGTCGGCCAGCGACGAGATGCCGGCGGTATTGCTGTTGTCGATGCGGGCGGCGCCGATGGCCAGGTCGCCGCCGCCGTGAATCGCGCCTTCGTTGGAGAGCGTGGTGGCGGCCTGGATGGTGCTGGCGCTGCCGTCCAGGCCGAGCAGGATCACCGCCCCGCTGCCCTGGTTGGTCAGGGTGCCGGTGGCGAGCGTGCCCGCGCCCATGGCTTGCATGCGGCCCTGGTTGAGCAGGTCGGCGCTGTCGACGCGCACGGTGGCGCCCAGCAGGGTGGCGCCGCCGCTGTTGGTCAGCAGCGCCACCGCAGTCGCGGCCGAGCCGACCGTCAGGTCCCCGGCGGCCTGCACCCGGCCGGCGTTGCTGACGCTAAAGCCGCTGCCCCCGGTAATGTGCAGCGCCTGCTGGCCGACGATCTTGCTGGCCGCCCCGGTATTGTTGAGCGCGGTGGCGGCCTGGATGGCCAGGTCGCCGTCGGCCAGGATCTGGCCGCTGTTGTCGAACGCGCCGGTGATACTGGCCAGGCTGGCGGCGGCGCTGGCCTGCAGCGCGCCCGTATTGCCGATCGTGGCCGCCTGCAGGGTCAGTGTCCCGGTACCGGTGGTTTCGATCACGCTGCTGTTGTTCAGCGCGCCGGTGGCGTTCACGGCCAGGCCGTTGCCCGCCTCGACCGTGCCGCTGTTGGCGAAGCTGGCACTGTGCGCGCTGAGCGCCGCGTCCGACAGCAGCACGCTGGCCGCGCCGGTGTTATTGAGCGCCGTCGCCGCGCTCAGGTCAAGGTTGCCGCCTGCCAGGACCTGGCCTTGATTGTCGATCGCCCCCGCCGTGCCGACCAGGCTGGCCGTGCCGAGCGCCTGCACCGTTCCCGCGTTGATGATCGATGCCGCGTTCAGGCTCAGTGACGACGCGGCGCCGCGATCCTGGATCACCAGGCGGTTGACCAGGCTGCCCGACGCGTACATGCTCAAGCCGGAGCCGGCCTGCACCGTGCCACTGTTGTCGACGCTGGTGCTGCGCGAGGTGAGCGCCGCTTGCGCCAGCAGTACCGCATTGGTGCCGATGTCCAGGGCGCCGGCGGCGCTCAGATAAAGGCTGTCGCCGGCCTTGATATCGCCGTTGTTGAAGAGATCGCCGCTGGACGCGCTGACGCTGGCGCTGCCGGCCGACTGTACCGTGCCGTTGTTGACGATGTTGCCGCCGCCCAGCGACAGCGTGGTGCCGGCTCCCAGGTTGGCGACGACGGCCTGATTATTCAGCTGGCCGGTGGCGTCGATGCCCAGCCCATCGTTGGCCTGCACCGTCCCCGCGTTGTCGAAGGTGGCGCTGCTGCTGCTCAGGCTGGCGCCCGTCAGCATCTGGCTGGCCGTTCCCCGGTTGGCGATGCCCTGCGTGGCGCTCAGGGTCAGCGCGCCGCCCGCCTGCACCCCGCCCTCGTTCTGAACGTCGGCGGCGCGCACCGTCATGGCGTGTTGCGCCAGCATGAGGCTGGCAGCGCCGCTGTTGCTCAGCGTGGCAACCGCGGTCAGGTTGAGATCGGCGCCGGCGAGCAGTTTGCCGCTGTTGTCGAGCGCGCCGCCGCTGGCGAGCGTGGCGGTGCCGGCCGCCTGCACGGTGCCGCTGTTGGCAATGTCCAGGGCGCGCAGCGACAGGGCGCTGGCCGCGTCGAGGTTTTGCAGCGCCCCGCGGTTGTTCAGGGTATCGGCGGCGGTGATGGACAGGCTGGTGCCGGCCTGCACCGCGCCGGCGTTGTCGAAGCTCGCGCTGTTGAGCGTGACGGCGCCGCGCGCCAGCAGAACGCTGTCGGCGCCCTGGTTGCGCAGTGCGCCGGCTGCGAGCGTGAGCGCGCTGGCCTGGATCCGGTTGCTGTTCTCCAGTGCCGCCGTGCTGGTGATTGCGCCGGCGCCTGCCGCCACGATCATGCCGCTGTTGGCCAGGCTGGCGGTGGCCAGGGTCAGCGCGCCGTCGCTGCCGCCGTCGCTCACGCTTGTGGTCAGCAGTTTGCCGCTGTTGACGCTGGCGCCGCCGACGGCGGCAGCGAAGGCGCCGGCCGACTGCAGGCGGCCGGCATTGTCCAGGCCAGCCGCCTTGAGCTTGATGGCGGCGCCCGCGGCGGCGGTGAGCACGGTGCCCGCGGCCTGGTTGTCGAATTTGCCCGAGGCATTCAGGTCGAGCGCGCTGGTGGCCTGGATCGTGCCGCTGTTGTCCAGCGTGGTGGCGTCGAGCGCGATGCGTTCGGCCAGCAGGCGCGCGCCGCTGCCGTTGCTCAGCGCCGCGGCCTGGCCGGCGCCGATCGCCAGCGTGGCTTGCGCCTGCATCAGGCCGCTGTTGCCCGCCTGTAGCACGGTGGCGGCGTCGCTGCCCTGCAGCGTCAGGCTGCGGCCGGCGATCAGGAGCCCGGCGTTGTCCCAGGCGCTGTTTGCCGTCAGCGCCAGATCGGCCGCGGCCGTCATTTCCACCTCGGCGCCCAGGCGCATGGTGCCGGCGCTGGCATGGATGCCATCGGTACTGGTGATCCTGGCCTTGGCCAGCGCCAGGCCGGCGCCGGCGCTGAGCACCAGCGCGCGGTCGGCGCTGGCGGCGCTTGCCCCGCTGTAGAGCGTGACGCCGGCGGCGCCGGCGGCGATGCTGGCGGCGTCGAGTTTGAGATGCGCGCCCGCGCCCCAGCTGCTGCCGTCGATACTGGCCGCGCCAAGAATGGCCAGGTCGACGTTGCCGCCGGCGCTGCGGGTCGCGCCTGCGCCCGCGCTATCGGTCAGGCTGGCGCCCTTGACGGTCAGGTCGGTGCCCGCCTTGAGCAAGCCTTCGCTCAGCGTGAGCGCGCCTTCGGCCTGCAAGCTCAGTGCGTTTTGCGCCGTCAGCGAACTGTCCGCGCCGGACACTTCCAGGGTCGCGGCGCCGCTTTGCGCCAGCTGGATGTCGCGCGCGGCCGCCACCCGGCTCTGGATCAGCACCTTGCCGCCGGCATCGAGGCGGAAATCGTCGACGCTGGCGGCGGCGTCGCCCAGCATGCGCACGCCCACGCCGGCTTCGGTGGCGATCAGGCGGATGCGGCCGGCATACATGCCGCCCAGTGCGGTGGAATCGATCGCATAGGCCGGCTGGGCGTCCGCGCCGGCGGCCGTACCGGTGACGTCGCGGCTGGCGTACGACCATTGGTTCGGCCCGGCGAAAATGCCGAGCGTGCCGGCGGCCACGGTATTGATCTGCCCATCGATGCGCACTGCGCGCGTGACCAGGTCGAGGATTTGCTGGGCGCTGGCATTCAGGCCCGCGCCGTCGATCAGGATATCGCCGCGGCTGACGCTGACGCCGTTGAACGAACCGTCCGCGCCCCAGCCCGGGATGCCGGTGGTCAGGGTGACGCGGTCGCTGTTGATGAAGCCGCAGCCGCTGCAGGTGATGCCGTAGGGGTTGGCGACGATCACGTCGGCGCGGCTGCCCACCACCTCGGTGTAGCCGGCCAGCACGCTGCGATTGGTCGACACCACTTCGTTGACGATCAGCTTGGCCTCGGCGGCCAGGTTGAGGTTGCCGACCAGCTGGCCGGCCAGCTGGGACTGGACCACGGCGGCGTTGCGGAAACTGCTGTTGTTCAGCACCAGTCCCTTGGCCTCGACGTTGTACTGGCTGAACTGATTGTGCGAGACCCCGGCCGCATTGGCGGTATTGATGTTTACCACCGGCACGCCATTGCCGGAAATATAAGCGGTGGCCTTGCCGTTGACCGGCACCACCGTGGTGGCGGGCACCGGCCCGGCCGCGGCGGCGTAGTCCGTCAGCGCCAGGCCGGCGGCGAGCGCCAGCAAGGCCGGCGCGCGCACGGCGCGCCCGGCTTTGCCGTGGCCACGCGCGGTTTCAGGGGCGATGATGTAGGCGCCGCGGGCGGCGCTCCAGATGTGGCGGTAGGCGCGATTCATTCTGGCGTATCCAATAACAGAGGTGATGGTGTGGTTGGCGGCGGCGCGGCTTAGACGTCGATGCTCAGGCGGATCCAGGTCTGTGCGCCCTCGCGCGTCATCCCTTCGGCCACGCCCAGCGGCCTGGTGGTGGTGAGCTCGAGCGAGATGCCCTTCCAGCTGGCCGTGATCCCGGCCGCGGCGCCGCTCAGGCGGCCTTGCGGCATGTCGTCGGCGCGGCTGCGCACGCGGCCGTAGTCGAGACCGGCAAACAGGCGCACCGGGATGCTTTGCCCGCCCAGCGCCAGCACCGGGCGCAAAGACAGTTCGTTGCGGGCGTACCAGCCATGGTCGCCCGACAGGGTGTTGTCGACGAAGCCGCGCACGCTGTACAGGCCGCCGATCAGGATCTGCTCGGAGCCGTACAGGGAGGTGCGCCCGTGCTGTCCGGTGACCTGGGTCGACCAGGCCGCATCGACGCCGCCCAGTTTGAAGGGCCGGTTGAAGTTGATGCCGAACTTGAATTTGCCGAACTGGGCGCGCGGCGCCGTGGCCGGGATACCCTCGGCGTCGGCCAGCGCACCGCCCAGGCGCAGGCCGCGCGCGTAGCCGAGATCGATGGACAGCGCACCGCCCGCGAAGGCCGTGCTGGTGCTGGAATCGAGGTCCAGCACGCTGAGGGTGCGGCTGCTCACGCCCAATAGCTGGTCCGCCAGGTAGCTCTTGCTGTCCTTGACGGTGAGCGTGGCCGCCAGGCTTTCGCGGGTGGCCTGGTCGCGGTACACCAGCCGCTCAAACTTGACCGCGTCCGAACGCGCGCTGCCGCGAAACTGCAATTGGTCGCCGCTGGGCGCCTCGATCATGCTGACGAACGCCGAGCGGCTGCCCGAATACGACAGGGTCGAATAGCCGAACGGCAGCATCGCCGTCAGGCTGCGGCTTTCCGAGCCCTTGCGCGCCATGTCGTTGGGCTGCGAGCGGCGCACGGTAAAGAGCAGCAATTCGTTCCAGCCGAGCAGGCGGTCGGCGCTGACGGTGGCGCCGAGCTGGTTCCTGCCGGTACCGGCCGAACCCTGGTTGTCGGCCGACAGGCCGGCGTGCAAGGGCCGGCCCGGTGCATTGTGGATCACCACGCGGCTGGCGCCGGCCTGGGCGCCGGGCTGGATGTCGAGCTGCGCGCTGTTCGAGGCCAGCTTGTTGACCTGGTCCAGGCCCTGCTCGAAATCGCGCAGGTTGAGCAGGCCGCCGGCGGCCGGAAACACGTTGCGCGGATTGATGCTGCGCTGTGCGCCCTCGTCGAGAACGATGGCTTCGAGCACGCCTTCGAGTACGGTGATGTCCAGCTTGCCGCGCCCCAGGTCCTGCGGCGCCAGATAGGCGCGCGTGGTGATGAAGCCGCGCAGGATGTAATCCTTCGTCACCGTCCCCAGGATCTCCTCGATCTCGGCCACGCCCAGGCACTGGCCGCCGAATTTGCGGCTCAGTTCCGCGCGCACCGACGGCGACAGGTGCGGTGCGCCGTTGATGGCAATGGTCTGGATGAGGTGGCACTTCTTGCCGGCCGCCGAGGCGTCGGCGCGCGGCATCAGCGCGCTGGTGTCGATTCCGGGCGCGCTGCGCTCGCGCGGCGCGGCGGCCTCGATATCGCGCTCAATGCGCTGCTGGTTCTGGCGCTGCAGGATGTCGGCCTGGCGCGCGGCGGCGGCGGCATCGCCGGCGCTTTGCGCCTGGACGGCGCCAGGCAAGGAAAACGCGGCCGCCAGAACGCAAGCCAGGCGAGTCGGTGTGACGAGACGGGACATAAAAAATCCGTGATAAGACGAGCGGCAAGTGGCCACTTACAGCGAAGGGTCAAACGCGGGATAGGGTCGCCGGTATCAGGGGCGCGGGCTGGCGCTCGCGTGATGGCGAGGCAGCTTGGATGATTCCACGTGGAATTATTTCTTAACGCATCATAACAACGGAGGCGGCGATTTGTCGTTCAAAATCTCTCCGGTGCGACGATTTCGTGGAGTGCGCGCAACAGGTTTTCAGAATGAAAACACGGATGGCAAACTTATTCGTTCAAGCGAACTGCTTGATGTAGGAGCGAGCGTGCTTTTATCATTTCAAGGACGAGTGGCTTAACAGCGAGATCCAGGCATTGCTCTTTCAGGACGATTCCGGCACCATGACTCCATCTCTTCCCACCGACGTAGCGTAGGTGCTGGATAAGCCGGCTCGATGCTTTTTTTGACCAAGCAGCACCTCAAAGCGCTGGAGCCCTAAGGAGGCCTCCCATGACAACTCTGCACCTGAATCTGCCTGACGACCTGGCCCGGCGCGCGCAAAGCGAAGGGCTGCTCAATGACGCCGCCATCGGCCAACTGCTGGAGGACGCGATCCGCCGCGCGGCCGGGCGCCGCTTGCTGGAGATTAGCCAGCGCCTGCAACAGGAAAAGATTGCACCTATGAGCGACGAGGAACTGATGGACGAAGTCAAGGCCGTGCGCGCGGCCCGCCGATAGATCTGATGCGCCTGGTCCTGGACACCAACGTCGTAGTCTCGGCCCTGCTGTGGGGCGGCCTGCCTCACCAGCTCCTGCAAATGGCGAACGAGGGCCATGTGGCGCTGTACACCTCGCCCGCTCTGGTAGCGGAGCTGAACGACATCTTATACCGTCCGCATTTCCACGAGCGGCTGGTGGCCCAGGGTACGAGCGCGCAAACCATTTCCGACCTGTACCGCAGCTTTGCCGTCAGCGTCGAACCGGCCTCGGTGCCCCGCGTAGTGCCGGACGATCCGGACGACGATCACGTCGTCGCCTGCGCCGTCGCCGTCAATGCCCACCTGATCGTCACCGGCGACAAGCACCTGCTTAAGCTGGTCGCCCATCAGGACATCGCCATTGTCACCGTGAGCCAAGCCGTGACCATGTCCAAGGTTGGCGGCTTCCCGCAACGCTGACTTTCCTTAGCAGCCAAGGGCGTCAGCGCCGTCAGGCCACCTGCTCCTGCCCGAGCCACGCCGCCATCGCATCCACCGTCGCCGCGACGGTGACGCAGAACTGCGCGATCCCGCACTCGTCTTCACGGCGTTCATCGATTGCCCGTTCGAGCTCGCGCGCCGCGGTGGCCAGCGTGTGCGCGCCCAGCATCGCGCCCGCGCCCTTGACGGTGTGGGCATCGCGCATGGCCGCTTCGCGCTCGCCCGTCAGCAACGCGGCCGCAATGCGTTCGCCGACATTCCCGTGCGCCTGGATGAATTTGGCCAGCAGCGTGCGGAACACCGTCGGGTTCATCCCCAGCCGCTCGAGCGCGGCGTCGGCGTCGAGCAGGCCGGAGCCGAGCGGCGCGGCGGGCGCCGGACGGACCGGCGCCTCGCCATTGGCGCCAGTGCGCCCGGTCCACACCGCCAGCGTGTAGAACAGCAGCTCGGGATCGATCGGCTTGGCCAGGTGGTCGTTCATGCCGGCCGCCAGGCAGCGCGCGCGCTCCGCCTGCATCGCGTGGGCCGTCATGGCCACGATCGGCAGCGCGTCCAGCTCCGGGTTGGCGCGCAGTGCGGCGGTGGCGGCAAAGCCGTCCATCTCGGGCATCTGCAAATCCATCAGCACCAGGTCGTAGGGCTGGCCGGATGACGCCATCTCGAGCGCGATGCGGCCGTTGTCGGCGGTGAATACGTCGATCCCGGCACCGGTCATCAGTTCGGTGGCGATCTGCTGGTTGATTGCGTTGTCCTCGACCAGCAGCACGCGCAGGCCGTCCAGCCAATAATTGCAGCGCGCCGCGCTGGGCTGCACCTTGGCGTTGCCGCTGTACAGTTCCATCAAGGTGTCGACCAGCGCCGACGCGCCTACCGGCTTGGTGAGGAAGGCGTCCATCAGCACGGTGTCTTCCGGCCCGAACAGATCGTCGCGGCCGAAGGCACTCACCAGCACGATGGCCGGCTGGCGCGTGAGCCGGGGGTCGTGCTTGATCGCGCGCGCCACTTCGATCCCGCTCATGTTCGGCATCAGGCCGTCCATCAAAATCAGGCCGTAGGGATGGCCGGCCTGCTCGGCCGCCCGCACCGCCTCCAGCGCGGCGGCGCCCGATCCGGCCTCGTCGACCTCCAGCCGCAGCGCGCCGCAGTGGTTGGCCAGCACCCGCCTGGCCTGCGGGTTGTCGTCCACCGCCAGCACGCGCAGGCCGTCGATACGGCCGGGCAGAACGCTGCGGTCGGCCGCGCGGCCGATGCCGAAGCCGAGCGAAAAGCTGAAGGTGCTGCCCACGCCCGGTTCGCTGTCGACCCAGATCGCCCCGCCCATCATCTCGATCAGGCGCTTGGTAATGGCCAGGCCCAGGCCGGTGCCGCCGTACTTGCGGGTGATGGAATCGTCGGCCTGGGTGAAGGCCATGAACAGGCCCTGGCGCTGTTCGGGCGTGATGCCGATGCCGGTATCGCGCACCGAGAACTTGAGCGTGGCATGGTTGCCGTTGCGCGACAGGCGCTCGGCCTTCACCACCACCTCGCCGCGCTCGGTGAACTTGATCGCGTTGCCGATCAGGTTAGTGAGCACCTGCTCGAAGCGCATGGCGTCGCCGACCAGGCAGGGCGGAATCTCATCGGGCATGTCGAACACCAGTTCCAACCCCTTGTCTCCGGCCTTTTGCGCCACCACCGCGGCGACCCGCTCGAGCGAGCGCTCGAGCACGAATTCGGCGTGGTGCAGGCCCAGCTTGCCGGCCTCGATCTTCGACAGGTCGAGGATGTCGTTGACGATGCCCAGCAGCGCGGTGCCGGCGTTGTGGATCTTGGCCAGGTAGTCGTGCTGCTGGGCCGACAGGTCGGTCTTCAGGGCCAGGTTCGAAAGACCGATGATCGCGTTCATCGGCGTGCGGATCTCGTGGCTCATGTTGGACAGGAAGTGGCTCTTGGCCTGGCTGGCCGCCTCGGCACGCAGGTTGGCTTCGCGCAGCGCTTCCTCGCGCGCCTGGCGCTCGAGGATCTGCGCGTTGAGCTGGCGGTTGACGGCGGCGATCTCGTCCTCGCGCTGCTTGCGGTCGTTGATGTTGAAGGTCACGCCGATGAAGCGGCGCCCCGGCTCGGCCGCGTCGCGGTCCATGATCTTGCCGTAGTTGGCGAACCAGATCCAGGCGCCGGCCTTCGAGCGCAGCCGGAATTCGCAGCGGTATTGGGGGGTGCGGCCCTCGACGTGGTCGCTCACCGCCGCGTAAATGCGCGGCACATCGTCCGGATGCGACAGCTTGTTGAGCATGTCGTCGATCAGGTCGCCGTATTCGCTCTCGTCGTAACCCAGGTCGGCCAGGGTCTTGGTGACCGCCTTGGCCATCGTGCCGTCGACGATGTTGGTTTCCCACAGGTCGAGACCGGCCGCTTCCAGGGCCAGTTCGAGGCGTTCCTTGTACGGGTCTTTATCGTCAATCACGGTCGGGATAGGCTAAGAAAGGCGAGCCCAACTGCTCGCCGGAAACAACATAGCATACCGCCGCCGGCTTGCCATAGAAAAATCTGCTCAGGGCGAAGGCAGCGGGCCGGCATAGCCGATCTTGAGCAACAGCGCGGTGAAGGCTTGCATCACGCCGGCCGCCTGGCACAGCTGCGGCAGGGCCGTGATCCTGATGAGGCTGACCTGCTGCGCGCTGCCGAGGTAGGGCGCCATGTCGTCGACCGCGTTCGAAAAGCCGCGCCCGGTGCTCTCGGAGTAGTAGCAGATCGAGTCGGGCGCGATCGCCAGCGGCACGCTGGAAGCGGTCGAATACAGGATCAGGCTTTCGTTGGTGTTGTAGAGATAATAGGTGGCGGTGCTGGGCTGACCGGCCGGCGCGTTGTCGAGCCGCACGAGGCCGGTGTCGAAGCCGCCGGCGGTGGTCTGGCTGACTTCGGTAATGTACAGGCCACTGGCGATCACGCTGGTGGCGCGCCCGCTGATGCTGGCGATGAAGCCGGCCACCTCGGCCGCGCTGGGCGCGCTGGCGCTGTCCAGTAAATACTGGCCGAGCTGCCAGGCCTGGCTCAGGGTGCCGCTGATGTAGTTGCCGTTCAGCGCGAACTGGTTCGAGGCCAGCGAGGACCAGGCCGCGAAGCCGGCGATACTGCCGAAGTCGGCCGTTACCACGCCGCGCGCCAGGGTCTCGGCCTGGGCGGTCGTCGACACGTTCAGCACCGTGCTCTGGGCCAGCGCGGGATCGTTGGCCTGGTTGCCCAGCACGCAGGGGCTGACCGGCAGCCCGGCCGCGCCGCTGTAGGTGGTGTTGAGCAGTTGCGGCACCGCGCGCCCGCAGCCGTCGCCGTCGACCACGGTGAGGCCCTGGTCCATGACGCCGGCGATCAGGGGAATCAGCGAATTGAGCGCACCGAGTTCGACCGGCGCCGCCCAGGTGTACAGGGTGGCGTTGGCGTTTTGTAACGCCAGCATGGTGTTGGCGATCGCGCCCTTGACGTCGCGCAGGTGCAGCGCCTGGCCGGCATCCGGCGAGCCCATCAGGGCAAGCACGCAGGCGTTCGCCCCGCCCGGGTAAGCCTGCACCGGCACCGGCGTGAACCGGGTCTGGGCCAGCTCGTTGAGCACGCCGACGGCATCGGTGTAACTGCCGCCCCCGCCGCTGCCAAACACGGCCGCACCGGCGGCCACGTAATAAAAATCGGTGATGCCATAGGCTGCGGGCGCGTGTGCTGGAGTGCTCATCGGTTTCCCTTTCGTGGGCGGATGGATCGATTCCTGGGTGACTGCTTGTACCGGCGGCACAAGGTCAAATGCGGCGGTTTTTGCTTGCTGGGGCATTCTTGTTGGTAATATTTGATATTTCGCGAATTAGCGCTTTTTGTCAATCTGTGCGATCGGCAAAATTAAACGGGAGTATAGAAATCGAAGATCAATGCAAGTTGGGGCAGCGCCAGCACGGCGCTGCGGCGCTGTTGTTGCTGCTCGCCAGCGCGCCGGGTGCGGCGCTGGCCCAGGAGGCCCCGGCCGAGACTGCCGAAACCGTTGTCGTCACCGCCCAGTACCGGCGCGAGCGCCTGCAGGACGTGCCGATGTCTGTCAAGGCTTTCACCGCCACCCAGATCGACGACGCAGGCATCCGCAGTGCGCAGGAAATGGCCGATCTGACGCCGAACCTGGCCTTCGACCAGTCCTTCACCCACCGCAATTCCTTCCTGACGATACGCGGCGTGTCGCAGGTGAACAACGCCGATGCGCCGGTCACGGTGGTCGTCGACGGTGTCCCGCAGAATAACCAGAAGCAGCTGAAGATGGCCTTGTTCGACCTCGAGCGCATCGAAGTGCTGAAGGGGCCGCAAGGCGCGCTGTATGGCCGCAATGCGCTCGGCGGCGCGATCAATATCGAGACGCGCCGGCCAGCGCGCTATCCCGAAGGGTTCGTTGAAGCGAGCATCGGCCAGGACAATGCGCGCGCCGTCACCGCCGGCTGGAATGCCGCCAGCGCGGACGGCAAGGCCAGCGTGCGGCTGGCCGCGCATGCCGAGCGCTCCGACGGACAGACTCAAAACAGCTATCTGCAGCGCCGCGCCGATGGCGTCGGCCACGACAACACGGTGCGCGCGCGCGCCGACTTCGAGCCCGCGGCGGGCGTGCGGATCGACCTGCGCGCCTCGGCCAACCGCTTCGCCGCCGGCGCCACCTGGGACAGCCTGGTCCACAGCCCGAATCCGAACCAGACCGTGACGCCGAGCGCCAGCCTGTTGGGCAGGTCGGACGGCGACAGCCGCGACGCCAGCTTCAAGGCCGAGATCGACACCGCGCTCGGTACGCTGAGCGCGATCAGCGCCTACACCAGTCTGGCTGAGCGCTACCGCGGCGACCTCGACTTCAGCAACCCGGGCGACCCGCTCGGCGGTCTGCTGGGCAGGCTGCCGTTCCAGGTCGGACAGGGCCAGGACCTGAACGTGCGCCTGCTGAGCCAGGAGCTGCGGCTGGCCTCGCCCGACCGCGCACCGCTGCGCTGGATCGCCGGCGTCTATTACCTCAAGACCCGGCGCGAGCTCGAAACGCGCGCCTTCGCCGACCTCGACGGCACGCTCCAGCAGTGGGACGATCTCGGCAAGGCGATCGTGCGCCGCGCCGAGGCCAACGACAACCGCGCCTACGCCGGCTTCGGCCAGGTCGACGTCGACCTGGGCACGCGCACCACGCTGTCCGGCGCGCTGCGCCTGGACCGCGACCAGCGCCGCCAGCAGGACCTGCTGAGCGGCGCATGGCGCGCGCTCCGTTTCGACGCCTGGCAACCGAAAGTGGTGCTGAGCGAGAAACTGGACCGTACGCGCCTGCTGTACCTCAGCTACGGCAAAGGCTTCCGCTCGGGCGGCTTCAACGCGCCCGGCCTGGCGGACTTCCGCGCCGAGCGCCTCGCCACCGCCGAAGCGGGCGCCAAGCTGAGCCTGCTCGATGGCACGCTGGTGCTCAATGGCGCGCTGTTCCAGGCGCGCTCGAGCGATTTCCAGTTCTTCTACATTGACGCCGCCACGGGCAGCCAGATCATCGGCAACATCGACCGCGTGCGCATCCGCGGCGCGGACCTCGACCTGGCCTGGCGGATGGCGCCGGGCTGGAGCCTCGAAGGCGGCGTTGGCATCGCCGACAGCAAGATCGTCGAGAACGCCAGCGACCCGGCGACGGTCGGCAAGCACACGCCCAAGTCGACGCCGTGGAAGCTGAACCTCGGCCTGCAATACGGGGCGGCGGTGGGCGCCACGATGCGCGCCTTGGCAAGGGTGGACCTGGAGCAGCGCAGCCGGCGCTACTGGCATCCCGACAACGCGGCGGTGTCGGACAGCCTGCTGCTGGTGAACGCGCGCATCGGCTTGCGTGCGGTGAACGGTAAATGGTCGGCCAGCCTGACCGGCCGCAACCTGGGCAACCAGCGCTACTACGCCGACTACAATTCGGCGCGCTACACCGGCGGCGCGGCGGACCTCGGTTCGCTGGCGCCCGGGCGCAAGGTGGGTGTGGAGGCCCGGTTCAGTTTCTAGGCGCCGGAAAAAGCAGGCGCAAGCTTGCCGCCGGTGGATAAATCGACTCCATGGAATGACGCTTACCGGCCGCGCACCTCGCGTGCGCCGATCGGCTGATTGCCGGTAATCGTCATTCCTGGATACCGCTTAGTGATTGTGACGCGGCATTTTCTCGGCCACACCACGGTACTTCAATGCCGTTTCCATGCAGGCACCGGTTTCCAGCTGGCCCACGGTGGAACGGTAAATTTCCTGCCATGGGGTCTGGCTCGGCGGAATCGGCGGCAGCGGTTCGAGCTTGCGCTTGGCCAATTCTTCATCGCTGACCAGCATGTCGCAGGAACCCTTGGTCAGGTTCACGCGGACAGTGTCGCCGGTACGCAGATACGCCAGGCCGCCGCCGGCGGCGCTTTCCGGCGAGGCGTTCAGGATCGACGGGCTGTCCGAGGTGCCGGACTGGCGGCCATCGCCCAGGGTCGGCAGCGCCAGGATGCCCTTCTTGATCAGGTGATCGGGCGGTTGCATGTTCACCACTTCGGCCGAACCCGGCCAGCCGATCGGACCGGAACCGCGGATCACCAGGATGGTGTTCTCGTCGATATTCAGGGCCGGATCGTTGATGCGGTTGTGATAGTCGGTGGAACCGTCGAACACCACGGCGCGCGCGTCGAACTGGCCTTCCTTGCCCG
>CAMLIL010000096.1 GCA_946480015.1 uncultured Oxalobacteraceae bacterium | reverse complement strand
CGTTTACCCCGAGCATCCGGATGACATCATAGTTCTGCCGCGCAGACTCCTAGTCGAGGGTCTGGCGGAAGCGCCACAGCGCGAGCGCTCCCGCCGCCAGCATGAACAGCGCGATCGGCCACAGGTGCGGGGCCACCTCGATGGCGCCGTTCCCCTTCAACATCACACCGCGCACGATGCGCAGGAAGTGCGTCAGCGGCAGCACTTCGCCGATGTTCTGTGCCCAGTTGGGCATGCCGCGGAACGGAAACATGAAGCCGGTCAGCAGCATCGACGGCAGGAAGAAGAAAAACGTCAGCTGCATGGCCTGCAGCTGATTGCGCGCGATGGTCGAGAAGGTGAAGCCGATCGCCAGGTTGGCGGCCATGAACAGCACCAGCGCGCCGGACAGCAGCCACAGGCTGCCCAGCAGGGGCACCCTGAACAGCAGCACCGCGGCGGAAAGGATCACCGCCACCTGCACATAGCCGATCAGGATGTAGGGAACGATCTTGCCGAGCATGACTTCCAGCGGCGACACCGGCGTGGCCAGCAGGTTTTCCATGGTGCCGCGCTCGCGTTCGCGCGTCATCGCCAGCGCCGTCATCATTACCATCGTCATGGTCAGGATCACTCCCATCAGGCCGGGCACGATGTTGTAGCGGGTCAGCCCTTCCGGGTTGTAGCGGCGCTGGGTGCGGATCTCGAACGGCGCTTCGGCCGGGCGCAGATGGGCCAGCGGGCCGGCCAGCTCGCGCCCGATGGCGCGCTGGGCGAGCGCGTTCACCAGCGCCAGCGCGTTGCCGGTGGCGGCGGGGTCGGTGGCGTCGGCCGCCAGCAGCATGGCGGGCCGCTCCCCGCGCAGCAGGCGGCGCGAGAAGTCGCCCGGCACCTGCAGCACGAACTGCACCTCGCCGCGCGCCAGCAGGGCGTCGCCTTCGGCGGCCCCGCCGACCGTGCGCACCACGTGGAAGTAACGCGAATTTTCCAGCGCCGCCACCAGGCTGCGCGAGAACACGCTGTGGTCGGCATCGTGCACCGCCAGCGGCAGCTGGCGCACGTCGCCGTTGATGGCAAAGCCGAACAGCACCAGCTGCACAATCGGTATGCCGATCATCATCATGAAGGTGAGGCGGTCGCGCCGTACCTGGCGCAGCTCCTTGAGCAGCACCGCCAGCATGCGGCGCCAGTTCAAGACCGCTCCCCGGCGAAGTTGTCGCGCGCGTTTTGCATCAGCGCGATGAACACGTCTTCCAGACTGCTGGGAATCGGCGTGGCGGTGAGGCCGCGCAGTTCCTGGCGCGCCAGCGCGGCGTCCAGCGCGCCCTGGTCGTCCGCGCTGACGTGCAGGGTGGCGCCGAACGGCGCCACGGTGCGGATGCCGGGGCAGGCGCGCAGGCGCTGCGCCGCGGCGTTCAGGTCCGCGCCGGTGAGCGACCAGGTCTTCAATGCGGCCGCGGCGATGACTTCGTCCACGCTGCCGCGCGCCAGCAGCTTGCCGTAGGCGATGTAGGCCAGCTGATGGCAGCGCTCGGCTTCGTCCATGTAGTGGGTCGACACCAGCACCGTCATGCCGCCCGCGGCCAGGCTGTGGATCTGGTCCCAGAAGTCGCGCCGCGCGGACGGATCGACGCCGGCGGTCGGCTCGTCCAGCAGCAGCAGCTGCGGATCGTGGATCAGGCAGGCCGCCAGCGCCAGCCGCTGCTTCCAGCCGCCCGAGAGCGAACCGGCCAGCTGCCGGCGGCGGGTGTCCAGCCCAAGCCGTGCCAGGCTCGCATCGACCCGCGCGCGGCGCGGCGCCACGCCATACACGCGCGCGACGAAATCGAGGTTTTCCTCGATGCTCAGGTCTTCGTACAGGCCGAACTTCTGGGTCATGTAGCCGACCTCGCGCTTGATCAGGCGCGCCTGGGTGCGCAGGTCGTAGCCGAGGCAGCTGCCCTCGCCCGCGTCGGGCGTGAGCAGGCCGCACAGCATGCGGATGGTGGTGGTCTTGCCGCTGCCGTTGGGGCCGAGGAAGCCGTAGATGCGCCCACGCTCGACCTGCATGTCGAGCCGGTCGACGACGGTGCGCCCGCCGTACGCTTTGCTCAGGCCATGCACGTCGATGACCAGAGCGCTCACGGCGCCAGCCTGACCGTCAAAGGCTGGCCCGGGTGCAGCGCCGCCTGCCCCGGCTCGGGCAGGGCTTCGGCCATGAACACCAGATTGGCGCGGTTCTCGTTGCTGTAGATGAGCGGCGCGGTGAATTCGGCTTCCGGGGCGATGAAGCTGATGTGCGCTCTCACCGCGGCGGCGCAGCCGTCGCAGGCGATCGATACCGCCTGCCCGAGCTTGAGCGTACCGAGTTGCGCTTCGCGCACGAAAAAACGCGCCTTGATGTTCGCCGGCGGCAGCAAGGCGACGATGGGCGCGCCGGCCGGGACGAACTCGCCGGCGCGGTACATCACGTCGGTCACCACGCCGGCAACGGGCACCCGCTGCGCTTTCTGGTCGACCCGCCACTGGGCCTGCGCCAGCTGGGCGCGGGCGGCGTCGGCTTCGCGCGCGGCGGCGGCAATCTGGTCGCTGCGCGCACTGCTGCGGGCCGTGCGCAGGCGCGCGCCGATCTCATCGACACGCGCGCGGTCGGCCGCCACGGCGGTACTGTCCTGGTCGAGCCGGGCGCGTGACAGGAACTGGCCGGCCACCAGCCGGCGGTCGCGTTCGAGATTGGCGCGCGAGAGCGCCAGCGCGGCGTCGGCGGCGCGCAATTCGGCGCTGATCGCCGCCAGTTCATCGCTGCGCGCGCCTTTTTCGAGGTCGGCCAGCAGGGCTTGCGCCCGCGCCACGCGGCTCTCGGCTTCGTGGCGCGCGGCCGCTTCGCTGGCCTGTTCGAGCACGTAGGCGGGGCTGCCGGCGGCGGCGCGCTCGCCCCGGCGCAGATCGATGCGCGCCAGCGTCCCCGCCAGCGGCGACGCCAGCCGGACGTAGTCGCCTTCGGCGTAGCCGGTGAAGCCGTCGCCGGGCGGTTCGGCGCAGCCGCACAGCAGCTGCACCGCAAGGGCTGTCAGAGCAAGGGGGCGCATCGCCCCATGATACTCCGCTCTGTCAGTGGGCTGGCTGCAGCAGTTGTTCGAGCAGGTCGATATCGGCCTGGCCCGGGCTGACGACGATGCTGGTACTGCTGACGGCCTTGCGCTGTTGCAGCGCGACGGTCAGCTGGCGCGCGGCGTCCAGGGTGAAGGTCCACAGGCGGCCGTTGATGTTGAACGCGGCGACGATGGCCGCGTCCCTGCGCTCGATGTCGAACCAGGCCCGGCTGGCCGACCTGGCGCGCTCGGCTTGGACAAAGCACAGCAGGTAGTCGAACACATTGGCCAGGGTGTAATTCGGGAACACGGGACGCACCCGCTCGGCCGAACGGCAGGCGCTGATGAACCAGTGCGGACACGGACAGTGGGGCATGATTTCACGCAGGGGGGAATGGCACAAATGACAACAATGCTGCGAATACGCCCGCGCGAAATGTTCGGAACCGGCTTGCTGCGGCAAGCTGCCAGTGAAAGAAGTGTTCATAGGTGCAGATCGTCTCGTCATCGGGGAGCTGAATTGCCCCTCTCCTCCGATGACGAACGGCGGACCCGTATTCCGCCGGCTTTCAACAAAAATATTTTCCGCCCCTCGCAATCGTGGAACAATAGTCATGTTTTCGATTGGAAATGTCTTGAATGCCGCCATCGAAACGGTTATATGTACGCGGGGGAAGTGACGGGGGCCGGACAACATGAGTGAAATCGTCGGAAATGCGCTGCCGGACGCGGCGGTGGTGGCGTGGGTCAGCGCGAACGTGATCCCGTACGAAGCCGAGCTGCGCCGGCGCCTGCGCCGCATCTGCAGCCATGAGGGCGAGGTGGACGACCTGGTGCAGGACGTCTACTACCGCTTGCTGAAGATGGAATCGGTGGCCCATGTCTGTACGCCCAAGGCGTTTCTCATGCAAATGGCCAAGAACATCATCGTGGACCGCCTGCGCCGCGACGCCATCGTGCACATCGATGCGGTGGCCAATCTCGATGAGCTCGATGTCGCCGACAGCGGCCCCTCGCCCGAACGCGTGGCGCTGGCCCGGGCGGAATTGAAATGGGTGCTGGGCCTGGTCGCCCATCTGCCCGACCGGTGCCGCCAGGTGTTTCGGGCACGCAAAATTCAGGGCCTGTCCCAGAACGACACCGCGCTCAGTCTGGGTCTGTCGGAAAACGTGGTTGAAAAGGAAACGATGCGCGGCCTGAAACTGGTCTCGGACATGGTCTCGCAGGTGGGCATGGACGAGGGATCGAAGCGCCAGGCGGGCGCGCGCGCGGCCCGAAGACGCCATGTCTGAGATCGACGACACCGCGCTGGACTGGGTTGCGCGCCAGTCCGCCAGGGACCTGGACCGGCGCGAAAGCGCGGCCTTCGACGCATGGTATGGCGCCGATGCGCGCCATCAGGGAGCGTATCTGCGCGCCCGTGCGCTGCAGCACGCGCTCGATCAGCTCACCGTGCAGGACAGCCAGCGCGAGGCACCGCTGCACCGCGAAAGCGCCAATGACGCGGCACCGTCGCGCCACCGGCGCGCCTGGCTGGCGGGCGGCGCGCTGGCGGCCGGGATGGCGGCGCTCAGCGTGATGTCGATGCGGGCGCAAGCGCCGCAGCGCAGCATCTACACCACCGCCAAGGGGGAATTTCGCAAGGTGCCGCTGGCCGACCAGTCCGTGCTCAGCATCAACAGCGCCAGCCAGGTGGAAGTGGCGCTGTCGCGCAGCGAACGGCGCATTTTCCTGACCCAGGGCGAAGCCTGGTTCGAAGTGGCCAAGGACAAGACCAAACCGTTCGTGGTCGAAGCCGGCGACGTGCGCGTGCGCGCGGTCGGTACCGCGTTTGCGGTGCGGCGCCACGAGCACGGCGCTGGCGCCGATGTGATCGTCACCGAAGGCGTGGTCGATGTCTGGAGCGACACGGGAAGCGCGCCCACCCGGCAGCTCGGCGTGGGCACCCATGCCGTGGTGGCGGAGCGGGCGTCCAGCATTGCGGTGATGCGCGACCCCGGCGCCGTGGAGCGCCTGCTGGCCTGGCGCGAAGGCAAGCTGATTTTCCAGCATCGCACGCTGGCCGACGCGGTGGCCGATTTCAACCGCTACAACGTGCGCCAGCTCGTCATTGCCGATCCGGCGCTGCGGCGCAAGACACTGGTAGGCCGCTACCGCATCGATCAGCCGGAAGAGTTCGCCAACGACGTGCGGCTGCTGATGAATGTGCCGGTGGCGGCCGGCGCCGGCCAGATCAGGATCGGCGCCACGCCGGCGCGGAACTAAGCTGCGCATGGTGCGCGCCGGCTTACTGGCTGCGGGAGCCTGCCTGATCACGCTGTCGGCCCAGGCGGAGCAGGCCAAACGGCCGTTCCGGATTGCAGCGGGGCCAGCTGCCGGCGCGATCGCAGAGTTCGCAAAGCAGGCCGATCTGCGCGTGCTGGCCGATGGCGACGAGCTCGCGGGCGTCCGCACCAACCCGGTCGGCGGCCTGTATCGGCCATCCCGGGCCTTGCAACTGCTGCTCAAGGGCACCCGCCTGCAGGCCAGCATGGCGCCCAACGGCACCGTCCTGATCAAGCAGGGGCCGCCGCCCGCCCCGCCGCCGCCGCAACGCGACGAGCCCGCCCGGGTCGAAGTGACCGGCACCCGCGCTTCGCAGCAAAGTGCCATCGAGCGCAAAAAGAATGCCGACACGGCGCGCGACTCGATCGTGGCCGAGGATGTCGGCGCCTTCCCCGACCGCAACGCCGCCGAGGCGATTTCCCGCATCGCCGGGCTGACCCTGGACCGCGGCGATTACGGCGAAGGCTCCACCGTCAACGTGCGCGGCATCACACCCGAGTTCACCCGCGTGGAGATCGACGGCATCGGCGTGCAGGCGGCCGGCGGAACCGACCTGAACAATGGCGGTTCCGGGCGCGGGGTCGACCTGCGCGAGCTGTCGACCGACCTGATCAAGAGCATCGACGTGGTCAAGGGCGCCACCGCCGCCATGACCGAAGGCTCGCTGGGCGGCGCTATCCTCATCCGTACCCGCACCGGGCTGGATTTCGACAAGCGCTACCTGAGCCTGCGCGTGGCCGGCCAGCACAATTCCATCAACGAGCGCTGGACGCCGAATCTGAACCTGGTGTTTGCCGACAGATTCCTCGACAAGCGGCTGGGCGTGGTGCTGAACCTGACCAGGACGGAGGCGCGCAATGAAAACCATACGATGTTCGTGTCCAGCCGCGACATCGGCATGAGCCGTTCGATCGACTACGACCAGTCGCCGGAAAAAACGTTTTCCTACAACCCGGCGACCGTCTCGACGAGCAATCCGGCGGCCACCGCGCCGCTGGCCAGCTGGGCCAGGGCGGGCGGCGGCAGTGTCGATGCCTACAGCCCGCTGGAGATCGTCAGCCGCTCGGCGGCGGCCCAAACCAAGGCGGACTGCTATGCGGCGTTTCCGCGCTACAGCAGCACGGAGCTGGCGTCGATCGCGAGCTCGAGCAACCGCACCATCGCGCAAAACCAGCGCAGCGGCGAACTGCTCAGCTGCCTGAACCAGTGGAACGATTACACGCCGCAAAATCCGCGCTATCAGATGCGGCGCCAGTACGACCGCCGCCTGTACGGCGACCTGCGCTTCGATGTCAAGGCCAGCGACGATCTGTCGCTGTACGCCAAGTTCAACCGCAACACCCGCAGGATCAGCGACGACCAGCTGTTCTTTACCCAGGGCGCCATCGCCACCAATGCGGACGGCAGCTTTGCCGACAGCGGCGCCGCGCCCGCCATCATGCGCAGCGCGCTGCCGGGATATTACTGGTATCCGTCGCCGGTCAACCTGGGCACGGCCGGCGGCACCTATCGCGGCCTGACCAACGGTTCGGTCGTCAACATCGATCCGTCCTCGGTCAAGGTGGATGCCAACCACCACGTCACCCAATACACGCTGAGCAATGCCTCGGTCCTGAGCGACCAGCTGTACGACCAGATCCAGAGCCGGTCGCAATACGCCCAGCTTGGCGGCAGCTGGCGCTCGGGCGCGCTGCGCGCCGAGTTCCTGGCCGGACGCGCGCGCGCCGACGCCTGGCGCATGCAGTGGCGCACCGGTTTCGCGTATCGGTACGGCGCATCCACGGTGTCGCTGGCGCCGGACGGCTTGTGGACCTACACCTTGCCGGCCGATGTCGCGATCAGCCAGAAGGACCCGAATCACTACGGCCTGCTGCAGTCCCCCGCCGATGCGCGCCTGCCGGCCACCTCGGCAGCGACCCCGCTGATCATGACCAATGGGCGCATCATGGAACGCGGCGAGGATGTGGCCAGGCTCGACCTGACGTACGCCGTCAACGATGCCGTGCCGGTTGTTAACCGCATCAAGTTCGGGCTGTCGCGCCGCGGCAATGGACAGGAAAGCTATACCGGTTCAGGCTATACGGTCAAACCGGCCGATGCGGCCGGCCCCGCCGTGGTGGTGCCGCGCGTGGCCATCGGCAGCAACTATCAGGCCTGCGAAGACACCCCCGGTTCGCTGGCGCCCGGCGGCACGCCCTGCCAGTACGGCATCCGCTACAGCACCAGCCCGGCGACGGCGTTCAACAGCACCATCGTCATGCATCAGGCCGACTACCGCAATATCGTCGCGCAGGCGATGACGCGCGACACCATCACCTACTTCAACAGCTTGCCGAACCGCCCGGCCACGCTGCCGCAAGGCTGGGCCGAGATCGACGTGCGCAAGGTGATCGAGGGCAGCGGTGTGCAACACTTCAATCTTGATTGCATCAAGTTTTGCACGGGCAACGACGGCAAGGTATATGAGCAACCCAGGAGCGCCGTGAGCGAGCGCATCACCAGCGCTTATGTGAGCGCCGACCTCAACTTCGGACGGCTGCCGTTCGACTGGGAACTGAACGGCAATATCGGCTGGCGGCTGGTGCGCACCAGCGTTGCCGCGACCGGCCTGATGACGTTCCAGTCCATCATGAAGACGGCGGCATACAATCCGGCCAACCCGAATGCGGCGGCCGGGATTTCGATGACCGCGCTGGCGCGCAACACGGCGCTTCAGCGCAGCAGCACGGATGTCATGCCGGTGCTCAATCTGGCCTGGTGGCCGCTGCGCGACCGGTTGGCCGTGCGCTTGAACCGCGCCAAGGTTATCGCCCGGCCACCGGTGGAATACCTGTACAGCAATGGGGTGAGCTGCACCCGGGATGAGCGCAAGCTCGCCGGCGGGGAAGACGGCGATACGCCCGACATGGCCTGCAATGGCACGCTGGGCAATCCGGGCTTGCGCGCCCAGAGCAACCGCAACACCAATCTGGCGCTGGAGTGGTATCCGAGCCGGGATACGCTGCTGTCACTGGCGCTGTTCCGCCAGAAGGGCATCGTGGGGCCGGCGCAGCGGGTGGCGGTCACCAACGCGCGGCCGTTCGCCGGGTCGGGCGCGGTCGACCCGGCCACCGGGCGCGACCTGTCCGAGGTCGAGTATGCCTACACGACCTATGCGAACGGGCCGGCCACCGACCGCAGGGGTGTCGAGTTGAGCGGCAAGACGGCGTTCACCGCCCTGCCCTCCCTGCTGCGACATACCGGGCTGGAAATGAATTACACGCGGGTGCGGTCGAACAACCTGGAAGCGGCGGTGCGCGAGCTGATCAGCGGCGATCCAATGAGGCCCATCGGCGAGCTGAGGTACACCTGGAACGCATCGCTCTGGTATGACGACGGCAAGTGGCGCGCGCGGATAGCGCTGCAAAGCGCCGCCGCATTCTTTCGCGGCCTTACCGGCATGACCAACAGCTATCCCGCCAACGGCATCGTCGGCGGGACCGGGCTGCCCTACAACCCCGCCTCGCCCACCTTCCAGGATGCGCGCCGCTTCCTCGACGCCAAGGTCTCCTACCGCTTCGCCAACGGCATCGAGCTGTTCGCCGAAGGACGCAATATCGGCCGGGTAACGGTGACGGCGTCGCAAGGCGGCTACCAGCCGTTTGCCGACGGCACCCCCAACCTGCTCGACTACGCCTACGCGGGCGCGCAATACATGGTCGGGATCACGCTGCGCCACTGAGCGCGTGGTCCGGTGCGTTTTTGCCCAATCAAGAATTGGAGGCTGGGCGCGGCGCACTCGAGCAGCGCTTAGTGGCTGTGCGCCGGGTTCGGCGCGGATGCGCTCTCGGCGGCCAGGCGCGCATCGATGCGCTGATGCGCGGCTGCGGCGTACGTGCGGCATCCGTCCGGCGTGATGAAGGTGTTGCGCTCAGGTGTACGCGCGGCCAGTTTGTCGAAGGTATCGGTGAAGTCTGGATGGGTCGACACGATCACATCGCACGGCAGCGCGGCGATCTTGTCGATGCTCTTTCTGAACTCGCTTGCGCGCGCCCCCGTGAAGCGGAAGCCGTCGGCAGAGACCGGCGTGACGCTGTCGGCGTACACCATGTTCAGGCAACCCTTGCTGTCGCACGAGGTCCAGGTCCAGGTGGTGCTGCCGGGGGTGTGGCCGGGCGTCAGGTGCGCGGTAATTTTCAGGGGGCCGACGCTTAAGGTTTCGCCATCGGCCACGCCGCGCGCATTCGGTACTTTCGGCACGCTGGGTTGGTAATCTGGGTCGTACTGGGGATCGTCCTTGCCGATGACGCCGTCACGCAGCACCTGGGCGCCGTGCACGCTGGCGGCAACCTGCGCCCCGCTCCTGGCCTGCAAGGCGGCGATGCCGCCGGCATGGTCGAAATGCGCGTGCGAGTTCACGATCAGCTTGACGTCCTCGATGCGGAAACCCAGCGTTTTGATGTTGCGCTCGATGAGGGCGGCCGACTGCGGCAGCGCGCCGTCGAGCAGGATATGGCCCTGCGGCCCGGTGATCAGCAGCGCCGACAGGCCTTGGGGGCCGACGTACCAGGTATTGGCGGCCACGTTGAACGGTGCCTGTGGCTGGTTCCATTCGTCGCAGTTGCTGCATTTGAAGGGCTGGTCGGCGACGGTGGGCGGAGTCGTGCAGGCGGACAGTGCGCTCAGCGCGGCTGCGATGGCGATTTTCGGAAGGAGATTCATCAGCGGAAAATAAGCATTTCACAATAGTGCAATACTCTACAACATTTATGGCGTATCTTTTCATCGCCTCGCTAGTGGACATTGCTGCCCGGCGTATTAGCCGGACTCAAGATTGAACTGCCCCTAAGGTCGCTCGGGAAATGAAAATGAAAACACCCTCGTTGCGGAGGGCGCAGGGGTACCGCGCGGCGGTTACTTTTGCCCGGAGTACGCCTTGAACGCCTCACGCAACTCGGGACTCAGAGTGCCAAAGTCTACACGGTGGCTTCGCATTTTCGTCCGGAGCCGATCTTGTCCGGCGAACGCACGCGCAAGTCTGGAGGCCAGATCGTCCGCGAGCGCCTTCAGTACCGGCTGCGGCGTTTCATCGAATGGGCGCACGTCAAACACTTCCCGTGCAGGACCAACCCCCAAACACTTTGCACCTTCGATTCGATACACGCCACCATACGTGTCCAACCAATACCGAGACTCTCCCCGGTCCGGATGGTGGCGTTCGAAGTACCCGCCAACGACGTAATAGGTGGCATCCGCATCGTGCGCACGTGCATATACCCAAAGGCGTCCCGTCCACTGATCGTTATTCGCGATCTCAGAACACTTGTCGCGCACTTCGTCGGGCAGCAGGTCGAGCTTCGGGTTCGCCGCGTCAATGCGAAGACCGAACACAGGCTCTCGTAGCATGCGTGGCGGCCCATCCTTGGCAAGTGCAACGCAACTGGCCAGCGCGAGGGATACGGCTACGAAGGTGCGGTCAAGGACGGTAAACGACATAGCTCGGCTTCTCCCTGCGATAACCTGGCCCGGCCCAGAAGTCTCGCTGTATAAAATCGGAAATCCAGTTCTTGCCATCGTACCCGGCGATGTGGCCTGCTGGTTTGCCCCCCTTGTGGGGCTTCATGACCATCACATCGCCTTTTACAAAATGAAATGCGTCCGGATTTTCCACAGTGATTTCGTGGAACCCCAACCGCAGCAACGTTGGTCCCCATTCCTTCGCCGTCGGCGGATAAGGCTGGGGAACGGTGGCGCCACTTGCCTGGAGCGCTTTGCGTACCCACTGTGCGCAATGTCCAGCACCGAAATCTCTTGCCGCATGTTTGCGCAAGTGCGTCGTAAATTTGTCGACATCTACCGACATGGCGTCCCCCTACACGATTTTGTTGGACGAGAGATCCCAACCGCCGGCCGTATTGCCGCCCGCGCCGCCGCTGATTTTCTGCTGTGTGTATTGCCACCTTACCTTGGAAAATTTGAGGCAGACATTCTCAGACAGTATGTCACCGGACTCGATGGAAGGCGTAACCATTCCGATCAGGACGTTTTCCAGCTCAATTTCGAAATATCTAATGGGCTGGCCGTTTGCATCCGCGCGCATGAACTCGAACTTCGCCTTTGGAATTGTTTTTCCCATCGAGCAAACCTGCAGTAGGATCGGCGAGGACAGGTCGGACAGTTTGCTGAACAGAATATCGGACATTTGAACCCGTTCTGCGGTGTGGCCACCGCCTGTAGACGCCGTCGCGCTCTTGGGCTGGTGCACCCCCCAATGCACCATTGAACATTCGATCCAATCCTTGTGCTTGTCGTCCATCGACTCGCCTTTGATACCGTCAATTTGTAGATATACGTCGATTGCCATAGTGCCTCCTATCAGGGTGGGAATGCTGTGGCAATTGTTGATCGATTTTGCTTTTAGGAAATTATGAAGAATCAAGGCATGCACGTCTGACAGTGACCACCCGGTTTCCCCCCAAGACGACAGGTGATGAATCTACTAGTGATAACGCTAATGCTCTAGCGAACACGAGGCACGGTGCGCAGGCACTCGGGGACGGGGGCATTTTGCGACGCTTGGCAAGGTCGTGCAGGTGGACAGTGCGCTCAGCGCGGCTGCGATGGCGACTAAAGAAAAGCGTTTCATTGGTAGGTCGTGCGCATTTGAATAATGCATACCTTATATCCTTCTGATGAGCCATGTGAGCGATAGCAAGATCTGCTCCTGCAATGAAAAATCGCGTCTTCCTCGCAAATTGCATGTAGCCAAAAGCCGTCCATGTTATCGTTATCAATGCTAATGCTCGCGGCCCCTCGAGCGGTACGGCTGGGGGAACAACCGCTCGCTGGTCTTCATGAAGTCATATGACCTGATCAACTGGACCCATGTGCTGGTCCGGATTCCCGACCTCTTCGCGCAGTACAACGATATCGCCGCAGCCTGGGCACCCGAGACCATTTTCGACACAGCGCGGAAAAAACTGATGGTCTACTTCACCGTGCGTCGCAGGGGTGGACATAATTACATGGTCTACGCCTACGCCGACAATGCTTTCACAACCTTGGAAACCACGCCGGAACAGCTGTTTGCCTACCCGGAAAAGGACAAGAGCACCATCGACGGCGACATCACCAGGATCGGCGACAAGTACCACCTGTTCTATGTGGCGCATGCCAATCCCGGCGGTCTGCGCCATGCGGTGTCGGACAAGATCAACCAGGGCTATCAGTTTGACCCGAGGAAGGTCGATCCCGAAACCATGGCATGCGAAGCCCCCATGCTGTGGCGCCGGATCGGCAGCGACAGCTATGTCCTGATGTACGACGTGTTCGGCGCAAAGCCGACCAATATGGGCTTCTCGGAGACCACCGACTTCGTCAACTACAAGAACCTGGGCCGCTTTAATGATCCGGGCTCGCCCATGAAGACGACGAATTTCTCCGGTCCCAAACACGGTTCGGTCACGCATATTACGGCGGAAGAACTGGCGCGATTGCAAACGCACTTCGCATCCACGCGCACGTAGGCGCAGGCAAGCCATCATTGGAATAGGTGCGGCCGGTTTGCGAATCCACTAAAATCGGCAAGGTCAGGGATAACCACAGGACACTATGTTCTCACAGCACCTATTCACAAAACGTGCGGTCTGCTTGGCCGCCTTGGTTTCGGCTGGCGGTGCCTGGGCGCAGGATACCAATGGCGCGGATAATGCGCAGCAGCGCGAACCGGCATTCAAACTCACGCCGTCCTATTACCGGTCATCGGATGGTAACGATGCAAGCGACCTGAATCTCCGCGCCAGCATAGGGGACCATACCGTGTGGATCGGCGCGTACCGGGACCGCGCTGGATTCAGTCAGGCCCGCGCCGGATATGAATTTCACCAGGACAGCGAAGCGCTGCGCGTGATCTGGTCTGCGCAGCTGGCAAGCCGAGGCTTTATCGGCGGTTCCGTGACGGCGGAAGTTGGCGGCGCCAACTATGCCATCGTCGGCTGGGGCCGCACCAACCTGCACGACTATTACAACCTTAATTTCGACCCGAATGACGCGATTACTGTCGGCCTTGGATCACGCGCGATTCCTGACACCGAAGTATCGCTGTTTCGTATTTCGGATGACCGTCTCGGAACGCATCAGCACGTGACCCATTGCGTATTGCGCTACAAGTCTTCCAACGTCGCGCGCTGGACGCTCGATGCGTCCCACAAAAGCGGCCTGACCGGCGACGATCTATTTATTCACGGGAACGCCGTTTCCCTGACTTACGATTACAAATCCCTATTCCTCAGGCTTGCTGAGGATCAGTTCGCCAATTTCACCCGCAATCGCGCGACCCGGATCTCACTTGGCGCGCGCTTTTGATTCGTCCGGCACCGGCGCGCCCGGCTGAGCTGCGGCGGCAGTGCGGGAATTATGGCCCCCGGCGCGTGATTTTAGGTTGGCAATTTTCGGCTACCATGCCGTTATGAAGACCATCGCCTCCGCCGTTGCCCGAACCAAGATCGGGCGCATCATCCTGGCACGTTCACGCCTGGCCGCTTGTGGCCTGCTTGGATTGGTGACGACCCTGGTGCTTCCGACGTCACTGGCCACCCATGCCATCACGCGCATGATCATCGGCTGGAACGTGGGCGCGGTGGCCTATCTTATTCTCGCCGCACGCTTGATGTTTTGGTCGACGCATGAGCGCATGCGCAGCCGCGCCTGCCAAGAGGACGAAGGACGCCTTGCGGTCCTGGCCCTGGTCGTGGCCGCGGCAATCGCATCGCTGGCCGCCATCGTGAACGAGCTTGCGGTCGTGAAAGACCTGCATGGCGCCAGTCGCTACATGCACATCGGCCTTGCGATTGGGACCTTGATATCCTCGTGGGCCTTTACACAGACAATGTTCGCGCTGCATTACGCGCACGACTACTACAGCGCGGTCATGCGCGGCGGCCCCGGCGGTCTGGATTTCCCTGGAGGACAGGCGCCCGACTACGGCGACTTTCTGTACTTCGCCTGTGTCATCGGCACTTCCGGCCAGACTGCCGACATCAGCTTCACGACGCGATCGCAACGCCGGATCGGTCTCGTCCACTGTGTCCTGGCCTTTTTCTTCAATGCCACCCTGCTCGCGCTGACAATCAATATTGCGTCCAGCCTGTTCTAGAAATGAAAACGCCCTCGTTGCGGAGGGCGGATGGGGCGATCGCTTCGACGGCTCAGACGTTGAACAGGAAGTTCAACACATCGCCATCCTTGACCACGTATTCCTTGCCCTCGGCGCGCATCTTGCCCGCTTCCTTGGCGCCGGTTTCGCCCTTGTAGGCGATGTAATCGTCGTAGGCGATGGTTTGCGCGCGGATGAAACCGCGTTCGAAGTCGGTATGGATCACGCCGGCAGCCTGCGGTGCGGTGTCGCCGATGTGGATGGTCCAGGCGCGCACTTCTTTTACGCCGGCGGTGAAGTAAGTCTGCAGGCCCAGCAGCTTGTAGGCGGCGCGGATCAGGCGGTCCAGGCCCGGCTCTTCCATGCCCATGTCGGCCAGGAAGGCGCTCTTGTCTTCGTCGTCCAGGTCGGCGATCTCCGATTCGATGGCCGCGCAGATCGATACGATGGGTGCATTCTGCGACTTGGCGTAGGCGGTCAGCTGGTCCAGCAGCGGGTTGTTGGTGAAACCGGTGTCCGACACGTTGGCCACGTACATGGCCGGCTTGGCGGTGATCAGGCAGAGCGGTTTGATGAGCGCCATGTCGTCGGCGTCCAGCCCCATCGCGCGCACTGGCTTGGCGTCGTTCAGGAAGGGCATCATGCGTTCGAGCAGGGCGACCAGCTTGGCCGCATCCTTGTCGCCCGAACGGGCTTTCTTGTTTTCGCGGTGGATGGCTTTTTCAACCGTGCCCATGTCGGCCAGCGCCAGCTCGGTCTGGATGACTTCGATGTCGTCCAGCGGATTGATCTTGCCGGCCACGTGGATCACGTTGTCGTCCTCGAAGCAGCGCACCACGTTGACGATGGCGTCGGTCTCGCGGATGTGCGACAGGAACTGGTTGCCCAGGCCCTCGCCTTTCGAGGCGCCCGCCACCAGGCCGGCGATGTCGACGAACTCGACGATGGCGTTGACCATGCGCTCGGGCTTGACGATCTCGGCCAGCGCGGCCATGCGCGGGTCCGGCACTTCGACCACGCCGACGTTCGGTTCGATGGTGCAGAACGGGTAGTTCTCAGCCGGAATGCCGGCCTTGGTCAGCGCATTGAAAAGGGTGGACTTGCCGACGTTGGGCAGGCCGACGATGCCGCATTTGAGACTCATGGGAAGACTTTCTAATTCGATGATCGATGGGCGCAAACAAGCACGGGCGGCCCGAAACCTCACATTGTAACCCGGTCCGCGCGGACTCACCCTTAATTATCCCGCCGTACTCATCGCCCCGCCGCCGGCGGCGTCGCCGCTGTCGCGCCGGCGGCCATACCATCGCACCGCCAGCAACAAGCCCAGGTTGATGCCGAACAGGACGAACTTGGCCGTGGTCCAGAACGGCGTCGGCGGGGCATCTGGCAGGCAACTGCCGGCGGCGGACATGGCGCTCATGACCAGCGTGTTTTCGACGATATCGGCAAAGCCGCCCGCGAGCGCCAGCCCGAGCGCCAATGCGATCAGCACCGGGTAGCGCGCCATCAGCGGCGTGCCCTTGAGTGCCGCGCCCAGGAACAGCCGCTGGCCGGCCATGAAGGTGGCGCTGTAGAGCAGGACGGCGAAGGTGTCGAGGTACAGGAATACCGCGCGCGGGCACCAGTCAGGCGCGGCGAGCGCGACGGCGGCCTCGGGCACGCCGCACTGCTGCGCCTGACGCAGGGCGTTCCAGCTGGACGAAAGACAGGTTCCATTGAATACGGATAGCAACAGCAGCAGCCCGGCGGAGGCCCAGGGCAGCACCGGCCACATCCGCCGCAGCCAGTGCGTGCGCGTCTCCCTGTCGCTGGACAGGCGCACGGATGCCGCGCCGAGGTCGGCAATCGGACGCTCGGGCAGCACGTTTTCGTGGATGTCGAGACATTGGTTGCCCAGATACAGCCCGAGCTGACGGTAGCTTTCGAACTGGCTTTCGTCGAAGAACTGGTCGGCCGTGCTCTGCTGCGGAAAGGCCGGGTTGCGGGTCGCGTAGTTGAGCACATCGACCGGTTCCCGCCGGCCCGCGCACAAGGTGGGCTTGATGACAATCAGGGTGCCCCTGGCAAATCCGGCGCCGTAATCGATGGTGCCGCTCGCCACGCCGCTGCCGGGCAGCGCATCCTTGCCGGGCCGCCGCAAAGCGGCCAGGTCGATGCTGATCTCGACGCCGAAATCGATGCGGCACTGGCGGATTGCCCGCCCCAGGTCGTTGAAGCCGCGCTCGCCATCGGCACCGGCGTCGACCATCACGATGACGTGGCAACGGCGCCGTACCAGTTCATAGATGCCGGTGTTTTCGAAGTGGCCGCCGTCGGACAGATTGATGTAGCGCGACGTGTCGTTGGAGAAGCCGAACAGTTCCTGCAGCAGGTAAAGCACGCCGAACAGCGGGCTGGGGCTGCGCCAGCTGGTGCAGGCCGGATTCGGACACCAGCGCCCCAGCCGCAGGTTGAGCAAGGTCATCATGAAGGCCAGCGCCGGGCGGGTGTGGATGCCGCCGTTCGGATTGGCCGCCGCGCCCGAGGTGGCCATGGCCGTACCCAGGCTGATGCCGGGCTCCTCGCCATCGCGCCCTGCGTACTGGGCGGTGGGCCGAAAGCGCGATACGCCGTTCGGCTGGCCCAGCTTGCCGGACAGCTCGCCCTGGGTGCCCGACAGGCCGAAGCCGCAGTACAAGGGCGTCAGCGCGAATGCCGCGGCCTTGCGCTCCTGCCAGGCGAGATTCTTTCCCTGCGATAGATTCAGCGCGGTGTTGAAGATGTGGTACGGCCGCTGCGGGCGCGAACGGCTGGCCAGGTCGCGCAGGGCCAGGTCGTCGGACTCGTCAAAGCCGGTGAAGGGGTGGGGATTGCGCGCGGCATTGCTGGCGCCCAGGTAGCAGCGGATCAGACGGTCCTTGTACATATTGTGCAGCGAGAACTTGTTGACATCGACGCGCTGGCCGAACACCACCATCGCCAGCGCCGTGGCAAGAAAGGCCCACCACAGGAACGGCAGGCACAGCAAGGCGAGCTTGAGTTCGGCGCACAGCGCCGCCACGTGCTGGTCGACATAGCCCGGCAAGGACGCGGGATACAGCGCCCCGGGCAGCGGTCCGCCGAAGGCTTGCGCGGCCTTGGCCAGCGCCAGGTCGAGGAGGAAGGCGGCGGCCACGATGAAGCCGATCATGCCCACGATTGCTGCTGCGTTGGCGACCGACATCATGCTCCAGCGCGCTGGCGGCGGCGCGCTGCTCTTGCGCGGCCCCAGCCACACCAGCAGCAGGCTGCCGAGCCAGCCGGTGCTGAACAGGCCGCGCAGCCAGGTGCTGTTCCACGCCGTGGCGGCCAGGGCGGGCACGTAAAAGGCGCACAGGTTGACCAGAAACAGCAGTGCACCGGCGCTTATAAACAGCGCGTTCATGCGGCTCCACCATTCGCGCGAGCGTTCGTAGAACACCCGCCCCACCAGGCCGACGAAGATCCATCCGGCCAGCCCCGCCACCACCAGGATGGCGGCCGGACCGAGCGTGAACGAGGCCACCGCGCCGCCCACGCTGCCGTCGTACGGGAAGGCGCGGTGCATGGCCCACAGCGCACCGCCGCCGCAGGCAAGCGCGACGGCCAGGGCTTGCACATAGACCCATAATTCGCGCGCCAGCTGCCAGCGCGACGGCCGCTCGCGCCCGGCCTGGCCGGGTTGCCGGCGCAGTTCGGCGGTCAGCCACAGCGCGGTGACCACCGCAATCAGGATGCCGCCCATGATCAGCATGGGTGGCTCGAACGGCGGCTGGCCTTCGCCGCGCGCGAACAGCCACGCGCTGGCGGCCGTGGCGGCGAGCACGCCCGGCAGCACCACCGTCCAGGCCACCCCGCTTGAACTGGCGAGCCAGCGGCTGCCCTCGCCTGGCCTGCGCAGCCGCATCAGATTGGCCATCATCACGCCCGGCAACAGGCCGCAGCCAAGCACGACTGCGGTGTAGCCGAGCCACTCGGCGCGCGCATTGATGCTGTCGAGCAGGTGCAGCAGCACCAGCCGCGGCAGCATGACGACGACCGCGAACACCAGGAACACCACGATGAGGGTCAGCACCACGTTGCGCATCCAGATGCTCATCACGGTCAGCGCGTCGCTGGAGAACAGGCCCACGCGCGGCGTGAGGTAGTTGCTGTAGCGCCGCAGCCATTGAAGGGGCGCCGCTTCCGCGCTGACAGGCTCGGCGCCGGCGCTGGCGCTGGCACGGCCCAGCTCTTCCTGGACCGTCTTGAGGCCGAAGCGGTAGATCCATGCGCTCATCCAGGCGCCGATGTAGCCGCCGCCGGAAACGGTGGAGAGGTAATCGAACGAAGCCAGGCGCCGGCGCGCCGCCAGCGCTTGCAGCACACCCAGGCTGAAGGTGGCGCTGCGGATGCCGCCACCGGACAGGGCCAGGCCGATCGGCTCGGGGGCGGCACCGGCCAGCTGCTGGCCTTGTGCCGGCTGTTCCGCCGCCTTGACCGCGCTGAATTCCACGGCCTGGCCGTGTGCTCCCAGAGTCACCATCCACGCCTCCTCGCTGATCGACACCGCATGACGATTATGCGCGGGGATGGACTGCGCCCGAGTTTATTTTTTATGCACGTTGCATGAATCGCACGATTTGGCGGGGTGGCCGGCGTCGAACAAGTCCCAGCAGCGCGAGCGCCGACAACACGCTCAGCAAAGTGGCGGGCTCGGGCACATCAGCGGCCGCGGCCACCAGCGAACCGGCGGTCACGCGACGATACGTGCCGCAATTGTTGCAGTCATAGGTGCTCCCGGTATTTAGCAAATGACTGCCGCCGGCGTCAGTAAATGGATCGATGAGGGAGAAATTGAATACCCGGTGGCCATCGAAGCGCATGAGGATAAAGTTGTTGGGGCCTGCGCCACCGCCCGTGTAAAGGCCGCTGTTGGAGGTGTCATAGGTGAATGCCGGCAAGAGTCCGGCCAGCGTCACCACGCTGAAATTACTGCCGACATGGGTCACCGCGTCGTACATCAGGGAACCGGTGGCCGCGGTACCGTCGGAAAAGGTGACGCCGCTGAGGTTGTAGAGGATGGGCACGGCCTGGGCCGGGAGTGCGGCGGCCAGCAGAATGGCGCCGGCAACGATGGACGTTTTGAATGTTCGCATGCGGTTTTCCCCTTGAGTGTGGACACGATGAGCACTTGCGTATTCATCATATTTGCAAGGCCGCCAAGCCAACGCGCATTTTGTATGCGCGTTGCAATAAAAACACGATTTCAACGTTGTGCGGTGTGCAACTCCATGGTGGCCTGCTCGAACTTGCCTTCAATGGCCAGCGGCAGCACGCGCAAGCTCTTGTCGATGGCTTCTTCGATCAGCACCTGCTCGTCCTTGCGTGGACGGTGCAGCACGAAATCGGCCACCGCCTGCTGCAGCCCCAGGGTGCGCGGATGGCCGATGCCGAGCCGCAAACGCCAGTAATCCTGGGTGCCCAGTGCCGAGGTGATGTCTTTGAGGCCGTTGTGGCCCCCCGAGGAACCGCCCTTCTTCAGGCGCGCGATGCCGGGTGCGAGATCGAGTTCGTCGTGCACGACCAGCACTTCATCGGGCGTGATCTTGTAGAAGCGCGCGAGAGCGCCGACCGACTGGCCGGAACGGTTCATGAACGTGAGCGGTTCGAGCAGGTACAACTCCTTGCCGCCGAGCGAACTCTTGGCCAGATTGGCCTGGAAGCGCGATTCGCGCTGCAGGCGGCAGCCGGGCAGGCTGTTGGCGAGGTTGTCGACCAGCCAGAAGCCTGCATTGTGGCGGGTGAGTTCGTATTCGGGGCCGGGGTTGCCGAGGCCGACGATCAGGCGAATGGGCATGGTGCGTGCAGGTGGAAGATGAGATCAGCCCGCTAGTATAGCCGGGAAGCGCGGGCGTTAAAAAACCCGCCGGGTTGCCCCAGGCGGGTTGTCGATCGCACAGCGCCCGCAGGCGCCGGGCAATGATTACTTCTTGCCTTTTTTGGCAGGGGCAGCTGCTGGCGCTTCAGCGGCGGCGTCAGCCGATGCCTGGCCGGCAGGTACCGAAGCGGTGGCAACGGTCTTGTTCGAACCGTGGGTCACGGCGCTCACGCCTGCTGGCAGGCTCAGATCGGCAACGTGGATCGAGTGGCCAACGTCGATGTTCGACAGGTCGACGGTGATGAACTCTGGCAGGTCGGCCGGGTTGCACGACACTTCCAGCTCGCTCAGCACGTGCGACACGACGGCGCCGTGCAGCTTGACCGCTGGCGACACGTCGGCGTTCACGAAGTGCAGGGCGATCTTCTTGTGCACCTTGCTGTTGGCGTCGACGCGCTGGAAGTCAGCGTGCAGAACCAGTTGCTTGTATGCGTGCATCTGGAAGTCGCGCAGCAGCACTTGCTGGCTCTTGCCGTCGATTTCCAGGTCCAGGATCGAGCTGTGGAAGGCTTCTTTCTTGAGAGCGTGGAACAGGGCGTTGCCGTCCAGTGCGATCAGCACAGGGGCTTCGGCGCCACCGTAGATGATGCCTGGGGTTTGGCCCGAATTACGCAGGCGGCGGCTCGCTCCGGACCCCTGCAGATTACGGTTGAATGCGATAACTTTCATGTGAAACTCCAAAAAATGCGGGGCTGAACTGCCCTGCGGTATAAAGCTCCCCGCGACCAGGGAGCTTTGCGATTGGGCACAGCTGCGCGCCCAAGAATTTAAGACAACGGCGCGCTGACCGGAAAACAGTCAGCGCGCCGCGTAAAACAGTTCGGCTTGAGGCCGGCTTAGTCGATAAACAGCGACATCACCGAATCGCCCTTGCTGATGCGCTTGAAGGTTTCGGCCAGCAGCGGCGCGCAGGTCAGTTGGCGAATCTTGCCGCAGGCGGCGCCGGCGGCGGACAGCGGAATGGTATCGGTCACCACCAGTTCGTCGAGCGGCGAGGCGGCGATACGGTCGATGGCAGGACCCGACAGCACCGGGTGCGTGCAATACGCCACCACCTTCTTGGCGCCGCGCTCTTTGAGCACTTCGGCGGCCTTGGTCAGGGTGCCGGCGGTGTCGACCATGTCGTCCA
>CAMLIL010000095.1 GCA_946480015.1 uncultured Oxalobacteraceae bacterium | reverse complement strand
CCGAGATGTTCAGTTCGATCTCGCCGATGTCGTGCTGGAAGTCGAGGTTGTCGAAACGCTCGGCAATGGCGGCGGCGATCGGGATCGATTTGGCGTTGGCCAGCGAGCAGAAGTCCCCGCCCGGGCAGCAAATGATATCGGTCAGCAGGCCAATGTTCGGGGTCGCCATGCCGTGGGCCTTGGCTTCCTGCCACACGGCGAACAGTTCGCTCTGCTTGACGTCGGCCAGCACCAGGTTCTGCTCGTGCGTGGCGCGCACTTCGCCAAAGCTGAAGCGGTCGGCCATGTCGGCCACCCAGTCCATCTGCTCGGCGGTCGCGTCGCCCGGCGGCACGCCGGTTTTCTTGAGCGACAGCACCACGGCAGCGTAACCCGGCACCTTGTGCGGCTTGACGTTACGCATCAGCCAATTGGAGAAGGCCTTGTTGTCTTCGCGGCCGGCGCGCGGATCGATATTGTCGAGTTTTGCGTAGGCCGGGGCGGTGAAGTAGGCCGCCACGCGCGCCATTTCCTCGTCCGTCAGGGTCGATGGGCTGTCTTTCAGGTCCAGCCATTCTTGTTCGACCTGGCGGGTGAATTCTTCCAGGCCCAGCGCCTTGAGCAGGATCTTGATGCGGGCCTTGTACTTGTTGTCGCGGCGGCCGTACTGGTTGTACACGCGCATGATCGCTTCGGTGTAGGTCAGCATGTGCTTCCATGGCAGGAACTCGCGCACCACGCTGCCCAGGATCGGGGTGCGGCCCATGCCGCCGCCGACCAGCACCTGGAAGCCGATTTCGCCAGCGTCGTTGTAGACCACGTTCAGGCCGATGTCGTGCACGGCGATGGCGGCGCGGTCTTCCTTGGCGCCATTGATGGCGACCTTGAACTTGCGCGGCAGCGCGGCAAATTCCGGGTGGAAGGTGGACCACTGGCGCAGCACTTCGGCGTACGGGCGCGGATCGATGATTTCGTCGGCGGCGACGCCGGCGTACTCATCCGAAGTAATGTTGCGGATGCAGTTGCCCGAGGTTTGAATGGCGTGCATTTCCACCGAGGCCAGGTCGGCCAGGATGTCCGGCGTCTGCTCCAGCTCGATCCAGTTGAACTGGATGTTCTGGCGGGTCGTGAAGTGGCCGTAGCCGCGGTCGTATTTGCGGGCAATGTGCGCGAACATGCGCATCTGGCCCGACGACAGCAGACCGTAAGGGACGGCGATGCGCAGCATGTAGGCGTGGCGCTGCATATACAGGCCGTTCTGGAGGCGCAGCGGCAGGAATTCCGCTTCGGTCAACTCATCGGAAAGGCGGCGGCTTACCTGGTCGCGGTACTGCGCGATGCGTTCCTTGACGATGAGATGGTCGTACTGGTCATAGCGATACATGTGTCATCCTAATTTTTTGACGGGTGGCGCAGGGCCGGAGGCGAAAGACTCCCCCCAAACTAGCCTCAATGGTAATAAACTCTGTCTTTATTCCAAACGACTGAGAATTTATTTGCTTATATGCGTGGTTGGTATAAGCATTCTTATAAAATGCAGCAAGGCGTTAATTTACAGAATCTTTAGAAGAAATGCGGAAATGAATCTCCATCAGTTACGCTTTGTGCGCGAAGCGGTGCGCCAGAACTACAACCTGACCGACGCGGCCAAAGCCCTGTTCACCTCGCAACCCGGGGTGTCCAAAGCGATTATCGAGCTCGAAGAAGAGCTCGGGGTTGATATTTTCACACGCCACGGCAAGCGCATCCGCGGCTTGACCGAGCCCGGCCGCCTGGTGTTGGAGTCGGTCGAACTGATCATGCAGGAGATCGATAGCCTCAAGCGCATCGGCAAGGAATATGCGGCCCAGGACAGCGGCAGCTTCACCATCGCCACCACTCACACCCAGGCGCGCTACACCTTGCCGAAGGTGGTGCAAGCCTTCATGCAAAAATATCCAAAGGTGAGATTATCGCTCCTACAGGGCAATCCGCGCCAGATCGCCGAGATGGTGCAGCGCGATCAGGCCGATTTGTGTATCGCCACGGAGTCGGTGGCGGCCAGCGAGGGCTTGATTACCTTGCCATGTTATCAATGGGAACACGTGGTGGTGGTGCCGCCGGACCATCCTTTGTTGAAATCCAAGGCGGTCTCGCTGGAAGAAATTGCCAGCCATCCAGTCATCACTTACGATGCCGCCTTTGCCGGGCGCAGCAAGATCGACCACGCGTTCGAGCTGCGCGGCCTGAAGCCCGACGTCTTGCTCGAAGCGATCGACGCCGATGTCATCAAAACCTATGTCGAACTGGGGATGGGCATCGGCATCATCGCGGGCATGGCCTTCGATGCCGAACGCGACCGTAACCTGCGCGCCATTTCTGTCGGTCACCTGTTCGGGATGAATGTCTCGCGCGTGGCGGTCAAGCAGGGTGCGTATTTACGCAGCTATATCTATACTTTTATCGAACTGCTCGCGCCCAGCCTGACCCGCAAGATGGTCGAGTCAGCCATGAGCGGTACCAAAGAAACCTACGAGTTGTAATCATGATCACCGGACAAGCAGCACAGTTTTACGCCAAGAGCGCGGCCAATCACGACCGCGTCTACGACAAACCGGAGCGCCAGGAAGACCTGGAAGAGTTGCAGGAACAGGTGGAGGGCGTGCTGGAAGGCCATCGCGTGCTCGAACTGGCCTGCGGCACCGGTTACTGGACCCGTTTCATTGCCGAGGTGGCCGAGCAGGTGGTGGCCATCGATATCAATCCGGAAATGATCGCCATGGCGAAATTGCGCCAGCTGCCCGAAGAGCAGGTGAGCTTGCGCGTGGCCGACGCCATGCAGTTGCCGGACGACCTGGGCAGTTTCAGCGCGGTGTTCATCGGCTTCTGGTGGTCGCACATCAAGCGCGAAGAGCAGGAGCGTTTTCTCAAGCAATTGCGCGCCCGGGTGGGCAAGGACGTGCTGCTGTTCATGGTCGACGACGAGCTGGTCGAAGGCAGCAGCGAATCGGTGGCCCGTACCGATGCCGAGGGCAATACGTACCAGATCCGCCAGGCGCCCGATGGCGAGCGTTATGAACTGGTCAAGAATTACCCGACCGACAGCGCCCTGCGCAAGCGCCTGGCCGCCTCGGCCAAGGATATCCGCATCGAGCGCCAGGATTATTACTGGCTGCTGACCTGCCGCTTGAAATAAAAGGCGCTGTTCCCGCTAGGTAGGGAAACTGAACAAAACTGAACAGCTGGGGTCCAAGGGGTATTTCCGCCACGAGATCCGGCCATGCAACGGCGTTCATTTGGAAAATTCCTCGAGCAGCTGGACACCCTGTCGCGCCAGCAGATCACTACTGTACTGCGCGCTGCCCAAGGCATCGTGCGCCGCGGGCAAGTGGTGTTCACCATCGAGTCGGCACGCGCGCCACGGCTGGCTTGCCCGCGTTGCGCCGGCACGGCCCTGCACCGCCATGGCCACGCCAACGATTTGCAGCGCTTTCGCTGCACAGCGTGCGGGCGCACGTTCAATTCGCTGACCGGCACGCCGCTTGCCCGGCTGCGGCACAAGGCCAAATGGCTGGATTTTTGCGACACCATGCTCGACCCCGGCGCCACCGTGCGCAAGGCCGCCGAGCGGACCGGCGTGCACCGCAACACCAGTTTCCGCTGGCGCCACCGCATGCTCACGCTGACCAAACGCGACCGGCAAGTGCCCTTGCGCGGCATCGTCGAAGCCGACGAGATGTACGTGCTGGAGTCGCAAAAGGGGGCGCGCAAGCTGACCCGGCCTGCGCGCCGGCGCGGCGGGGTGGCCGGCAAGCGCGGCATTTCAGGCGAACAGGTTTGCGTGCTGGTGGCGCGCGACCGCACCGGCCGCACCCATGACGCCGTCACCGGCAAGGGGCCGGTCAGCGCGGCCCAGCTGAAGCGGCATCTGGCGCCCGTGCTGGAACGCGATGTGCTGCTGGTGACGGACGGGCACGCGGCCTATCGCGCCTTCGCCCGCGCCAGCGGCATCACGCACGCGGCGGTCAAGCTGCGCCAGGGCGAGCGGGTGCGCGGCGCCGTCCATGTGCAAAACGTCAACAGCTACCACAGCCGCCTGCGCGGCTGGCTGCATCACTTCCGCGGCGTGGCCACGCGCTACCTGGACAATTACTGCGGCTGGCGCTGGGCCATCGATCGGCAACGCCTCGCCAACCCGGAGGCGTTCCTGTGCAGTGCTGCTGGCGTCAGAGTCATCCACAGCTAACAGGGACAGCGCAAATAAAAAAGCCGGCCTTCCCTGCAGAGGAAAGGCCGGCCTGGCGGTCCGCGTGCTGGTTAGAATGCGTGACGCACGCCCAGCGACAGGGCTTTCGGATCGGCACCCAGCGCGGCGGCGGGCGGGGTCACGTTCGTGGAGGCGGAGTTGATGCCGAACACCGCCTTGTCATTGTTGCGCATGGTGGCGTAAGCCGCGTACAGGTTGGTGCGCTTGGACAGGGAATAGGTGTAGCCCAGGCCCCATTCGTTACCCTTGGCGCCGCCGTCGAGCTTATTCTGTTGCAAGGTCAGGAAGAACTTGTTGGCTTCCAGCGTGTAGGACAGGCCCAGGTTGATCTGCTCGAACTTGTTGTTCGCGCCTTCCGGATCGGCTTCGGCATAGCTGGCTTTCAGGTCCACGGCACCAAACTTGAAGCCGGCGCCGACGATCAGTTCCTTGTCGTCGCCAGTGACCAGACGCTGGAAGGTCTGGTAAGCGGCGCCCACGTAGAATGGACCGTTGGTGTAGTCGGCCGAGATCCCTTTCAGGTTCTGCGACGGGCCGGTCAGCTGTTCGCCGGCGCCGTAGGCCAGGCCGAACTTGAAGCCGCCCATGACGTTCGATTTGTAGTTGACCGAATTGCTGATGCGGCGGGTCAGGCGCAGCGCGCCGAAGGAATTCAGGTTGCTGCCATACAGGCCCTGGCCGGTGATATCGGTTTGTGCTGCGATGTCGGCCACCGGGGTGTATTCGCGGCCGATCATCACGGAACCGAAGCCGCCTTGCAGGCCGACCACGGCGCGGCGGCCGAACAGGGCGGTATCGGTGGTGCCGGTGTCGAGGTTGGCGCCCGCTTCCAGGGTGAACGCTGCCTTCAGGCCATTGCCCAGGTCTTCCACGCCGCGAAAGCCGATCCGGCTGCCGGACTGGTTACCCGAGTTGACGACGGTACGGCTGCCATTCGTTGCACCGGTGTCTTCACGTGCGATGGCAGCGTCGGCGACACCGTAGAGGGTGACGCTCGACTGGGCTGCGGCGACGAGAGGGAAGGACGCGAACACGGCGGCCGCAAGGAATTTACGTTGCATGACTTCTCCAAAAATTTGCTTCAACGAGAGGTTGTTTCAGCGGTGGTTGATACAAAACGAGCGAAGTATAGCCACCGAGTATTTCAAGTTGATGACAAAGCGGCATGTTGTGTCGCCACAACATGCCGCTGTCTGGAGAAGCCGGGCCGCAAGCCTAGCCGGCGCGCAGCTGGTCGGGGGGATGGTCGTGCCCGGGTTCGGCCGCTTCCGGCGGGACCGGAAGCACAATGTCGATGCGGGTGCCGGGCGGCTCGTCGCCGCTGATGGTGATTTCGCCGTGCAGGCCCCAGACCCGTTCGCGCATGCCGATCAGGCCCAGCGACTGCGATTTTTCCATGTCCTGGGCATTGATGCCCTTGCCGTCGTCGCGGATCGAGACCAGCAGCTGCCCGTCGAGCCGGTACAGATACATGGTCACGTGCGAGGCGCCGGCGTGGCGTGCGATATTGGTCAGCGCTTCCTGCACGATGCGGAAAATGGCTGTGCTGAGCGCGTCGTCCAGGCGCAGTTCGGCTTCGTCGGCGAACAGCGCGCACGGAATGCCGTGGCGCGCGATGAACTCGTCGCGCAAGCCTTGCAGGGCGAAGAACAGGCCGCCCTCGTCGAGCGCGCGCGGGCGCAGGTTGGTGGCGATGCGGCGCAGCGAGGTGATGGCCGTCAGCAGATTGTCTTCCATGGTGTTGATCAGGCGGGTGCCGGTGTCGCCGCCCACCGACGCCTTTTGCAGCAGGGTCAGGTCCATGCGCAGCGCCGCCAGCAACTGGCCCAGGTCGTCGTGCAGTTCGCGCGCGATGTGGGCCCGTTCCTCCTCGCGCACCGTTTGCAGGGCGGCCGACAGCTGGCGCAGCTGCGCATGCGAGCGCGACAGTTTTTCCTGCACCTGCAGCCGTTCCGTCACGTCGCGCAGGATGATGGTGTAGACCGGCTTGCCGTTTTCCAGCACGCTGGAAATCGACCCTTCCAGCGGAAAGGTTTCGCCGTTGGCGCGCATGCCGTTGACGGCGTAGTCGGTGGCGCGGCGCCCGACCCGGCCGGTTCCGTCGCCGAAAAACGCCATGCCGCTGTCGCCGGCGGCGGCCGGCAGCGGCGAGATGTAGTCCGCCAGCGGACTGCCCTGCATGGCCTCGATGGTGGTCGAGAACATGGCGGCGGCGGAAGGGTTGGCCAGCACGATAGTGTGGGCTTCGTCGGTGGAAATGATCGCTTCGCTGGCGTTCTGGATGATGTCGCGGCTGTGGCTGCGGGCGAAGCGTGGCCAGCGGTTTGTGGTCATGGCACGCGAAAGTATTTGGCCGCCAACGAAGCCGAGCACGAACATCACCGGGCTCCAGTTGCGGTAGCGGGAAGGTCGCTTGGACGTCATGGTGCGCACCTGCCGTTGACGGCCACGCGGATGCACGGCCAGCCGCGATGATAGCGGCACCAGATGTTTAAGGGCTTGATGCGACACAAGCGGGCATGGAGGGGCGCGCAAAGGATCTACATTTGCTTGAATAAATGCAGGAAGCTGCGGCTCACTTCCAGCTTGTCAGGGCGCCCCTTGATCAGCACCAGGTGGCGTCCGCGGATGTCGCGCGTGACGCCTTCGATGGCGTTGACGTTGACCAGGGTGGCGCGGTGGATTTGCCAGAACAGGGCCGGGTCGAGTTCCTCGGCCAGGTCGCGCACGGGCTTGCGGATCAGCGCTTCGAACTTGTCGGTCTGTACGCAGGTGTATTTTTCGTCGGAACGGAAGAACAGAATGTCTTCCACCGGAATCATGCGCAAGTCCTGGCCGATGCTGGCCTGGATCCATTGCAGGTAGGCCGGCTTGGGCGCGGCAATCTTTTCGGCCAGCTGGGACAGCATGGCGGTGACACTTTCGGCCACGGCGGCCGCCGCGCGCGGCTTGTCCAGCCGCGTTTTCAGGCGCTCGACCGTCACCGTCAGGCGCTCCAGCTCGGGCGGCTTGAGCACGTAGTCGATGGCGCCGCGCTCGAACGCTTCCACCGCGTACTGGTCGTAGGCGGTGACGAACACGATCTGGCTGCGCGCACCGATGTCGCGCGCCGCCTCCATGCCGGTCTTGCCCGGCATGCGGATGTCGAGAAAGGTCAGGTCGGGCTTGAGTTCGTCGACCAGGGCGATGGCTTCCTCGCCATTTTTGGCTTCGCCTACCACCTCCAGGTCCGGCCAGGCCTGGGTCAGGCGCATGCGCAGCTGGTCGCGCATCAGTCTTTCGTCGTCAGCAATGATTGCAGTAGGCATGGAATCGTACCCGGATGGATTAAGTGCCAGTTATTCAATGATACTAGATATTTATCAATACCGGCTTACGATGTCGTCGGCTGGAATGGCACCTCGATGGTGGCGATCACGCCGCTGGGCGAATTGGCCGCGATGTGCAGCTGGCCCTGGTCGCCATGCAGCAGCTTGAGGCGCTCGCGGATGGTCGGCAAGCCCAGCCCGGTGCCATCGCTCGGCACCACGCCGAAACCCACGCCGTTGTCGGTCACCGTCACGCGCAAGCTGGTGCCCACCGCTTCAGCCACGATTTTCAGCTTGCCGCCTTCAGCCTTGCACTCCAGCCCGTGCTTGATGGCGTTTTCCACCATCGATTGCAGCATCATCGGCGGAAAGGCCGCATTGCGCAGGGACTCCGGAATCGTCATCTCCACTTCCAGCCGCTCCTCCATGCGCATCTTGAGCAGGTTCAGGTAGGCGCTGACCATGTCGGCCTCGCGCCCCAGATTGGTGACAACGGCATTGTCGCGCATTTGCGGCAGCACCGCGCGCAGATAGGCGATCAGGCTACGCTGCATGGCCGAGGCGCGCGGCGGATTGGTTTCGATCAGGTACTCGACCGACGCCAGGGTGTTGAACAGGAAATGCGGTTCGACCTGGGCTTGCATCATCTGCATCCTGGTTTCCGACAGCTGGCGCTGCATGGAGGCGCGCTCGGCGGCGGCATTGGCGGTCTGGGTTTCCGCTTCGGCGCGCTTCTTGCCTCCGACCAGGGCTTTGGTGGCGAACAAGGCCAGCACCAGCAGCGACACGAAGCTTTTAAACCAGGTCGATGCCTGCTTGTGATAGGCGCTGACTTTCTGTTCGGCCTTGTTTTCCACCGCCGCCTCGATGGCGTTGGACAATTCCTCGCCGATCTGGGGCGGCAGGTCGATGTGCACTTCGTCGCCACTGGTGATGGCGGCCGTATGGGGTGGCTCGGGCAGGGCGGGCGGCTCCGGCGGGGCCGGCAGGGCCGGCAAGGCCGGCCGCTTCGGCTTGCGCGGGTTGAAATGGATGCCGCTGTCGTCGATGACGATGTCGGCCTCGGGCTTATCCTTGCGTCCGGCGCCGTCGGCGCCGATCAGAATATCGTCGCCGGAACCGGAAAACAGTTCGGTCTGCAAAATCGAGGCGGCCACCAGGGTCACGGCCGCGAATACGAAAAATTTCCACCACGACAGCTGCGTCACCCACGTGGCAACCGCATCGAAAGCGCGATGCAGCGATGCCAGCAGGGCGGCGAACGATTGTTGTAGGGCATTCCTGGCTTGCATGTACTCGGTCCGGATAGCTTGGGATGCCGCAACTTTAGGCCATGCCGGTCCGCTTGGCGAGGGTTTTGCGACAGGCCGCCGGATTCAAGCCCTGGGCTGCAGTCCTCAAGCGGGCAAGCCGCCGGCCATCAGGCGGCGCAAGCCATCGCGCGTGAGCGGCTCGCTGACGTAGCGGCCCTGGATTTCATCGCAGCCGCTGGCCGTGACGAAATTGAGCTGGTCCAGGGTTTCGATGCCTTGGGCCACCACGCCGATGCGCAGGTCGTGGCCGATATCGATCAGGGTCTTGACCAGCGCCTCTTCCTCGCTGCCGTGGCCGATGGTGAGCAGGGCCTGGCGATTGAGCTTGATATGCGCGGCGCGGTGCCGGTGCAGATAGCTCAGGCTGGTGACGCCGTCGCCGAAATTGTCGATCGCCATGCGGATTCCCAGGCGGCCGAGGCCGTCCGCCAGCACACTGCTGAGCTCAAGATTGCGCACCAGGTCGTCTTCCTTGAATTCCACTTCCAGGCGTTCGGGCGGCACCTCGAACTGTTTCAACTTGGCGGCAATCCGGTCCAGGTAGCCGGGCTGGCTGAATTCGCGGTAGGAGGCATTGACCGACACCGACACCTCGTCCTGCTGCCTGCTGCGCAGCTCGCGCAGCAGATGGCACGCGCCGTCCAGCACGCGCTCGCCGATCTGCACGATCAGGCCGTTTTCCTCGGCGTCCGGCAGGAATTCGCCAGGCAGCAGCAAACCTTGCTCCGGATGAAGCCAGCGTGCCAGCGCTTCGACCGCCACCAGGCGGCCGCTGCGCAGACAAAGGCGCGGCTGGAACACCACAAACAGTTCTTCGCGCTCCAGCGCCGTGCGCAATTGCATTTCCTGGCGCTGCTTGGCGTCGGACGTGGTCTTCATATCCTCGGAAAAGAAATAGATATCGCTCTTGCCCTGGCCCTTGGCGTGGTACATCGCGGCATCGGCTGCGCGCACCAGTTCGAACGGCGAGGCGCCGTCGTGCGGAAAGATCGACACGCCCATGCTGGCGCTGGCGGCGATCTCGACGTTGTTGACCAGCACCGGCTGCGACAGGCTGTGGCGCAAGCGCTCGGTCATGTTGACGGTAAAGCGCAGCGAGGGCTGGTTGGTCAGGACCAGCACGAACTCGTCGCCGGACAGGCGCGCCACGGTGTCGACGTCGCGCACCGCCCCCTGCAGCCGCCGGGCCACGGCCACCAGCACTTCGTCGCCGGCGTCGTGGCCGTGGGTATCGTTGATCTGCTTGAAGCCGTTCAGGTCGACCAGCACGGTCGCCACCATGGTCTTGTTGCGCTGCGCCAGGTGCAGCGCCTGCTCCAGCCGGTCCCACATCAGGTTGCGGTTGGCCAGGCCGGTCAAGGCATCGTGATTGACCTCGTGCTCCAGGTCGTCGGTGCGCTGCTTGTTGGCGGTCACGTCGTTGATGACGCCGATAAAGTGGGTCGCCAGGCCATATTCATCGTGCACCGGGGTGATGGCCAGTTCGTTCCAGAACAGCTCGCCGTTCTTGCGGCGGTTGCGAAACACCACCCGCTCGCTGCGCCGCGCCAGCACCGCTTCGCGCAGGCGCACGCGCTCGTCGTCGTCCAGCCCCGGCGCGGCCATGAAACGGCAGTCGCGGCCCTGCGCTTCCTCGGCGCGATAGCCGGAAATGCGCTCGAAGGCGGGATTGACGTACTCGATGGGCGTATCGTGTCCGTCGCAGCGGGCGATCACGATGCCGTTGCTGGCCGCATGCAGGGCGCGTTCGCGCAGGCGCAGCTGGGCTTCCTGGGCGTGCCGCTCGGTGGTATCCAGGCCCATGCCGCACAGGTAGTACACGCCCCGGCAGGACACCCGCGTGCCGCACATCAGATACGGCGTGCTGACGCCGTTGCTGCTGACATAGCGCGCCTCCACCACGATTTCCTCGCCCAGTTCGAACACGCGGCGGATCTTCTCGGCCACGGCGGGGCGGTCGGCCGGATCGAACATCTCGACCGCACGGGCGTTGCGCAGCTGGCGCGGCGTCATTTCGACGACTTGTTCGAGCTTGGTATTCCACAGTACAAAGTTGCCGGCGCGATTAATCACATAAAACGTGCCGGCCAGGGCATCGACGATTTTGGCCAGCGGAGTCTGGCCGACGATCAAGGTTTCCGAGACCCTGCGCTCGAGCAAGGTGGTGAATGCCGCCACGCAGCCGATGCCCTTGCCCTGGTCATCGCATTGCGGAACGATGGACATCAAGGCCGGGCGGAGCCGCTCATCGGGGCGGCGGATTTTGACGCGCAGGGTACTATTGACCTTGAGTAACTGCGGCCAGTAGTCGCGGCACTCGCGGGCCGATTCGGGGGCCAGCAGGCTCGACAGGGGCTGGCCGAGCGCGGACGCGGCTTCGCGCCCGAACAAGGCCAGGCTGGCGGCATTCCACGAGGTGATGGTTCCGCTCTGGTCCGTTAGCACGGACGCGCGCGCCGTCGATTGACTGGCAAGCATGCGTTTCCTTGTCGATGAACGCGCACCCCCTGGTGCGACACGAGCCCATTCGACCAGCAGATGAGGGGCAAGGTTCAATCCTGTTCGGCCAGGACGACAAAAAGCCACGGCAAGCCGTGGCTTGTGCACTGTCCTGGTGCAATCAGACGGCGGCGATTTCCTCGCGCGCGGGCAGGGCGATCTGATTGTCCACGCTGTACAGATAATCGTTGAACACGTGCTCGGCGCTGAGTATCTGGTAGCTGCCGTCGGCGCGCTTGTGGGTGGTGTCCTTGAGGCGATAGGTGAAATGGCCGCAGGTCCAGCAATTGAAGTTGCGCATGTGCGTGCACAGGCAAGTCTTGTCCATCACCACCACGGTCTTGCTGTCCGGATTGGCCAGCACTTCGCGATTGTACGAATTGATGTAGGAGCAATTGCCGGTGGCATCGAGCAGGTAGCCATAGGATTCGCAGCCGGGGCGGATGCCCGAGCCGATCGCCGGGGTGCTCTTGAGCATGCGCATCGGATAGCCGGTCGGCGAAATGCCGTTGACGATGATGTCGTCCTCGGTGGCGCGGATGTATTCCTGCTTGACGCTGTCGGGCAGGCCGCACTCGTGGGTCATGGTGAAGCGGGTGGCCACCTGCACGCCGCCGGCGCCTTTTTCCAGGAAGCCGACCGCATCGCTGCCGGTGAACACGCCGCCGGCGGCGATCAGCGGAATGTTCAGCTGCTCGGCTTTCATGAATGCGTGGATTTCATCCATGATGGTGTGCAGATCGTACTCGGCCCAGTCGAAGCCGAAACCGAGGTGGCCGCCGGCCAGGGGGCCTTCGACGATGACGTAGTCGGGCAGGCGGTTCAGGCGTGAAATCTTTCGCAGGAACAGTTGCAGCGCGCGCACCGAGGACACGATGATGCCCAGCTTGGCATCGCGAAAGCGCGGATGGTCTTCGATCAGGGCGAACGAACCGAGGTGCAGGCCGGCCGACATGGTGATGCCATCGATGCCGGCATCGAGGGCCGCGCCCAGGCGCGTGCGCAAGGTTTCCTTGGGCGCATTCATGGTCAGCTTTTCCATGCAGTTCACGAAAATCAGGCCGTCGCCTTTCTTCGCTTCCATGGTCTTGCCGACGTGCAGGGCGGTCGCCTCGGCCAGGCGGCCCAGGTCGAACTGGACCACTGCCTTGTCCATATTGTTGATGTTGAACTTGTAGGTCTTGGTCTTTTCCTTGACGAAGGAAGTGTCGAACTTGCGGTCCGAGACATCCTGCACCATGGCGTCCGAGATATGGCCGATTCCGCCCAGACGCGCCGCTTCCAGCGCCAGCTCGGAGGTCGAAATATCGACCCCCATGCCACCGATCATGATGGGCACGTATTCTTTATTGCCCAGACGTAGGCGGAAATCATTAACACATTTCATTGCTATCCTTAGACTGCCTTCATTCAATCAGCGCAGCATTACCACATCATGACTTGTGGCGTATGCGCACCCACAATTCTACCCTATGCCCAGGAGCGTCCCTAGTCGCGGAAGTTATTGAACTCCAGCGGCAGGCCCGGCACATCCTTGCGCAGCAGCGCCATGGCGGCCTGCAAGTCGTCGCGCTTGGCGCCGGTCACGCGCACCGTCTCGCCCTGGATGCTGGCCTGGACCTTCATCTTGCTATCCTTGATCACCTTGACGATCTTTTTGGCGTCCTCGGTGGAAATGCCGTTTTTCACCTTGATGACCTGCTTGAGCTTATCGCCGCCGATCTTCTCGACCTTGCCTTCATCGAGGAAGCGCACATCGACCTTGCGCTTGGCCAGCTTGTTGGTCAGCACATCGATCACCTGCTGCAGCTGGAAATCCGAATCGGCGAACACGGTCAGCTCCGCTTCCTTCTGCTCGACCTTGGCCGAACTGCCCTTGAAATCGAACCGGGTGGTGATTTCCTTGTTGGACTGCTCGACCGCGTTTTTCACTTCAATCATGTCTGCTTCGGAGACAACGTCAAACGACGGCATAATGGCTTCCTTTTTGTGTTTGCTTTGTGTAGACAAATGTAGAATGCCGATATTTTAACGGACAACCGGCGCCACGAGCACTTCATGCCTGCACAACTGCCTATCGAATACGATGTTTCCCTGCAAGAGCTGAACACTTTCGGCCTCGCCGCGCGCGCCCGCGCCTACCTGAACGTCACTGCGCCGGGCCAGCTGGAAGCGGTGCGCGCCGATCCGGCCCTGGCGGCGCTGCCGCGCCTGCTGCTGGGCGGCGGCAGCAATGTTCTGCTCACCGGCGACGTCGATGCCCTGGTGCTGCACATGGGCCTGCGCGGCATGGACATCGTCGGCGACACCGCCACCCACACCCTGGTGCGCGCCGCGGCCGGCGAAAACTGGCATGCCTTCGTGCAGTTCACCTTGAGCCAGGGCCTGGGCGGGCTGGAGAACCTGTCACTCATTCCCGGCACCGTGGGAGCGGCGCCGATTCAGAATATCGGTGCCTACGGGGCCGAGATCAAGGACGTGTTCCATGCGCTGCGGGTGTTCGACATGGCCAGCGGGGCGTTCCGCACGATGGATGGGCCGGCTTGCCGCTTCGCCTACCGCGACAGCCTGTTCAAGCATGCCGAGGGGCGGGATCTGGTGATCGTCGACGTGACCTTTGCCCTGCCCAAGGCCTGGACGCCCAACCTGCGCTACGCCGAGCTGGCCCAGGCGCTGGCCGAGGCGGGCCTGCAAGCGCCCAGCGCGCAGCAGATCAGCGACACGGTGGTGGCGATCCGGCGCCGCAAATTGCCGGACCCGGCCGTGATCGGCAATGCCGGCAGTTTTTTCAAGAATCCGGTGGTGCCGGGCGCCCAGTGCGCCAGCCTGCTGCAGGCCTTTCCCACGCTGGTGCATCACGCCCAGCCCGACGGCAGCGAAAAGCTGGCGGCCGGCTGGCTGATCGATCAATGCGGGTGGAAGGGCAGGTCGCTGGGCAATGCCGGCGTCTATCCGAAGCAGGCGCTGGTGCTGGTAAACAATGGCGGGGCCAGCGGGGCCGAGGTGGTGGCCCTGGCCCGGGCGATCCAGGCCGACGTGCTGGCGAAATACGGCGTGGCGCTGGAAACCGAACCGGTATTCATCTAGCTGTCGTCCGCGCGCACTGAACTGCCCCCGCGTGCGCGAGGGCGAGGGAATATCTGCGCGTGCGGATCAGCCGAAATGGCAAACGTAGTCGACCGTGTCGACCGTCTCGATATCGAATTTGCTGTTGGCGCCGACCTTGAACTCGGTGCCGGCGACGTACTCTTTCCACTCGCTGTCGCCGTCCAGGCGTACGCGGCATTTTCCGCCGGTGATTTCCATGGTTTCCGGCGCGCCGGTGTTGAACGTCAGGCTGGAGGGGAAAATCACGCCCACCGATTTGCGGGTGCCGTCAGCGAAGGTCAGGTTGTGCGACACGCACTTGCCGCCGAAGTAGATATTCGATTTCTTGGTAACGCTGACGTTGTCGATCGTGCTCATAATGTCCTTAGGTGGTTGTTGCTGTTGATATCTGATTGTGTTCGGGGGCGGCCTTGCACACGCAATTGCGCCCGCCATGCTTGGCCGCGTACAGCGCCTGGTCGGCGCACGCGATGAGTTGCTCGGCCGTGCTGGCGCTCGAGGGCACCACGCTGGCCACGCCGATCGACAGCGTGACGATGCCGTGCGGTGTGGCCGGATTTTCCAGCGCCAGTCGTTCCATGTGCGCGCGGCAGGCATTGGCCACGACCACCGCACCGTCGAGATCGGTCTCGGGCAGCAGGATCGCAAATTCCTCGCCGCCGTAACGCACCGCGAGGTCGGCCGGGCGCTTGAGGTGCTCGGTCAGCACCGCAGCGGTTTTCTTCAGGCACAGGTCGCCGGAAAGATGGCCGAAGGTGTCATTGTAGGCTTTGAAGCAGTCGATGTCACACATGAGCAGAGACAGCGGGCGCTGTTCGCGCTGCTCGCGCGACCATTCGATGCGCAGCGCTTCGTCGAAGCGGCGCCGGTTGGCAATCCCGGTCAAGCCGTCGAGCGCGGCCAGTTTCTGCAGTTCGATATTCGAATGCGCCAGCTTTTGCTGGCTTTCGCGCAGGAAGCGGAACGCTTCATCGCGCTGCAGGCGGGCCAGGTAGCTGGCCGAGTGGTAACGCACGCGCGCCAGCAATTCCAGCCGGTCCGGCAGCTTGACCAGGTAATCGTTGGCGCCCACCGCGAAGCTGTGCGCCTTGCGCTTGGGATCGTCGTTGGCCGACAGCACGATGACCGGCAGGTCGCGCAGCGCCGCGCGCTCGCGGTACTGCTCGATCAGGGCGAAACCGTCCACCCCGGGCATCACCAGATCCTGCAGCACCACGGTGGGCTGCAATTGCTCGGCCGTGTCGAGGGCGGCCGTGCCATCGCTCACATAATGAAATTCGATGTCGCTCTGGTCGCCCAGCATGCGCCGCACCGCTTCGATGATGATCCACTGGTCGTCCACCAGCAGCACGCGCACCTTCTGTTGGCTGAAGCGGGGGCCGGCCTGCTGATTGGCGGAGGTGTTGGCGGGCATGGAATTTTGTCAATTTGGTGTGAGTCCGGGCAAAATCAGACCTTGTTGCCAATTCTACTGCGCAATACGCGCGCAATGTTTTCCAGCGGCAGAATTTGTTGGGCCGCATCCAGGTCGGCGGCGGCCCGTGGCATGCCGTACACGGCGCTGGACGCCTGGTCTTGCGCTAACGTCAACTTGCCCGCGTGCCGCATGGCCAGCAAACCGCGCGCACCGTCGCGCCCCATGCCGGTCAGCAGCACCCCGGTCGCTTCGCCTTCCCAATGGCGTGCCACGCAAGCGAAAAACACGTCCACCGAGGGGCGAAACGCATAGTCGCGCGGCTCCGGGTCGTAGTGCAGGCGCTTGCGCTGATTCAGGATCAGATGATCGTTGGTCTTGGCGATCTGCACCACGCCCGCTTCCAGCGCATCGCCGTCGTCGATCACCTTGACCGGTATCGGCAACTGCTCGCCCAGCCAGCGGGCGAAGTGCTGCGCAAAGTTTTCATCGATGTGCTGCACCACCACGATGGCGGTGCCGGCGGCCGGCACCCAGCCGCGCAGGATCCTGGCGATCGCCACCGGTCCGCCGGTGGAGGCGCCGATGGCCAGCAGGTGCTTGACGCCGGTCTCGAGCGCTTCGCCGGCGGCCCCGACGGGCGGCGCATCGGCGCCGCTGACGCGGACCAGCTTACTGATGGTCTTGATCTTGGCCAGCAGGGCCGCGTCGCCGCCATTCACACCGCGCAGGATCGGCGTGGCCGTCACGTCCAGCGCGCCGGCCCCGAGCGCGCGGAACACCTGGCTGACGTTGTCCTGCGGCTGGCCGGTCACCACCAGAATGGCGCAGGGCGAGCGTTCCATGATCTGGCGGGTTGCCTCAACCCCGTCCAGGTCCGGCATGTTCAGGTCCATCAGCACCAGGTCGGGCCGGTTCTCGGCGCACAGGCGCACCGCTTCCAGGCCGCTGCGGGCGATCCACAGCACCTGGTGCTCGCTGGCGCCGGCAATCACCCGTCGCAGCGCTTCCGCGGCCATGGCCACATCGTTGGCGATCCCGATTTTCATAAGCCCGCCTCCCCGATCAGGTCGAACACGGCATCGAGCAGGGTTTCGTCGTGAAAGCTGCCCTTGGTCAGATAATAATCCGCCCCGGCCGTCATGCCGCGCGCGCGATCTTCGGGGCGGTCCTTGTACGACACGATCATCACCGGCAGCGTGCGCAGGCGCATGTCGTTCTTGATCATGCCGACCAGTTCGATGCCGTCCATGCGCGGCATGTCCACGTCGGTCACCACCAGATCGTAGTCGCCGCTGCGCACCGCGTTCCAGCCATCCATGCCGTCGACGGCGACCTCGACCTCGTAACCGCGCCCCTGCAGCAGCTTGCGCTCCATTTCGCGCACGGTGATCGAATCGTCCACCACCAGGATGCGGCGGGCGCGGGCGCGGTCCTGGGCGGCCGCCCCCGCCAGCTGGCGCAGCATGCCTTCGCCCAGCAGCTTGTCGATCGACAGCAGCAGGTCCGGCACGTCCAGGATCAGCACCGGGGTGCCGTCGTCGAGCAGGGCGGCGGCGCTGACGTCGCGCAGCTTGCCGAACACCGGGTCGAGCGCCTGCACGGCCAGGCTTTGCTCGCCGTGGATGGCGTCCACCACCAGCGCGTAACGGCGCTGGCCGGTGCCGATCACCACCAGCGGCAGGGCCGCGCCATCGTTGCCGCCCTGGCCAAGGTCGAGCACTTGCGCGGCCGACACCAGCCCCAGATGCTCGCCATTGGCCGTGACGAACTGCTTGCCTTCGAGGGTGTGCACTTCGCCCGGGGCGATCTTGAGGACCCGCTCGATCTTGACGATCGGCACCGCGTAAGCCTCGCCCTGGATATCGACCACCAGCGCGCGCACGATCGACTGGGTCAGCGGCAGCGTGATGCAGGTGCGGAAACCCGCGCCCGGCACCGACTCCACCTTGACCGTGCCGTTCTGTTCGCGGATGGTCTGCTGGACGATGTCCAGGCCCACGCCGCGCCCGGACAGGGCGTTGGCGCTGGCCTTGAGGCTGAACGCCGGCAGGAACAGGAATTCCAGCAGCTCCTCGCCGGACAGTTCGGCCGCCATCGCCGCGCTGGCCATATTGCGCTCGATCACGCGGCGGCGGATCGCTTCCGGATCGACCCCGCGGCCATCGTCGGCGATGTCGATGGCCAGCATGCCGGCGCGGTGGCGCGCTTCGATGCGGATGGTGCCGAGCGGGTCCTTGCCGGCCGCGCGGCGCTCGTCCGGGCCTTCCATGCCATGATCGAGCGCATTGCGCAGGATGTGATTGAGCGGGCTTTCGATGTGCGCCAGGATGTCGCGGTCGACCAGCGTCTCCTCGCCCTCGATCAGCAACTGGGCCTGTTTGCCCAGGCTGCGCGCCAGGTCGCGCACCATGCGCGGGAACGCCTGCACGCCGTCGCGGAACGGGCGCATGCGCAAGGCCAGCACCTCGTCCACCAGTTTGTGCGACACCCCCAGCACGCGCCGCTCGTACGCTTCCATGTCGGCCAGATGGCCGTGCAGGAACTGGCGCAGCGGCTGGGTTCTCTGCAGCGCCTGGCTGGACTTCTCGGCCAGCTGTGCCAAGCCGCTGGCGGCGGCCAGCTCGTGCAGCTCTTCGATGGACTTGAACAGGCTGACCTGGTTGCGCTTGAAGCGCTGCATCGCCTGCAGCAGTGGTTGCAGCTGGTGGGCATGGATGCGCGTCTCGCTGGCGAACGACAGCAGCTGGTCGAAGTTTTGCGCCAGCGCCTTGGGCGCGTTGCGTAGCGGTGCCGGTTCCTCGGGTGGCGCTGCGGCCGGCTCGGGTACCGCCACCGCCGCAGGCGCGGCCGACAGCGCTCCGATGCGCGCGATGTTCCCCAGCGTGTCGGCGATGCGCTCGCCGTTCTGCCTGAGCCAGTCGCCCACCTCGCTTTCGGACAGGGCCGACAGCTGCAGGATGAAGTCGACGCCACCGAGCAGGACGTCGATGCGCGGCGGCGTCAGCTGCAGCTTGCCTTGCTGGGCGGCGATGAAGGCATCCTCCATCGCGTGCGACAGCTGCACCACCGGGTCCAGCCCGACGATCGCCGCCGCCCCCTTGATCGAATGGGCCGCGCGCATCATCGACTCGAGCGTGGCGGCATCGCCACCGCCGCGTTCCAAGGTCAGCAGGCCGTCGGTCAGGCTCTGGGTCTGTCCCTGCGCCTCCATGCGGAACAGGTCCAGCATGGAGAATTGGCTCAGATCGTCCTGGTCCAGGCTCATCGCAGCAGCCTCGTCATCTGATGGCCGATCAGGCCCGCATCGAGCACGCCCACCACCATGCCGTCCAGCGTCAGTACGCCGGACAGAAAGCGCTCGATCCCCTTGTTGATGGTGGCGGCGGGCGCCTGCAGCGCCGCGGCGGCGTAGCGCACCACGCCGTGCAGGTCGGCCACCCGGACCGCGATACAGTGGCCTTCCGGGCGCACCAGCAGCAGGCGCGGGAACACATGGCGGCCCGGCGCGGCCACGCTTGCCGCCGCGTCGATGCCGAGCAAGGCGTCCAGCGCCACCGCCGGATGGATGGTGCCGCCCACGTTGACGATGCCGGCCAGCGCGCCGCCGCTGCGGTGCGGCAGCTTGTGGCTGGGCGCCAGCGGCGCCACCGCCACCACCATCCTGGTCGGCAGCAGCAGCCATTCGGCGCCGATGCGAAACACCATGCCGGAACTGTCGCGCAGGTCGGCGCCGCGTTCGCTCTGGCGCAACTGGCGCGCCCAGTCGTCGCGGTAGGCCTGGTCGACCGGGCGGCTCAGGCTGTGCCGCGACGCGCCCGCATAGACCTCGCAGTTGCGGCAGTGGACGTGGGCGGCCAGCTTGGAACAGCTGCGGTCGCCCGCCACGCCGATCCGGTTCCAGCAATCGTGCAGGGTGCTTGTGCTCATGATGGATCTCCGGCGCGGCGCGCATAGATGCGCCCGGCGCGCTGCCTGAAGGCGGCCGCTTGCGCCGCGTCGCCGCCGCGTCCGCACAGCAGCGCCAGGTGGCAAAGGGCCTCGTAGTGATCCGGTTGCAGGTACACGCAGCGCCGGTAGCTGGCATTGGCGCCGGCGTCGTCGCCGTCCGATTCGGCCGTCATGCCAAGGATGAACCAGGCACCGGCGCTGTTCGGATCGGCCTCGAGCATGGCACGGCAGATGCGCGCCGCCTCGGCCAGCATGCCCTGATCGGCGGCGCGCTGGGCCTGCGCCAGCAGCGCCGCCGCATCGGCCGGCTGGGGTGGCGGGGCGGCGGCTGCGCGCACTGCCGGCTGGCGCGCGGCAGGGGCGGGGACCGGCCTGGCTGGCGGCGGCGCGGCGGCGGCCTTCTGCAGCGCGAACGCACCGGGCGCGCGCACCACCTCAAAGCCATGGCGGGCAAAGGCCGGCACTTCGGCGTAGCCGGCGAACAGCATGCCGTCGTCTTCCAGCATCTGGTCCAGGCGCGCCACGGCCGCCGCGACGGTCGGCTCGTCGAAATAAATCAGCAGGTTGCGGCAAAAGATCACGTCGTAACGCATGCCTGGCACGAAGTCGAGGATATTGCCCTTGATGAAGTTGACCTGTTGCCGCAGCCAGGGCGCGATCTGGAAGCAGCTGCCGTCGCCGGTAAAGTAGCGCTGCCGGTATTGCTGGCCGGGGCCGCGGAAGGCGTTGCGGGTGTAGCGGCCTGCGCGCGCGCGCGCCAGCGAGGCCTCCGACAGGTCGACCGCATCGATGCGGTAGGCTTCGCGCGCCACGCCGGCATCCTCCAGCGCCATCGCCATCGAATACGGTTCCTCGCCGCCGGCGCAGGGCAGCGACAGGATGCGCGCCCGGCCATTGGCCACGCGCTCGCGCAGGAAGCCGGCGGCCACCGAAAATGCCTCCGGGTCGCGGAACATCCACGATTCCGGCACCACCACTTCTTCGATCAGGGCATTCAATTCGTCACCGTCGAGCAGGGCTTCATAGCTGGCCGCCGCATCCAGATCGAGCGCGCGCATGCGGCGCTTGAGCGCGCGCGCCACCGTGGCGCCGTCCAGATCGAGGCCGGTGGCCTGGCGCAGGCGGGCTTCGGCGCTCATGCGGGCTCGCTTTGTGCGGGGAACAGCAGCGCGTGCACCTCGGCGCCGAGCAGCTGGTCGAGCTCAATGAGCTGCAGCATGCCGTCCGCGCCGCTGGCCACGCGGCCCAGGAAGGGCGCGCCGGCCACTCCGGTGTGCGTCAGCGCCTGCTCGTCCACGGTCTCGATACCGGCCACGTGCTCGGCCAGCAGGCCAAGCTGGCGCCGGTGGTAGTCGACCAGCACGATGCGGGTGTCGTACCACACCTGTTCGGGGACGCGCCCGGCCAGGCGGCTCAGGTCGATCACCGGCACCGGCGCGCCGTGCAGATCGAGCAGGCCGGCCACCCAGTCCGGCGTGAGCGGCAGCTGCTTGAGCGCGGCCGCCGGCAGCACCCGGCGCACCGCCGCCAGCGGCAGACCGTAGCGGTCCGCGCCGATATGAAAGACCAGCGCCTTCATCGGCTGCGCGTCAGGCGGAAACCGAGAAGGTCGCCACCGACGACTGCAGGTCGCTGGCCGCATACTGCAGCTGGTGCACCGCCTCGCTGGTGGCCCTGAGCGATTCGACCGTCTGCTGGGTAGCGTCATTCAGCTGCATCATGGTCTCCGAAATCTGCTGCGCCCCGACCGCCTGCGACTGCATCCCCTGCAGCACCAGATCGAACTGCGGGGCCAGCTTCTGCACCTGGTCCATCACCGACGACAGCTGCTCGCCCACCTGGCGCACCTCGCCCACGCTGCGCCGGATCTCTTCCGAAAATTTGTCCAT
>CAMLIL010000094.1 GCA_946480015.1 uncultured Oxalobacteraceae bacterium | reverse complement strand
GCTATTCAAGCCTGAGCTATCTGCAGGAATTCGGCATCCACCAGCTCAAGGTGGACCGGGCCTTTGTCAGCGCCCTGAGCAAAACGGACGGCAAGGGCTACGCGGTGGTCTCGGCCATCATCGGGCTGGCACACGCGCTGGGCCTGGAAGTGGTGGCCGAGGGCGTGGAAACGGTGGACCAGCTCAATGTCTTGAAAGGATTGCAGTGCGACCAGATCCAGGGTTATCTGCTCGGCACGCCGATGCCAAGCGCGGATTTGCTGCGGTTGGCCGACCAGACCGGCGTGGCCATCGAGGGTTGATGCGCCAAAGATACTTTTATTGATCCTGCGCAAATAAAACTTCACAGGGGCGCGCCGCCCTGATACGATACCAAACAAGTGCCGCAGTCCAAACCACACCGCGGCGATGGTTCACGGCCTAGCACCAGCCTTCGACGATTCGATTTCGCTTCCACGCAGGGTGCCCATGGCACCGGCGTCGCCGCAAAATCGTGTGCTTATGACATTGGTGGTGCTATGACCCCGACACCCAAACCTGACGCGGCGCGCTTGCTGCTCGGTTCCTCGCTGCGCAAGGCCCCCTATCTGTTCGGCTTCCTGCTGGCGCTGACGGCGCTGTTGCTGATGTGGCACCATTTCGGCATGGAGCGCGTCATCGAACTATCGGCCAGAAGCGCCTACGTCTCCCAGGCGGGAAGCGATCGCGAGAGCGGCGGCAGCTCGGGCGCGCAGCTGACCCGGGTCGGCGACGATCTGCGGCTCGCGTGTCAATTGGCGAAAATGTCCGCATGGCCGTATTGCAAAATCAGCTTCGAGGTCGGCAACGCCGACGCCGGTCTCGACCTGTCCACCTTCGATTCGGTGTCTATCGACGCCACTTATGAAGGCCCCGGCCAGCATATGTTGCGCATGACCCTGATTAACTTCGACCGCGGCATGTCCAAGCCGGGCGAATGGACCACCAACAAGTTCAATGAAGTCGAGTCTTTCGACATCCCGCGCGAAGGGGAAGTCGAATTCCCGCTTAGCATTTTCTCTGCCGCATCATGGTGGAAAGGTCAGGCCAAGCCGCCCCTTGCGTTCACCGGGGCGCGCATCGATCATGTCATGACCGTACAACTGTTAACCGGGGCGCTCACCGCCGTGGGAAACCATGTCATCACCGTGCGCTCGATCCGCTTCCATGGCAAGCTGATCACCAAGAACCAGTTGCTGAGCATCTTGATCGGGATGTGGATTGCCTGCGCCATTGGCTGGCCGGCATTGCTGGCGCTGAAACTGCGCCGTGAACTGAGCAGCAGCAAGGCCGAATTGCGCCTGCTCAATGAGCTGAACCGCGCCTTGCGTCTCGAAACGCAGCAACTGGCTGGCCAGGCCCATCACGATCCCCTGACCGGCGTGCTCAACCGCGAAGGTTTGCGCGCCGAGCTGATGGCCACCTCGACCTTGCTGTCAGATCCCATGTCGGTCATCTTCCTCGATATCGACCACTTCAAGCGCATCAACGACAGCTACGGCCACGAGGTGGGCGACCTGGTCCTGAAACAGTTTGCCGCAACGGTGGCCGCCAATGTGCGCGCCAGCGACCGGCTGGTGCGCTGGGGCGGCGAAGAATTTCTGCTCTTGTGCCCTCTGAGCGATGTGCACCAGGCCGCGTCGCTGGCGGAAAAACTGCGGGTGAGCCTGACCCAGGCAAGCTGGCCGCACGGGCACAAGGTAACGGCCTCGTTCGGCGTTGCGCAACATGACGCCAATGAAGAAATCAGCGACGTCATCCGGTGCGCCGACCATGAGCTGTACCAGGCCAAGCAGTGCGGCCGCAACCGGGTGCACGCCGATACGGGCGCCAAAGCCGGCGCCCGTGCTGCGCAGGGGGCGGGCGCAGTCCAGCTGGCCTGATCAGCGCATCCCGTTTCTGCAGCCTTCACGCGCGTGTCCGGCGCGCACTGCGGCGGTCTACCCGGATGGGCGGCTGCCGCAGTTTTCTTATCGCAATAATTCGATAGTTCTTGAAGTGTCGTATAATTGTGCTTCGACGGGAGGATGATGGAAACGAAACAGGTACTCGCCGCATTGGCGGCGCTGGCGCAGGAATCGCGGCTGGCGGCGTTCCGGCTGCTCGTCCAGGCGGGCCCGGACGGCCTGGCGGCCAGCAAAATTGCCGAGCATCTGGAGATGGCACCGTCGTCGCTGTCCTTTCACCTGAAGGAATTGAGCCATGCCGGACTGGTATCGGCGCGCCAGGAGGGCCGCTTCGTCTTCTACAGCGCCAGCTTCGACACGATGAATGGCGTCCTCGCCTTCCTCACTGCCAACTGCTGCAACGGCCTCAACTGTACCGTGACGCCTCCCACAGCGTGCCGCACCTGTTAATCATCACAAGCGACAAACCATGAACGTACTGATTCTCTGCACCGGCAATTCCTGCCGCTCCATCCTCGCTGAAGCCACTTTCAACCATCTGGCGCCGCAAGGCTGGCGTGCCATCAGCGCGGGCAGCAAGCCGGCCGGGTATGTCCACCCGCGTTCGCTCGTACTGCTGCAGCGCGAGGGCATTTCCATCGAGGGGTATTACAGCAAATCCTGGGACAATCTTCCGTTTACGCCTGACATTGTCATCACCGTCTGTTCCAATGCGGCCGGCGAGACCTGTCCCGCCTATCTGGGCCCGGTCACGCGCACGCATTGGGGCGTGGAAGACCCGGCGCACGCGACAGGAACCGGCGCGGAAATCGATGCTGCCTTCATGGGCGCCTACCGGATCCTGCGCGCGCGGATCGAAGCCTTCCTTGCACTGCCGCTCGATGAACTCAAGAATGATCCAGCGCGCATGAAGGCCGAGCTGGACCGTATTGGCACCCTGGGCGCCTGATCCGTATGAGCCTGGCGCGAAAAATCACCGCCGAAGCCCTCGGCACGGCCTTGCTGCTGGCCGTGGTCGTCGGGTCCGGCATCATGGCCGAGCGTTTGGCGGGCGGCAATGTGGCCATCGCACTGCTGGCCAACACCGTGGCCACCGGCGCCGGGCTGGTGGCGTTAATCCTCATGTTCGGCACCATTTCGGGCGCGCATTTCAATCCGGTCGTCACGCTGTCCGAGGCATGGCAACGCAATCTGGCATGGCGCCATGTGCCGCCGTATCTCGCCGCGCAAGTCGTGGGCGCATTTGCCGGTGTCGCCGCCGCCCATGGCATGTTCGGCGAGCCGGTGTTCTTCGCGTCGCAGCATGTGCGCACCGGCCCGTCGCAGTGGTGGAGCGAGTTTGTCGCGACCTTCGGGCTGATCGGCGTCATCATCGGTTGCTCACGCAGCCGTCCGGCCCTGACACCATTCGCGGTGGCCGCCTACATCACGTCAGCGTACTGGTTCACCGCGTCCACTTCCTTCGCCAACCCTGCCGTTACCCTGGCGCGCAGCGCTAGCGATACCTTTGCCGGCATCCGCCCGGCGGACGCGCCCGGCTTCGTCCTGGCCCAGTGCCTGGGCGCGGCCGTGGCGACGGCAATCTTCTGCTGGCTTTATCCGCCGGTTCCTGCCGAAGCGGCCGTCGGGGGAACGGTGGCCCCGGGCGATTTTGATACGGAGTACGAAAAACCATGAGCATTCCAGCGCTGCCAAATATTCAAGCCGACCTGCTGGACGTTCCAGAGATGGGCAAACTGGCCCAGGTCGGCGAGATGGACCACCCGCCCCGTATCCTGATGCTGTACGGGTCCTTGCGCGAGCGCTCGTTCAGCCGCTTTCTCACCTATGAGGCGGCGCGCATTCTCGAGCACTTCGGCGCCGAAGTGAAAATCTTCGATGCCATGGAACTTCCCATGGTCGGCAGTGTCGGCGAGGATCATCCCAAAGTCGTCGAATTGCGCGCCTTATGCCTGTGGTCGGAAGGCCAGGTATGGTGCAGCCCCGAGCGCCACGGCGCCATCACGGCAGTGATGAAAAACCAGATCGACTGGATTCCCCTGGAGCAGGGCGGCATCCGGCCGAGCCAGGGCAGGACGCTGGCGGTCATGCAGGTATGCGGCGGATCGCAATCGTTCAACGTGGTCAACACGCTGCGCCTGCTGGGCCGCTGGATGCGCATGGTCACGATCCCGAACCAGTCATCGGTGCCGATGGCCTACAAGGAATTCGATGAGGCAGGGCGCATGCGGCCATCGAGCTATTACGATCGGGTGGTCGATGTGATGGAAGAATTGTTCAAGTTCACGCTACTGCTGCGCGGCCGCAGCGATTACCTGACCGACCGCTACAGCGAGCGCAATGAGCGTCACACCAAGAAGGTCGATCAATTGATCAAGCGTATCTGACGGTCGCGCTCAAGCGGCACTATCCTGGCGTCCGGGCAAGCAGCTTCTTGAGGGCGCCGGCGTCCATGGCGCCGAAAAAGCGCGCGCCCTGGCCGTAGTCGCACCCGATCTCCAGCAAGCGTGCCTGCTGCTGCATGGTGTCCACGCCCTCGGCGACGATCTTCAGCCCGAGCGAATGGCCGGTCGCGATGATGCCACTGGCCAGTGCGCGTGGCACGTCTTCCTCGATCTCGTGCACCAGTTGCGGCGCCAGGCGCAGGCCGGCCAGGGGGAACCTGGCGAGGCTGGCGAGCGAGGAGGTGCCGGTGCCGAAATCATCCAGGCAGAGGGGCACGCCGGAACTGGACAACTGCTGCAGCAGTTTCGTGCTGGCAGCCGCGTCGGCCAGCAGCATGGATTCGCTGATTTCCAGGGCCACCGGGGCCTGCGCTCTGCTGATCTGGGCAACGATGGACTTGTTTTGCTGGTCGCTTGCCTTGCCGCTCAATTGGAACGAGGCCTTTTCGATGCTGACATGCACGGGGAAACCGAGCAGCATGCGCCATTCATCGGCGCGGGCGAGCGCATCCTTCAAGACCAGTTCATCGATTTCGCCCACCAGGCCCGCTTCCGCGGCCAGATCGGCAAAGGCGTGGGCCGGCAGTTGGCCGTTTTCCGGATGCTGCCAGATCAACTGCGCCTCGGCACCGACCACCAGCGTCCCGCTCAGATCGACGATGGGCTGATACAGGACCTTGAGCTGGTGTTCCGTGACGGCCTGGCGCAATTCCCCGATGCGCTTCAGGTGAACCCAGGCCGAATTGCGCATCTGCGCGGTGAAGAATGAGTAACGGTTGCGCCCGCTCTGCTTGGCGGCGTACATGGCCTGGTCCGCGTGCCGCAGAAGTTCATCCTGGGCCACCGCGTCGTTCGGGTACAGGGCGACACCGATGCTGGCCGAGACGGACACCTTGCGTCCGGCCAAGAAAAACGCGCGTGCCAATTCGTCGAGTATATGCTGCGCCAGGATTTTCACATGAGGCATATCGCGAATTTCGGTCAGGATCACGGTAAATTCGTCGCCGCCCAGCCGTGCCACGGTGTCGGTTTCCCTTACGCACAGGCGGATGCGCGCAGCCGCTTCACGCAGCAATTCGTCACCAACCGCGTGGCCGAGCAAATCGTTCACTTGCTTGAAGCCGTCGAGGTCGACGAACATCAATGCCAGCGGCAAGTGGATGCGGTCGGCGCGCTTCATTTCATGATGCAGGCGGTCGCGGAACAGGTGGCGGTTGGGCAGGCCGGTCAGGTCGTCGTATTGCGCACTGCGCTTGTACTTGTCTTCCACCGCCTTGCGCGTGGTGACATCGCGGGCGATGCCCGCCACCGCTTCGATTTCCTGCTTGTCGTCGAGGACGGGAACCAGAAGATACTCGTAGGTCACGCATTCACCGCGGCGCTTGCGCGATATTTCGCCGAGCGCAGTGGACTTCGAGCGCGCAACCAGGCGCACGTGTTCCTCGAATTGCTCGTAACTGTGGCCGTTGGTGTCGGTGAGACGCTTGCCTTTCAATATGCTCAGCGATTCGCCGAATTCGCTGGCAAGGGCCGGGTTGCCATAGATGAGCTGGCCTTCGGTATTGACGATAAAACTCAGGTCGGGGGAGACCGACAGCAGGGTGTCGTAGAGGCGGCTGCGGCGCTCCTTGGCATCGGAGTACTCGGTCAACGATTCGGTCAGGGCCTGGTCGACCGCTTCGTTAAAGCGGATCAGGTCAGCGCAATCAGGCGACTGCGACGCGACGGCCTGCTCGCGGGCCCACAGGCGCGCGACGCTGGCGCGCAGAAAGCGGTATTCGGACATGACGTCGCTGACGCTGAAGCCTTCAATAACGCGCTCTGAACCGTGCTGGCCCGCCGAGCTGTTGCCGCTCGGCGCTGGCCCCTGGTCCGGGGATGTGCGCTCTTCCTGGGAGGCTGTCCGGGCCCGCTCCAGATCGGCGGCGATCGTCAGCAGAATCTCCTCGGCATGATCGCGCAGCGCGGCCACGCTCAAGGGCGCTGCTGCGGGAAGACCACCCACCACGCGGTCCCACTCAAGGAGGATGGGTTGAATGTGGTCGCGAATGAAGTTGGAAATATGCATGGAAAAGAGCCTGCCACGTGTAATCATCGGCTTAGACCCGCAACCTTCCAATTCGTTCACATTTCGCCCGCCATGGGTCCATTTGTGCGAGGCCTCGCCGGCCATATTGCGCAGCCTTGAAGAGCAGGTGACGAATGATCACAGCAACGCGCCGCCACATTTCTCTCGCCGCAAGCGAACCGATCCCGGAACCGTACACCCGGATGCCTGCCTAAAGAAGCGGCAGACCAGCGTTTTCCCCGAGGCGAGCGACTGGACATTTATGTGTTGGCAAATAACACGGAGGAAAATCATGCACATCAAAAACATCGCAATTGCATGCCAGGGCGGCGGCAGCCATGCGGCCTATGCGGCGGGCGCTCTCCCGGCCTTGCTGCCGCAATTTGCGAACGTCGACATCGCAAAATCCGACGGACACAGGGCCGTGGGGCAGGGGGCTGGCGAAGCGCTGCACCTGACCGGCATCAGCGGGACATCGGGCGGCGCCATCAGTGCGCTGCTGGCCTGGTACGGTTTCCTGACAGGCGGGCCGACGGCAGCCCAGTTGCTGCTCGAGCGGTTCTGGGATGCCAACTGTACTCAACTGCCGGGCGAGCGCCTGGTCAACCAGATGGGGCAATGGCTGGGCGACACGCTCGAATTTGACCTCAAGCTCAGTCCCTATCTGTCCCCGCTGCGCGACATCGAGACGTTCGTGACGACGATGTGGCCGATGATGACCACCTACATGCCACCGCTCGGAAACTGGATCCGCGGCCACTACTTCCAGTTGCGCGAAACGGTCGCGCCGCATATCGATTTCAACCTCGTCACGGCCATTGGCGATTTTTGCAGCATCCCGCTGGAAATCAAGCGTTGGCAGGCATGCGACCTGGAAGCAAAGATGTTTACTCGAAACACGCCGCACCACGCCCAGGTTTGCCGCAAACAGCAAACGATCGAAGAATCGCTGCGCTTTAAACTGGGCGCGGCAAGCTGGATCGCCGACTTCATGGCACGCAAGAATATCCCCCAGGATGCCTTGTTGCGCGCGGCATTCGCATCCTGGGCCGAGCCGAAGCTGGCGTTCGATCCGGCCTCGCTGGACACGCTGTCGAAAGCCGTCAAGGCGGTCAGCTACAGTATCCCCCAGCTTCTGATCGGAGCGGTCGACATCGACAGCGGCCAGTTCGTGGCCTTCAGCTCCGAGCGCGCGCCGGAGGACGCCGGCATCACACTCGATGCCGTGGTGGCCTCGGCATCGCTGCCGTGGGTGTTCATGGCGCAGGTGATCAATGGCACCGACCCCGAGACCGGTGAGCCGCGCAAGATGTCTTGCTGGGACGGCTTGTTTTCGCAAAACCCGCCGATCAAGAACTTCATTTCAAGCCTGGTGGATCGCAACAAGAAGCCGGACGGGCTGTGGATCCTGCAGATCAACCAGGACCAGTTCGATTGCGGCAAACGCATCGCCGGCGCCCGCTCCGGCGGCGCGCTCTGGCACCGGCGCGACACGCTGGCGGGCAATCTGTCGCTGAACCAGGAAGTTGCGTTCATCGAGGCGTTCAACCAGCGGATGCACGACCCCGGACAACGCTTGCGCTCGCATGACAAACCGATCGAAGTGGCACGCATCGTGATGGACGGCGAAGCGGTGGAAGCGGCCGCCGCCAGGACACTGGGGCAGTTCTCGAAGTTCGACCGCGACCCGGCGCTGGAACGGGCGCTACTGGCACATGGGCGCAGCCAGGCCTCCCGTTTCCTCGGTCTGCGCGAGAGCGCCGACCGACTCTGCGGCGAGCTGGCGCAAACGCTGGAAGTCATGGGCGCGAGCCCAGGCCCGCGCATGGAGAAGGCTGCTGCGTTTCTGGCGGGCCGCGGGCGACTCTTCGGCGGCTTGCTGGCGCCCGATGTGATTACCCTGGATCGCGAGTCAGGCACCGGACCGGTGGGCGTGGCGCAGGCGGCCTTGCGCTGGCATGTCAGCGACGCGGTGGTGGACGGGCGCACCGTGCGCATCCAGGGAAGCACGCGCTTGTGGGCGGACGGCGCCGATTGGCATCTTGGCGAGACGCGCCTGATCGACATCGAGGAGAAACCGGCCGGGACGAGGCCGCAGCCCGCACTATCGCAGGCCGAAAAAGAGTTCGCCGCGCATCCGCTGGACAGCTTTGCGGGCAGGCGCGACGGTGCCGGACAGGGGGCCACTGGCGGGGCGGCGCATTAACCAGGCCGGGGGCGAGGCGTAGTCGGCGTGGCGGATTGATACACCAAAGCATTCAATGTAAAATTCGCACACTACGTGAATGGTGTCCTTCGGCTTGTCTGCCGGAGGGTGAAACGGGAAGCCGGTGACGCGGGAGATTGCATCTCTTGCCAGTCCGGCGCAGCCCCCGCTGCTGTAAGCCAGACGACTTTGTTCAAACGCCACTGTGCAAGGCACGGGAAGGTAAGGACAAACGAGGATGAAGGCGAGCCAGAAGACCGGCCTTCACGATGATTGATGGTACAAAACCCGGGGAGTGGTTTTGTCAGTTTGTGTCCTTACCTTGTTTATTTCCTGAGGCATGGGCTGGTCGCGGGCGTTGTTGCGTCCTGCGCCAGGCAGCTTTGCACGTGTGCATCGTAAGGGCGTCATCTTGCAGGTGTCGCTATTGACAGCGGCACGCCCGGACTTTGCTTATAAAGAAAATTGATGCGCCAATTCTGCTGTAAACCTTTGCTGCCATTCACCCTGATGGCAGGGATCGGCTGTGCCCATGCCACCGGCGTCCCGGTCCTTCCAGAAATTGTCGTCACGGGTGTCACGAACAACTTGATGGGTGTGGCGGACTCAGCCACTGAAGGCAACATCACCGCCAGGCAGCTGGCCACGCGCCCCTTGCTGCGGGCAGCCGAAGTGATGGAAACCGTGCCGGGGATGATCGTCACCCAGCATTCGGGCGATGGCAAGGCCAACCAATATTTTTTGCGCGGATTCAACCTCGATCACGGCAGCGACTTCGCCACTACGCTGATGGGCATGCCGGTGAATGTGGCCAGCCACGGCCACGGGCAGGGTTACATGGACCTCAACTTCCTGATCCCGGAACTGGTGGCCAATGTCAAATACCGCAAAGGCGTGTATGCCGCCGACGATGGCGACTTTTCGGCGACCGGGTCGGCGCGGATTGCCTATCAGCGTCAGTTGCCGGCGCCGTTTGCCGACCTGTCGGCGGGGCCGCATCGTTTTCGCCGCCTGCTGGGCGCCGGTAGTGGCGAAGTCGCTGGTTTCCAATTGCTGGGCGCGGTCGAAGTGGGAAGCAATGACGGCCCCTGGGACCAGCCGGAGAATCTACGCAAGCTCAATACCGTACTGCGCCTGTCCAAAGGCAACGCGCACGACGGCTTCTCCGTGACCGCGATGGCGTACCGGGCGCAATGGGACGCGACCGAGCACGTGCCTGAACGCGCCATCACCAGCGGTGAGATCGGCCGCTTTGGCGCGCTGTTGCCCAGCGATGGCGGGATCACGCACCGCACCAGCCTGGCGGGAGAATGGGCGGCATCCGATGCGAGCGGCTTGCGCAAGTTCAGCGCCTATATCGCTGATTACGGCCTCAACCTTTTCTCCGCGCCGTCGGGCTTCATCAACGGTCCGCGGGGCGACCAGCATGAGCAGGCGGACCAGCGCACGACCTGGGGCGGCCAAGCGGCGCGCACCTGGTTCCCTGGCTCCGATGTGAATGACACCGAACTCATGCTTGGGCTGCAACTGCGCCATGACAGGATCGGCAAGGTCGGCTTGTACAACACCATCAACCGGGTGCGCACCGCCACGGTACGGGAGGACCGCATCGCCGAAAACGCCGCCGGCGTGTTTGCGCAAGCGCGCACCCAGTGGACGCCGTGGCTGCGCAGCACCCTTGGACTGCGTTACGACCGGATCAGCGCCGAGGTGGTGGCCTTGAGCGGGGAGTTCAACATGCGCAACGGCGGCTCTGCCAGTGGCGGCCAGACCAGTCCGAAACTGGGGATCGTAGTCGGGCCGTTTGGCGGCAATGCCAAGGCCGAGCTCTACGCCAACTGGGGTGATGGCTACCACAGCAACGACGCGCGCGGAGCCACTTCCGTGGTCAATCCGGTCGATGGCGGCGCGACCGAGAAGCTGAAGCTGTTCGCCAAAGCGCGCGGCGCGGAAGTTGGCCTGCGCGCCAATCCCGTTCCCGGCTGGAGCAGCAGTCTGGCCTTGTGGCGCATGAAACTGGGATCGGAGCTGGTCTTTGTCGGCGACGAGGGCGTTACCGAAGCGCGCGGCGCTTCGGCGCGCCACGGGATCGAATGGTCGAACTACCTGACGCCCAACGACTGGCTGATCATCGATGGCGATATCGCGTGGTCGCAAGCGCGCTTCGAGGTGCCGCTGGAGAGTGGCGGCAGGGCGGTCCCGAATGCGATCCCGCTCACCGCTTCGCTGGGCGTCGGCGCCGACCGTGGCGGCCAATGGTTCGGCGGCCTGCGCATGCGCTACCTAAGCTCCTACGCGCTGGAGGAAACGGGGCAGCAAAAATCCACTCCGTTCTGGACCGCGAACCTGAAAGCAGGCTACCGCGCCAATTCGAAACTGCAGATCAGCGTCGACTTGCTCAACCTGTTCGACCGCAAAGCGAACGACATCGAATACTGGGGCGGCGCGTGCACCCGAAGCGAACAGAACAGCGGTGCCTGCGGCGGCGGCATCGATGGACGCCTGGTGCATCCGCTGGAACCACGCACCCTGCGCCTCAGCGTGCGGGCATCGCTTTAAACCTTGCCCGCTGTCTGGCTGGCCCGGTTCGCCTGGCCGCCATCGCGCAGCTGAGGCGGCAACGCCCTCGTTGACGCCACGCATATTTGCGCCAGATCGTCGACCGGATCGAATCGCAACAGGATCGCCGCTTCGGCACATATCGGGCGTCGCCTCGACGCGGGTGGAGTCCCTGGCGAGCTGTTCGCTGATGCGGGCTCGCAGCGGATTTCGCGCGGCGAAAGCGGACCGATCCTGGAACCGTCAACCAGGATGCCTGCCTAATGATTAGGTAGCCCAGCGTTTTCCCCTGTGTCTGAACAGGCCGATCCGGCAGGGCAGGGCGCGCGCGCCGCAATAGCAGAGCCAACCTTACCCGGGAGCGAAAATGATGACTGACAATCGTGCCGAGCTACCTTCGTCGGCGCTGAACGACATGGATAGCCTCGTCGCCAGGGTAAGGGCATTCGTCGTGTGGATCGGTGGATCGCTGGCAAGCATAACCGCCATATTTTATGCCACCGGCTACCTGATCACGCGTGCTCACCTGAGCATGCTTGGCCTGTACGGCATGCTCGCCTTCGACAATGACTACATCATCCAGGAAGGCGCAAAATTCTTTCTCGTCGTCGGGTATGCGACGGTGAGCGAGGTGGCCTTGCCGCTGCTCGCCCTACTTGGACTGGCAGTCATCGCGGCGAAGGTGTTTCAGCGGCTCGCAGGAAGCCGGGTACAGCGGGGCTGGGCGCGGCTGTGCGAGCGCCTTCCCGGTTTCGGCGCGCAGGGATGGATGCGTTTGCTGGCCTACTCCGCGTTGTTTATCGCATTTCTCTACCATGCCGAAACGTTTCTGCCGAAGTTTCAAGCCCCGCTTTGCATCGGCAATCTGCTGTACGCCGATTCCGGCAGTGCGCCATGTCCCGGGGCGATGATGCGGCGCGGCGCGGATGCCCTGAAAGCTGCGCTGTTGAAGCGGGATGAAGTACTGCTGAACAACGCCTTTCAGGAGCTGGAGTTCGGACTGGCGCTCGCCGGTGCGCTTGCCTACCTCACCTGGCGCACCACACTGCCGTGGCGATGGCGCTCCTGGTATGCCGCTCCCTCCTTGATTGCGACGACCCTTTACCTGGTCCTGCTCCCGATGGATTACGCCGTGTTACAGCGGCCCATCATCTACCCGCGCATCGAGCTCACGCTCGACCCGAAACTGGCGCTTTCAATACCGGGACCATTGTTCCTGTTGAACGAGAGCGCGCACGAGTTTGTGGTGTGGGATGCGACGATCCGCAAGCTGTTCTGGATTCCGGCCGGGAGTGTCAACCGGGCAGAAGTCGATGGCACATACGGCTTATTCGGTGCGGGACGGAACCGAAGCCAAACAAAAGGAGAAGGAAAATGAGATGTGTTCTTCGGATGCCTTCCTGGCCGGCGCTGTGCCTGCTCACCCTTGGCGCCTGTGCTTCGACCGAGCCCGCGCCCACGGCGCCCGCCTTACCGCCCATCCGTGCCGATACAATTGCCCGGCTCAGCGTCGATGGTCCCAACGCCTTTATCAACGGCAACCGGGTGCAAGGGGGCAGCTACGTGTTTGACGGCGATACCGTGTCCACCGGGCCGGGCACCAGCGCCATGGTGCTCCTCAATCAAGGCGGCTACATCCAGCTCGATGAAAACACCGATCCATTAGTCAAACAAGGTGCCTGCCTGCTGCTGAAGATATTACATGGCCGGGTGGTGTTCAACAATTTGAATTGCCTGCAGTTCGAAGACAATTTGAACATGGCAGGTGTGGCCCATAGCGTGGTCCATATCATGAGCTCGGAGCAGGCATCGCGGGTCACCGTTCTCGATGGACGGGTGGAGATGCGCAGTCCGCGCGAGGCGACCCTAAAGAGATTCGGCGAGTATGTCGCCACCCGTGACGGCGCGGTGGAAGTGCTGCAACTGACAGAAGAGGCTGCAACTGCCAGAATCGCGTGGACCCAGCGCTATTTCCGCCAGGCAGCCACGACAAGGAGCGGCGGGATCTCGCCCGCCGAGGCTGGCGCCATTGGCGCGCTCATCGGTATATTCTTCGAGATCATTCAAGGCGACCGGTCGCACCGCGAGCGGCAGGAGCCGCACCCCGAAGCGCGGCGGCAGTCGCAGCCGCTACCGCAGCCGCAAGCACCGCCCCCATCGCAGCCGCAGCCGCAGCCGCAATTACCGGCCCCATCTCAGCCCCAGGTGGAGCCGGCGGCAGGAACGGTGCCGAACATACGATGACCTGGTTGATACGGGGAGGGGCGCTGAACAGATTAGCGCTCCCCTTACCGCCACGCCTACTTGCGCCAGATCGCCGACCGGATCGAATCGCAATACCACCATTTGTACTGATAGAAGCCCTGCAGCGCCAAGGTGTTGGTTTTGTTGGCCAGCTCGGTTGCCGTCATCCCGGCGGCGGCAACCCAGCTGCCTTTGCTCGGCACCCAATCGGTGTTGTAGATGGCGCCACCCGATGTGCACGGAAGATTTTCGGCCATTTGACCGGAATCGGTCATGTGATTGAACCATCCCTGGAATGCCGCGCTCGAGATGTTATTGACGGTCCAATAGCCGGTTGAACGGGGCGCCCAGACCAGGATGGGACCGGTCGGCAGCACTTTCCCCTTGAGCAGTGTCCACGGCCCGTTTGGCGCCGCGGAACTGTTGGCATACGGCGTGGTCTGGCCATGGTCGAACGGCATGTCGTACACGGCGTTGTTTTTGGCCATATGCACGTGAACGTGCGGACCGGTGGAGTTGCCGCTATTGCCGGCCAATCCGAGCAACTGGCCTTTGGTGATCCTCACGCCGCCGCTCACCGCTGCTTCAGGTGCGATCCAGCCGCTCGAGCTCGGCGAGCTGAACCTGGTTTGATTGTGCGGGCAGATGGCGGCCGGGATGGTACCGGGAATCATGTGCGCATGCAGCGCGTAGATCCCGTCGTCCGTCTTGATCCAGACATGGTTGCCGGCCACGCCGATATAGAAGTTGAGGACGTCCGGATCCTTGGTCCCGGCCTTGGCGTTGTCGGGAGCATTGCGCCAGCATCCGACCACGGTGCCCGAGACCATGGCATACACTTTCCTGCCGTAGATGAGGTGATTGGAATTGACTGTACTATCGGCGCCATCGGACACCAGGTTGCTCCACTGGTTGTTGCCGACGTAGCGGACCGCGCCGATATCCTTTGCCAGTGCCTGCAGATAGCCACCGCCGTGGGTGCCGGTGACATAGCGGTGATTCAGGTTGAGATCGTCGCTTTTCAACGGGAACTCCGCTGCCGATGCGGAAACGGAGACGAGGGCCGCGCCGGCGAGCATCGCGCTGCCGATTACTTTGAATACAGAAGTCATGTTCAGGTTCCTTGAGAGGTGTGTCATGCGTAAAAGCCACTGCCTTGTGCTTGTGGCCTGGTGCCGATTCGTGTTGATCAAGCCGGATTGTTCAGGGCGTCTTGCGTCGCCGGCTGCGATGGAAGAATCATAGGTGTACTTACGCATCAAGGTTCTTAAAACAATATTTAGTAAATCATAAGAAAACCTTAAGTTGTAATCCTGTCGAATTAGATGGCGGAGCGCGCTCAGTGCGGAAAACCGCCATCGACGAACATGGCTTGCGCGGGAATCCGCAGGACGCGCGATAGAATCCGCGCGCCGCCAAACCGGCCACATCGCATGCCGGCATCGGAATCGGCCCGGTTGAACTTTTGCTCCGTCCGCACGGTCAATCCGAACATGGATCAAGGATCGGTGATGACGGCAAAACCCATATCGTGGCGGACCCATTATTCGCTCGGCGTTTTGACGCTCGTCGTCATGTGCAACGCGATTGACCGGTCACTGATCGGCGCCGTTCTTGAACCCATCAAGAACGAGTTTCACGCGACCGATACGCAGATGGGCTGGGTTGCCGGACTCTGGTTCGCCTTCTTTTACGCGGCCGCTTCGATTCCCATCGCACGCTTGGCCGATCAAGGCAACCGCAGCCGCATTCTTGCCGCCTGCTGCGCGCTGTGGAGCGCGATGACGATTCTTTGCGGTCTGGTCATGAACGTCTGGCAGCTCGCGCTTGCCAGGATGGCGGTTGCAATTGGCGAGGCCGGCAGCACGCCCGCCGCGCTCGCGATGGTTGCCGACTACTATCCCAAGAAGCAGCGTTCCATGGCGATGAGCGTGTTGACGACCGGTTCGTATGTTGCCACGCTGTTCGCGACCGCCGGCGGGGCGTGGATGGCAGCGCAGCATGGCTGGAGGATGGCGTTCATTATTGCCGGGCTACCGGGACTGGCAATGGCGCTACTCATGTGGATGACGGTACGGGAGCCGCGCCGCGGAACGTGGGACAGTACGCCGGCCACTGCCCAGGGACCGTTACTGGAAACCCTGCGCCGGCTCCTGTCCAATGCGGCGTTCAGGAACATCATGATTGCCAATGGCTGCGCCTCTTTCTGGTTGATCGGCGTGAACACATGGAACATCAGTTTCCTGATACGCAGTCACGGAATGGCGCTCAAGCAGGCTGGTCTGCTGGCGGGCACGCTTCTCCCCATCAGCATGATTGCCGGAGTTTTGTTGAGCGGCTGGCTGAGCACGCGCCTGATCGAGCGTGACGCGCGATGGCAATTGGGCATGCCGCTGTTCGGAAGCGGCGCCACGATGCTGGCTTCGCTGGCCTATTTCGCCTGGCCGCCCGGTACAAGGATGCAATTCATGGCGCTGGATATTCCTCAGGGGATGATATTTTTCGTCCTGATGTGTTTCTTCTCCTCATGGATATTCGCCTCCAGCGTGGCGGCAATAAGCAATGTCATACCCGCGCAGCGCAGGGCGCTGGCCAATGCCGTGTACGTCGTTTTCTATACAATGTTCGGCTTCGGTCTCGGTCCGGTTGCCGTCGGCATGTTGAGCGATGCGCTGATGCTGTTCGCGGGTAAGGATGGGCTGCGGCTTGCGCTGACGGTTTCGACATCCGCCATGGCCGTCGCGATGCTGTTTTATGCCAGGGCCATCAAGCCCTATCTTGAAGCCAGCCAAGTCGTCATGGCGCGGGGATAACAGCATGTCGGCGCGATCCCTGGTCGACTACCCCGTCTGCGCGCGCCTCGATGAGTTCGACCGGCACTCCGGCTCGTTGCTGGAACGCCTGATTTTCAATCATCGCCTGGGCGGGCTGCTGCTTTGCCTGTTTGCCTTCATCACGCTCGGGATCAACGCTTTTCAGCTCCAATTCAGTGCCAGCTTCGAAAAGATGATTCCCACCGGGCACCCGTATATCGTCAACTACCTTGCCCACAAAGAAAATCTGTATGGGATGGGGAATGCGGTTCGCATCGCGGTGGAAACGCGCGCAGGCACTATTTTCGATGCGGCCTATCTCGAATCGCTGCGGAGGATCAATGACGAGGTGTTCCTGCTCGCCGGGGTCGATCGCGCTTACATGAGATCGCTGTGGACCCCGGCGGTCCGTTGGGCGGCCGTCACCGAAGAGGGCATCGACGGCGGCCCGGTGGTGCCGGACACTTACGACGGTTCCGCGGCCAGCATCGCGCAGGTGCGCACCAACATCGAACGATCAGGCGAGATCGGTCAGCTGGTGGCCGCCAACTACCGCTCTTCCATTATCCTGGTGCCGCTCCTGAGCGAGGATCCGGAGACTGGCAAAGCGCTTGACTACAAGCGCTTTGCCGACGCACTGGAAACAATCCGCGGCAAGTATCAGACCGGTTCCATCCATATTCACATCACCGGCTTTGCCAAGCTGATGGGCGATCTGATCGGAGGGCTGCGCTCCCTGCTGTCGTTCTTCGGCATATCGATCCTGATTACCAGCGCACTGCTTTACTGGCATACCCGCTGCGTACGCAGCACCTTGCTGGTCGTGTGCTGTTCGCTGGCCGCAGTGGTCTGCCTGCTGGGACTGTTGTCCTTGCTTGGCTATCCGCTCGGCCCGTACTCGGTGCTCGTGCCCTTCCTGGTCTTTGCGATCGGCATGAGCCACGGTGCACAAAAAATGAATGGGATCATGCAGGATATCGGGCGCGGCACCCATCGATTGGTGGCCGCACGCTATTGCTTCCGACGCTTGTTCGTGGCCGGCCTGACGGCACTGATGGCGGACGCGGTAGGGTTCGCCGTACTGACGCTGATTCCGATCAAGGCGATCCAGGAATTGGCGCTGGCCGCGAGCCTTGGGGTGGCACTGCTGATTTTTACCAACCTGGTGCTGTTGCCGGTCCTGCTGTCCTACTGCGGAGTCAGCCTTGCCGCTGCGCGCAGAAGTATCGCCACCGAACTGGCCGAGGCGCCCGCCAATGCGCTTGCCGCGCCGCGTGGCATACCCGCCGCCCAGCGCACGGGGGCGCCCTGGAAAGCGCTGGTGTTGCTGACCCGGACGAAGGGCGCGGCCATCGTACTGGTCGCGGCGGCCTTGCTGGGAAGTGTGGGATTGGCGGAAAGTCACCGCCTCAGCATCGGCGACCTGGATCCGGGCGCGCCGGAACTGCGGCCTGATTCCCGCTATAACCGCGACAACGCATTTATGGTCGCCAACTATGCCGCCAGCAGCGATATTCTGGTCGTGATGGTGACAACGCCGCAATACAAGTGTGCGGACTATCGCGTGCTGGCGCAAACCGATGCCTTGGAATGGCGCTTGCAGCAGGTCGCGGGCGTCCTGTCCACGCAGTCGTTCGCCGGGCTGGCGAAACGGTCGGCTGTCGGCATGAACGAGGGGAACGCCAAATGGTACGACCTGCCCCGCAATCAGGCCGTGCTGAACGCCGTCACCGGCAATGCGCCGCGCGAGCTGATCAACCAGAACTGCGACCTGCTCCCGCTGTATGTGTACCTCAAGGACCATCGGGCCGATACCTTGAGGCGCGTGAGCGCCACGGTCGAGCGCTTCGCCAGGCAAAACAATGCGGGCGACGCCAGGTTTCTGCTCGCAGCAGGCAATGCGGGCATTGAGGCTGCAACCAATATCGTGGTCCAGCGATCCAACCTCCTGATGTTGGGACTGGTCTACTGCGCAGTGTCGGTGCTGTGTTTCATCAGCTTTCGTTCGTGGCGGGCGGTGCTGTGCGCCATCCTGCCGCTGGCGCTGACCTCGATCCTGTGCGAAGCGCTCATGGTCATGCTCGGCATCGGCGTCAAGGTCGCCACCTTGCCAGTGATCGCGCTTGGCGTCGGTATCGGAGTCGATTATGGGCTGTACGTGCTCTCCGTGATGCTGACCCGGTTGCGCACCGGAATGAGCTTGCCGCAGGCGTATTACAGGTCGCTGCTGTTCACCGGCAGAGTCATGGTATTCACAGGCATAAGCCTGGCAATTGCCGTAGGAACCTGGGCCTTTTCACCGATTAAGTTCCAGGCTGATATGGGCATCCTGCTTGCCTTCATGTTCGTCTGGAACCTGTTGGGCGCGCTGATGCTGTTGCCGGCGCTGGCCAGCGTGTTGTTGCGCTCCGAGAGCGCACGCCACAGCGGCCACACGCATTTACCGACTGTCAAACCGTAAGGATTTGAGATGAATACACATCGTGGCGGACAACTGGAACAGCTTCATCGCGGGGTGGCGATGGCGCTTGGGGGACTCGCATCGACCATGGCGTATGTGGCCCTGGCGCCGGCGGCATGGGCGGTCGAACTGAAGACCGGCAATGAGGATCTGAAGGCGCGTTGGGACAACACGGTCAAGTACAGCGCCGGCTGGCGGGTCAAGGACCAGTCGCCGGCATTGCTCGCCAATCTCAACGGTGATGATGGTAACCGCAACTTCAATACCGGCTTGATATCGAATCGCGCCGATCTGCTGTCCGAATTCGATCTCACCTATAAAAATGTGGGCATGCGGGTCAGCGGCGCGGCGTGGTACGACGCGGTGTACAACCGGTCGAACAATAACGATTCTCCCGCCACCGTGAATGCGTTCAGCGTGCCGCACAACGAGTTTACGGCGGCAACCAGGAAGTTGCATGGGAAGCGGGCCGAAATCCTGGACGCTTTAGTGTTTGGCAACGGCCATATCGCCGATATGGAGGCGAGCTTCCGGGCAGGCAAACACACCTTGCTGTGGGGCGAGAGCCTGCTGCTGGCCACCAACGGGATTTCCTATGCCCAGGCTCCGCTGGATGCGATCAAGGCGCAATCGGTCCCTGGTTCGCAAGCGAAGGAGTTGTTCCTGCCGGTCGAGCAAGTCTCGGTCGATGTGCGGCCCAGCGCCACGCTGGACTTTGCCGGATATTATCAATACAAATGGCGCAAGACACGCGTGCCCGGCGCGGGTAGTTATTTCAGCACGTCCGACCTGCTCGATGCAGGCGGCGAGAGTCTGCTGCTGGCAAGGCGGCCCGGTGCCGCGCTGTTCCGCGGCGCCGACCTGACAGCGCGCGACCATGGGCAATGGGGCCTGGCAGCGCGCTACCGCGCCGAGACGCTTGCCACCGATTTCGGCCTGTATTACCTGCGCTTCCACGAAAAAGTTCCCCAGGTCTATCTGGCGCCGGAGTCCGCTACCTATTTCCTGGCCTACCCCGAAGACATCCGGCTGATCGGCGCAAGCTTCTCGACCCAGCTTGGCACTGCCAACGTGGCGGGCGAGCTGCACGTGCGGCGCCATACTCCCTTGGCCAGCAGGGCCTTGTCGGTGGCGCCGGGCAGCCCGGCCGATAACAGTGACAATCCCTTGTATGCGATTGGCAATACGGTGCATGCCCAGGTGTCCGTTGTCTATCCCTTGCCGTCAACCGCATGGTGGCCGTCCGGCACGGTTTCGGCTGAAGTGGGCGCCGTGCGCCGCACCAGCGTCACCAGGAATGCCGGTATGCTCGACCCAGGCCGCGAGCGCAACGCCTGGGGCTTCTCCGTCAATTTCACGCCATCCTATTTTCAGGTCTTGCCGAATCTGGATCTGAACGTGCCGGTTTCGCTGAGCTACAACCCCAAGGGAAAATCGCCTGCCGCTGCCTTCAATGGCGACAAGACGGGCAGTCTCAGCCTTGGCCTCAGCGGCGAGTATCGAAAAATTTGGACTGCGACCCTGCGCTTCACCACCTATCTGGGGCCTGAATCGCGCCAACCCTTGTCGGACCGGGACAATATTTCTCTGTCAGTGCAGCGCACGTTTTAGTTTTTTCGCAGTCTAAGCCACTGGGGCCGTAGGGTATGCCCTGAAGAGAGGAGACACAGATGACCTTCACCCGCGCAATCGCGGCCGCCATGCTGATCCTGCCATTGGCCGCGGCACATCCATCCGCCACTGCGGCCGTCAGCGCTGCGCAAGCCAGCAAACTCAAATCGACCTTGACCCCGCTCGGCGCCGAGCGGGCCGGCAACCGGGACGGCACCATCCCGGCATGGGAGGGCGGTTATACCAAGGTATGGCCCGGGTATCAATCCGGGCAGACCCGGCCCGATCCGTTCGCCGACGAAAAGCCGCTGTTCCGCATCACCGCCAGCAACATGGAACAGTACGCCGACAAATTGTCCGATGGCGTGCAAGCCCTGCTACGGCGCTACCCCACCTACCGGCTCGATGTGTATCCCACGCATCGCACGGCGGCAGCACCGCAGTGGCTCTACGATAATACCTTCAAGAATGCGACGCGCGCCAAACTCAGCAACAACGGCGTGTCGGTCGATGGCGCCTATGGCGGCATTCCTTTTCCCATCCCCCAAAACGGCGTTGAAGTGATCACCAATCACTTGCATGTCTGGAAGGGAGAATCTGTCCGATATGATTTTGGAACCTATGTCGTGATCGGCGGCGGAAAACCAGAATTGGCCACTGCGGGAAGGCTCTTCTATCAGTATCCCTACTACTTCCACGACGGCTCGCCCGACCACTTCAATGGAATTTATGCGATGGGAAGGCAAACCACCACAGGGCCGCCTTTGAAGGCCGGTGAGGGTGGCTTGATCCACGAACCGGTCAATAAGCTGGACCGCCAGACATGGGTGTATCTCGTGGGGCAGCGCCGGGTGCGGCGCGCTCCTTTTATCGCCTATGACAATCCGAGTTTCCTGACCTCGGGTTTGAGTTTCTACGATGAAGGCAACATCTTCAGTGGCGCGGTGGACCGCTACAACTGGAAGCTGCTGGGCAAGAAGGAGATGTTTATCCCGTATAACACCCAACGGTTCTACGCACAAAAACTGAGCCAGGTGATGGGGCCCCACCACCTGAATCCGGACCATGTGCGCTGGGAATTGCATCGCGTATGGGTGGTGGAGGCGACGCTTGCGCCAGGCAAGCGTCATGCCCTGCCCAAACGGCGCTTCTATGTTGACGAGGACACGTGGCTGGCGGTATTGGCCGATGGTTGGGATGCCAGCGGAAAACTGTGGCACACCTCCAGCAGCTTCCCCTTCATCGCGCCGGAACTGCCGGCGGTAACGGTGACGCCGTTCGTGATCTATGATCTCCGGCAAGGCGCATATAGCATGTCCAGTCTTCTCAACGAGGGGCAATACCAATACCAGGCCATTGGGCGTATCCCTGAAAGCTATTTTTCCCCCGCCAGCATGGCAGCGGAAGGCATTCGTTAAGGGCACTCGACATTATGCAGGAACACCTGCCGTGACCTCCGACATCCTCCGCGCTGGGCAGGAATGTCCATCGATATGCAATGTCGCCGACGAATCCTTAGACAAGGTGCTTGCACACTGCAGTCTCGACCTGTCGGACTGCCTGCGGCTTGCCGCCCAACTGGCGCACACGCTGGCGGACTTGCATGTCGCCCACATCACCCACCACGCCGTGCGCGCCGCCAACGTGATGGTGGGTGTGCGCGATGGCCAGCTCGGCCTGGTCGAGCT
>CAMLIL010000093.1 GCA_946480015.1 uncultured Oxalobacteraceae bacterium | reverse complement strand
TCTCCCAGCTGAGCTATACCCCCGTATCGCGAAGAAGCAAAATTATAGCCCAGCATGTCCGATCTGCAAAGGGCAAATCGAAAAAAATTACAGATAGTTGTTCACGCGTGCCAGCACGGTTTCGCGGCCAAACAGCTGCAGAACCGCGTCGATGGCCGGCGTTTGCAGCTGTCCGGTAAGCATCAACCGAAGTGGCATGGCGAGCTGCGGCATCTTCATGCCGTTTGCCGCCAGCACTTCCTTGATCATGGCCGCCAGCGCTTCCTTGCTCCACTCCACCGTCGCGCAACGTTCGGCGAACTGCGCCAGCGCCGGCTTGACGGCGTCGGTGAAGTGCTGCGTCATCAAGGCTGCGTCAGGCTGCGGCGAGCGGTAGAACAGCATGGCCGCATCGGCCAGTTCGTTGACGGTGTTGGCGCGTTCCTTCAGCAAGGCCAGCACGGTGGCCAGGTCGGGCGCCCCCTCGAACTGCGCGCCCTGCGCCGTCATCAGCGGACGGGCCAGGTCGGCCAGGCGGGTATTGTCGGCCTGCTTGATGTAATGGTTGTTCAGCCAGGCCAGCTTCTCGTTGTTGAACTGCGCCGCCGAACGGGTCAGGTGGTCGAGATTGAACCATTCGCAGAACTGCTGCATCGAGAACACTTCATCGTCGCCATGGCTCCAGCCCAGGCGCGCCAGGTAATTGAGCATCGCTTCCGGCAGATAGCCCTTGGCCGGATACTCCATCACGCTGACCGCGCCATGCCGCTTGGACAGCTTCTCGCTGTCGGCACCCAGGATCATCGGCAGGTGCCCGTACAGCGGCAGCGGTGCGCCGATGGCGCGCAGGATATTAATCTGGCGCGGGGTATTGTTGACATGGTCGTCGCCACGCAGCACGTGGGTGATCTGCATGTCCCAATCGTCCACCGCCACGCAGAAGTTATAGGTCGGCGTGCCGTCCGGGCGCGCGATCACCAGATCGTCCAGCTCCTTGTTGGCGATGGTGATGGTGCCCTTGACCACGTCGTCCCAGCTCACTTCGCCGTCGAGCGGATTCTTGAAGCGCACCACCGGCTTGCGCCCTTCCGGCACGGCCGGCAAGGTCTTGCCGGGTTCAGGGCGCCAGGTACCGTCGTAGCGCGGCTTTTCGCCGGCCGCGCGCATACGCTCGCGCATCGCCTCGACTTCCTCCGGCGACGAATAGCACAGGTAGGCCGTGCCCGCTTCCAGCATCTGCCCGATCACTTCGCGATAGCGGTCCATGCGCTGCATCTGATAGAACGGACCTTCATCGTGGTGCAGGCCGAGCCACTGCATGCCGTCCAGGATGGCTTGCACCGCTTCCGGGGTCGAGCGCTCCAGATCGGTGTCCTCGATGCGCAGGACAAAGGTGCCGCCGAAGTGGCGCGCGAAGGCCCAGCTGTACAGGGCGGTGCGGGCGCCGCCGAGGTGGAGATAGCCGGTGGGGCTGGGAGCGAAACGGGTGCGAACGACGGTCATGGCAAAGCTCGTAAGAGGTAAAGCCGCCATTTTACAGCCTCGTCCATGCCAGGGCAGCGACACGTTTTGCCGCCATAGGTGCCGCCGGGCGCGGTGAGGGTCCTCAATACCCAGCCATTCTCCCTGCGGATACTCGGTCGTATGCGGCCACGGCGCGCATCCGCCAGCTTTCCGGTTGAAAGCCCGGGTCCATCACAAGGAGAACATATGGAACGAAGAACCTTTCTAAGACTGGGCAGCGCGGCCGCACTGGGCGCATCGCTGAGCGCCTGCGGCGGCGGCGGCGGCAGCGACGATGCCGGCTCCACGTTCGCGCCTGCCACCAGCGGCACCGTCGTCAGCTGGAATAACGCCACCCTGCAAGCCATTCGCGACACCAACGCCAGCCCGCCGGCGGCGGCGCGCTCGCTCGCCGTGGTTCACAGCGCCATGTATGACGCCTGGGCCGCCCACGATGCGCACGCCACCGGCGTGCACAGCGGCACTTCGCTGCGCCGCCCCGCGGAGGAAGGCACTGCGGCCAACCGCAGGCAAGCGTTCAGCGTTGCCGCCTACATCGCCCTGCTCGACCAGTTCCCGACCCAGAAACCCGCCTTCGACGCGCAACTTGCCAAGCTGGGCTACAGCCCGGCCGATGCCGCCGGCAGCGTTGGCGCCAGCGCCGCGCAAGCCGCGCTGGACTTTTTTCACGACGATGGCGCCAACCAGCTCGGCACGCTCACGCCCGGCGGCATCCCGTATGCCGACTACAGCGGCTTCGCGCCCACCAATCCACCCATGCTGGTGGGCGAACCGGCAGCACCAAGCCAGATTCCCGACCCCGACCATTGGCAGCCCCTGAGCTACCGGGACGCCAGCGGCACCATCAAGACCGCGCCCTACCTGCTGCCCTTCTGGGGCCTGGTCGTGCCGTTCGCCCTCACCAGCGGCAGCCAGTTTCGCGCCCCCGCGCCTGCGCCCTTCGCCAGCGCGGAGTTCACGGCCCAGATGGAGCATGTCCTCGAAGTCCAGCAAGGTTTGACGGAAGCGCAGAAAGTCATGGCCGACTTCTGGGCTGGCGGCGTCAGCGGCGAGCTGCCGCCCTGCTACTGGGCCCAGTTCGCGCAAGTCGTGTCCCAGCGCGACCACCACGATGACGATGCCGACATCAAACTGTTCTTCGTTCTGTCGCACGCCCTGCACGACGCCGGCATCGCCGCGTGGGACACCAAACGCGCCTACGTTTCCTCGCGCCCGATTACCGGGATACGCCGCCTCATGGCCGGCAAACGCATCGTCGGCATCGGACTGGACGGTCCGGCCGCGGGGCTGGCCAGCATCGCGGGCGAAACCTGGATGCCCTACCAGCTTCCCAGCTTCGTCTCGCCGCCCTTCCCCGACCAGGTATCCGGACACAGCACGTTCAGCATGGCCGCCGCCACGGTGCTCAAGCAGTTCACCGGCAGCGACGTCTTCAACCACAGCGTCACGATGAAAGCGCGCACCTTGCGCTACGACCCTGCCCTGCCCGCGCAAGACAATACCCTGGCGTGGACCAGCTTCAGCGGGGCGGCCAACGAAGCGGGCTGCGCGCGGGTCTACGCCGGCATCCATTGCGCCAAGGCCGACCTGGACGGCCGCGCCATGGGGGCCAAGGTGGGCGAGGCCGTCTTCGAAAAAGCCCAGCGCTACTGGCTGGGCTTGGGGTAGTTCGGCGTGCGCGCCTTACTGGGTCCTGGCTTCGTAAGCGCCGATATCGAGCGCGCCCACGGCCGGACGGATCTCGCCCCAGGCCGGATGCTGATACTGGGCGATCGGTTTGAGCACCACGCCGGTCGGCGCTACCCCCGGATCGGTCGCCGCGCCGATCACCAGTGCATCGGTCGGATGCAGGTCGAACGCGGCGCGCTTGATAAAGGCCGGCGCGATCGAACGGAAATTGGTCTTCCTGACCGTGCCGGCCTGGGTGCTGTCGGTGCCGGTGCCGCTCAACAGGTTGTTTTGCATGAGCACCGGCTTGGTCACGCCCGAACCGACCATCACGAAGGTGCCGCGCGCGGTATCGTCGTTGAGGAAGGTATTGTTCACCACGTACAGGTCTTGCCCCGGATTGGATGCACCCTCCTCACCATAGGCAATCAGCGACGGATTCTGGTTGGCCGCCGGCTGCTGGATGATATTACCGATGATGTAGGAAGTACCGGCGTTGGGCAGGTCGATCTCGTAGCTGGGCTGGCCGGCCGCGGTGGAACCGGTCTGGCCCGGCGCCAGGCTGGAGAAGCGGTTGTACAGGATCGTATTGGTCATGGCGCGCGACTTCAGGTTGTGCCCCACGTTGGCGTCGTGCGAATAGTTATAGCGGAAGAACAGGCTGCGCACGTTGCCGATGTAGAGATTGTGCGTACGCCCGTCACCATACCCGTTGTGGCCGAATTCCGTGGTTTCGATGCGGATGTCGCTGTTCGGGTTAGCGCCGGACAGGATGCCGTTTTCGTTATCGTGGATAAAGCTGCGCTGCAGCTTGAAGTGCGTCCCTTCCAGGCGCAGTGCGGCGCCGTTCTGGTCCGGCACCTTGGCGCCGACCATTTCCACGTTCTCGATCGAGATGCTGTTGCCGATCACTACCCAGGTGCCCTTGCCCATGGCATTGCGGCCGGCCGCGTCGATCTTCGGGCGGCCGTTGACGCCGCGGATGATCAGGTTGCGCTGGTAGATACCGCACACGTCGCCCGAATAGGTGACATTGCCGGTGATCTCGATGGTGTCGTTGGGCGCGGCAGCAGCAAAGGCGGCGCAGGGCGCGGCGAACTGCTTGCCCGGTCCGACTTCGAGAACGGCGGCGCCGGCATTGGCCATGGCTGCGGCGCCCATCAGTGCGGGCAATACTTTCAGAGTGTTTTTCAACATTACTAGTTTATCCAGAAAGGCCGGGCACAGCGTCGTGGTGCCGGCGTGGTGGCAGGGAGTACACAAATGTTACGTTCAATTTCTTGATGTCACATTTTCTGTTGGCAGTATCCCATTTGCAAAAACTCGGTAAAGACACGAATAAGGCGCGCGACATTGCCCAATTCGGCGCGTACATCGTTGTTGAACAGCGTTAGGGGTAAGCTTGGGATATGGTCACCGCCACATTCCGCTTTTACGAAGAGCTCAACGATTTCCTGCCGCCGGCGCGGCGCAAGCAGGCGTTCAGCTGCGCCTGCGCGCGCGACGCCACCACCAAGCACATGATCGAAGCGCTGGGCGTGCCGCATACCGAAGTGGAATTGATTCTGCTAAATGGCGACTCGGTCGGCTTCGACGTCATCCTGCGCGACGGCGACCGCCTGTCCGTCTATCCGAAGTTCGAAACCTTCGATATCCGCTCCCTGCTGCGCGTACGTGAACGGCCGCAGCGCAGCCTGCGCTTCGTGGCCGATGCGCATCTGGGCGGGCTGGCGCGGCTGCTGCGCATGGCCGGCTTCGATACGCTGTACGACAACCATATCGACGATGCCGAGGTGGCCGCTTATTCCGAACACGAGCAAAGGATCGTGCTGACGCGCGACCGCGACCTGCTCAAGCGGCGCGCGGTCACGCATGGCTGCTACATCCGGTCTTTGAAGGCGGCGGCCCAACTGTGCGAGCTGGTAGGCCGGCTCGACATGGCCCGCTCGGCGCAACCCTTCACCCTGTGCCTGCGCTGCAACGCACCGCTGCGGACCATCGATAAAGCCCTGATCGCCGGGCAGTTGCCGGACAAGGTGAGGGACACGCAGGAGCTGTTTCAGACCTGCGATGTGTGCAAGGGCGTGTTCTGGCGGGGTTCGCACTGGCAACGAATGAAACACATTCTCGCCAGCGCGGGCATCCAACTCCCCGCTTAAGGTCGATAACAACGCATCGGCTCAGTCGTTCTTGATGACGATGCTGGGAAACTTGCTGCTCATATCCTTGGCTTTTTCGGCAATCTTGATCGCCACCTTGCGCGCGATGTCCTTGTAGGTCGCGGCAATCGGTCCGTCCGGTTCGGCCACCACGGTCGGCTTGCCCGAATCGGTCTGCTCGCGGATCGCCAGGGTCAGCGGCAGCGCGCCCAGGAATTCCACGCCAAAGTCGGCGCACATCCTGGCTCCGCCGCCATGGCCGAATATCGCTTCGGTATGGCCGCAGTTCGAGCAGATGTGGGTGCTCATGTTTTCCACCACGCCGAGAATCGGAATGCCGACTTTCTCGAACATCTTCAAGCCCTTGCGCGCGTCCAGCAGGGCGATATCCTGCGGCGTCGTGACGATCACCGCGCCCGTGACCGGCACCTTTTGCGACAAGGTCAGCTGAATGTCGCCGGTGCCCGGCGGCATGTCGACGATCAGATAGTCCAGATCGCGCCAGTTGGTTTGCTCCAGCAGTTGCTGCAGCGCCTGGGTCACCATGGGCCCGCGCCACACCATCGGCTCGTCCGGATCGATCATGAAACCGATGGAGGACACTTGCACGCCGTGATTTTCCAGCGGCTCCATGGTCTTGCCATCCTTGCTTTCCGGACGGCCGCTAATACCCAGCATCATCGGTTGCGAGGGACCGTAAATATCCGCATCCAGCACGCCCACGCTGGCGCCTTCGGCTGCCAGGGCCAGCGCCAGATTCACGGCGGTGGTCGATTTGCCCACGCCGCCCTTGCCCGAGGCCACGGCAATAATATTCTTCACGTTCGGCATGATTTTCAGGCCGCGCTGTACCGTGTGCGAAATGATGCGCGAATACACATTGGCGCTGACCTTGCCGGCGCCCGGCAAGGCTTGCACGGCAGCTTCGGCCAGCGCGCGGATGGTCCCGAGCTGGCTCTTGGCCGGGTAGCCGAGCTCGACGTCGAAGCCGATATCGGCGCCATCGATCTTAATATTCTTGACACATTTGGACGAAACGAGGTCTTTCTGGGTGTTGGGATCGACGACTGCCGCCAAGGAATCCTTGACGCTCTCTGCTGTGATACTCATTGAAAATCTCCGAAGGTAATGCCGAAGTTTAGCGCAAAACGATGACAGTCTGGTCACGGCCCCACTGCGCAGCAGGCGCAAGCGCTGGTAAAATGGAGGATTGCCCTGTGCAAGTCCAACTCACACCCTCGATAAGCGCACTCACCATGACCCGCAAGTTGTTCGTCACCACTGCCCTGCCCTACGCCAACGCTGCCTTTCACATCGGCCACATGATGGAATACATCCAGGCCGACATCTGGGTGCGCTTCCAGCGAATGCAGAACAATGGCGACGTGCACTTTGTCTGCGCCGACGACACCCACGGCACGCCGATCATGATCGCGGCCGAAAAGGAAGGCATCACGCCGCAGGAATTCGTGGCCAAGATCGCCGCCGGCCGCCAGCAATACCTGGACGGCTTCCACATCGCCTTCGACAACTGGTACTCGACCGATTCGCCGGAAAACGTCGAGCTGTCGCAGGGCATTTACCGCAAGCTGCGCGATGCCGGCCTGATCGTCACCAAGACCGTCGACCGCTTCTTCGATCCGGTCAAAGGCATGTTCCTGGCCGACCGCAACATCAAGGGCGAGTGCCCCAAGTGCGGCGCCAAGGACCAGTACGGCGACAATTGCGAAGTGTGCGGCGCGGCCTACCAGCCGACCGAACTGGTTAATCCATTCTCGGTGTTCACCGGTTCCACGCCCATCCTCAAGCCGTCCGAACAGTATTTCTTCGCGCTGTCCGACCCGCGCTGCTTCAGCTTCCTGAAGGAGTGGCTGAACACGCCCGGCCGCCTGCAATCGGAAATGGTCAACAAGGTCTCCGAATGGCTGGGCGAATCGGGCGAAAAACTGGCCGACTGGGATATTTCCCGTGACGCGCCCTATTTCGGCATCCCGATTCCCGATGCGCCGAACAAGTTTTTCTACGTCTGGCTGGACGCGCCGGTCGGCTACCTTGCCAGCCTGAAGAATTATTGCAGCAAGCAAGGCATCGACTTCGACGCCCTGCTGAACGACCCGGCCACCGAACAGGTGCACTTCATCGGCAAGGACATCGTCTCCTTCCACCTGCTGTTCTGGCCCGCCATGCTGAACTTCGCCGGCCATCCGGTCATCGACAAGCTGAAGGTCAATGTGCATGGCCACCTGACCGTCAACAACGAAAAAATGTCCAAGTCGCGCGGCACCGGCATTTCGCCGCTGCGCTACCTGGACCTGAAGATGAATCCGGAATGGCTGCGCTATTACATCGCCTTTAAGCTCAACAGCAAAGTCGAGGACCTGGACTTCAACGGCGACGACTTCGTGGCGCGAGTGAACAGCGACCTGATCGGCAAATACGTCAACATCGCCAGCCGCTGCGCCGGCTTCATCGCCAAGAAATTCGACGGCAAGCTGGCCCCAAGCCTGTCGGCCACGGCCCAGCAATGGGTCGCCAAGGCCTTGAGCGTCGACGGCGTCGAGCGTCAGGCCGGCATCGCCGCCCATTTCGAGGCGCGCGAGTATGGCAAGGCCCTGCGTGAAATCATGGAAATCGCCGACATCACCAACCAGTATGTCGATGAAAACAAGCCATGGATCCTGGCCAAGGATGCCGGCAAGAGCGCCGAATTGCACGACGTGTGCACGACCGCGCTGATCCTGTTCCGCCAGCTGACCATCCTGCTGGCGCCGGTGTTGCCCCAGGTGGCGGCCAAGGTGGCCGAGTTCCTCGGCGACGCCAAACTGTCCTGGGCCGATACGCGCGGCGCGGTAGTGTATGAAACCATGCTCGGCCGCACCATCGGCGCCTACCAGCACTTGATGACCCGGGTCGACGCCAAGATGGTCGAAGACCTGTTCGACAAGCCAGCCGTGGCCGCGCCCGCTCCTGCCGCCCCGGAAGCACCGGCCGGCGCGGACATCGAAGAACTGGCGCCGGAAATCAAGATCGACGATTTCACCAAGATCGACCTGCGCATCGCCAAAATCGTCAACTGCGAGCAGGTGGAAGGCTCGGACAAGCTGCTGCGCCTGTCGCTGGACGTGGGCGAAGGCCGCCTGCGCAATGTCTTCTCGGGCATCAAGGCGGCTTATACGCCCGAGCAATTGATTGGCAAGCTGACCGTGCTGGTGGCCAACCTGGCGCCGCGCAAGATGAAATTCGGCGTGTCCGAAGGCATGGTGCTGTGCGCCTCGGCCAAGGATGAACAAGCCAATCCGGGCCTGTACGTGCTGGAACCATGGCCGGGCGCCGAGCCGGGCATGCGCATTCGTTAAGCCATGGCCATTGTCGTGCGTGCCGCGTCCGATGAGGATGCGCCCCTGATCGTCAGCCTGACCCGCGCGGCCTGGGCCGGCAAGGTGGCCGCCAGTTCCAGCGGCCACACGGAAACCCTGGCGCGCGTGGCCGACGATTTGCGCCGCGGCGGCGCCTTCCTGCTGCTGCAGGACTTTGAGGCGGTCGGCTCGGTGCGTTTCGCGCCGCTCGATCACGAACCGGATATCTGGGAAATTGCGCGCATGGGCGTGCTGCCGCATTGCCGCGGGGCCAATCTGTCGCAGCACCTGCTCGAGGCGGTCATCCACCAGGCCCACGAAAGCGCGGTCAGTGAACTGCGCCTGGCGGTGCGCAGCGACCAGCCCAAGCTGCTCGATTTTTATGCCGCCTTTGGCTTCGAACTGGCCGAAGAACTGGAATATTCGCACGCCAACCCGGCGGAACCGCCGCCGCTAGTCATGCGGCGGCAACTGCGCTAATTGCGCGGCGGGCACGAGCGTTATAATGTCGCGCTTAGCTCGTTGAATGAAACGAAAACACTATATCCCGCACGATAGGCGGCGGACCGCAGCGTCCGATCCTTCTCACCTTTTTGAGTGGTAGCTACTTATGACCGAACTGACTTCCCTGAGGCACATTCCAACGGCCAATCCGTTTCGCAAGGGCGACGTGTTCGTCCTGTTCGGCGAACTGTTTGGACGCGGCTATGTCAACGGCCTGATCGATGAAGCCCGCAAGGCTGGCATGACGATCGTCGGCATCACGGTGGGCCGCCGCGACGAAAACAATGGCCTGCGTGCATTGACCGCGGAAGAGCATGCGGAAGCCGAGGAAAAGCTGGGCGGACGCATCATCAATGTGCCGCTGATGGCCGGTTTCGACATGGACGCGCCGGAGGGCGGGCAGAATCCGACCGAGATGCTGTCGGGAATTACCCTCAAGAGCTGGCAGGACGATAAGCTCGACTGGGACAAGATCGAAGCCTGCCGCCAGGCCGGCGTGCGCCGCTTCAGCGAGTCGGCCGCCAAGGCCATGAGCGAGATCGACAAGCTGGTGCCGGACGGCGCCAACGTGTTCTTCGCCCACACCATGGCCGGCGGCATTCCGAAGATCAAAGCCTTCCTGGCCATTGCCAACCGCATCTACAAGGGCCGCGGCGAGCGCTTCATGTCCTCGCGCGCCCTGCTCGACAGCGACCTCGGCAAGCTGATCTTGATGAACTTCGATGAAGTCACCGCCAACACGCTGCAGCACCTGATTGGCGCCAGCGCCGCCATCCGCGCGCGCGTGCAAGCCACCGGCGGCAGCGCCCGCTACACGGCCTACGGCTACCACGGCACCGAAATCCTGATCGGCGACCAGTACCAGTGGCAAACGTACACCAATTACACCCAGGGCTACGCCAAGATGCGCCTGGAAAGCGTGGCGCAGGCCGCCTGGGCCCAGGGCGTGCACGCCACCGTGTTCAACTGCCCGGAAATCCGTACCAATTCGTCCGACATTTTCGTCGGCGTGGAACTGTCGCTGTTCCCGCTGCTCAAAGCCTTGAAGCGCGAAGGCGGCGGCGCCTGGGCCGACCAGCAATGGGAAATCTGCCAGGGCCTGCTGGCCGATGGCGTCAAGCTGGAAGACATTCTCGAACAGATCGAGCGCTACAACAACGATGCCACCAGCGCCACCTTCCGCAACTTTGCCGCCTGGCCGATGGACAACACTCCGGCGCTGGCCGACATCATGATCGGCACGTCGGAAGAAATTACCGCCAAGCACAAGGACCGCAAGGCGCTGATCACCGATCACCTCAGTTCGCTGGTCCTGGAAGGCGCCGGCCCGCTGATGTTCCACGGCGCCGCCGAGGAAATCGGCCCGACCTTGTGGCTCAATCACGACATCATTGCCCGTCAGCTCAACGCCCTGCATCCTTAAGCCCCAGGCCGTCCGGCGGGATTTCCCGCCGGAACCGGCCGGCGCGGTAAAATAGGCTGTTCGCTTCATTCCTTCCGAGTTCATCAATGAAACTGTCGAAACAACATTCCATGTACGAATCCGAGCACACCTTGTTCATCAAGGAGCTCAAAGCCAAGCGCCCGCATCTTGAGGAAGGCCAGCGCGCCGGCCGCGCCCTGCTGTGGGACAAGGCGCCGGTCAGCCTGACCGAGCAGGAAAAAGCGGCGGAATCGCGCGTCAAGCAGAACGCCTACGTGTACCAAAGCAAGCTCTGATCTTTCGGCCAAGACCATGTTGCCAGACCAGGCGGCGACAGAGGGTGTCGCCGCCGTCCCCGAGCAAGCGGCAGTAGCGGCCCCCGAAGGCGAGGCCATTGCCCGCCTGTACGGCGAACCCCTGCTGCGCATGCCGAGCGACCTGTACATCCCGCCCGACGCGCTCGAAATCTTTCTCGATGCCTTCGAAGGTCCGCTCGACCTGCTGCTGTACCTGATCCGCAAGCAAAACTTCAATATCCTCGACATTCCGATGGCGCAGGTCACCCTGCAATATCTGCAATATGTCGACCAGATCCGTGTGCACAATCTGGAACTGGCGGCCGAATATTTGCTGATGGCGGCCATGCTCATCGAGATCAAGTCGCGCATGCTGCTGCCGCAACGCAAGGCCGAGGAAGACGAAGCGGGCGATCCGCGCGCCGATCTGGTGCGCCGCCTGCTGGAATACGAACAGATCAAGCTGGCGGCCTACGACCTGAATGCCATTCCCCAGGTCGACCGCGATTTCGTGCGGCCCCAGCTGTTTGTCGAGCAGAGCAATATTCCGACCTGGCCCCAGGTTGATGTCGACGAGATCCAGCGCGCCTTCATCGATATTCTCAAGCGCGCCAAGCTGACCCAGCATCACAAGATCAGCCGCCAGGAATTGTCGGTACGCGAGCACATGACCTCGATCCTGCGCCAGCTGCAATCGGCGCGTTTCGTCGAGTTCGGCGAACTGTTCCAGGGCAAGCACGGGGTGCCCATCGTGGTGGTGCACTTTGTGGCGATGCTGGAGCTGGCCAAGGAAACGCTGATCGAAATTACTCAGGCAGAACCATTTGCGCCGATTTACGTTCGGCTGGCGTATTCTCCGGCTTAAGCGCTGCCCATTTTTTAGAAACAGGAAACACCTTCATGAAAATCATCTCTTCCGTCGAAGAACTGCGCGACCAGCTCAGCGGGCAATTGCGCACGGCTTTCGTTCCCACGATGGGCAATCTGCACGAAGGCCATCTGTCGCTGATGCGCCTGGCGCGCAAGCACGGCGATCCGGTGGTGGCGTCGATCTTCGTCAACCGCCTGCAGTTCGGCCCGAACGAAGACTTCGACAAGTATCCGCGCACCTTCCAGGCCGACGTCGAGAAGCTGGAGAAGGAAGGCGTGTACGTGCTGTTCGCCCCGACCGAGAAGGATCTGTATCCGGAGCCGCAGGAATTTCGCGTGCGCCCGCCCCAGGATCTGAACAATACGCTGGAAGGCGAATTCCGCCCGGGCTTTTTCGATGGCGTGACCACCGTGGTGCTCAAGCTGTTTTCCTGCGTACAGCCGAAAGTGGCCGTGTTCGGCAAGAAGGACTATCAGCAACTGATGATGGTGCGGAACATGAGCCGGCAGTTTGCCCTGCCCACCAAGATTATCGCGGCCGAGACTTACCGGGCCGATGATGGCCTGGCGCTATCGTCACGCAATATGTACCTGTCGGACGCGGAACGGGCCCAGGCGCCGGCCCTGTATCGCGCGCTGAACTGGGTGGCAGAGGAAGTGCGCGCGGGCCACCTGGACGTGTTCCAGCTGGAGCACAAGGCCATGGACGAGCTGGCCAAGCGTGGCTGGAAGCCGGACTATATTTCGATTCGCAAACAGAACGATCTGCAGCCGCCGAGCGCCGGCGATCTGGCGCAGAAGGCGCCGCTGGTGGTGCTGGCCGCGGCCAAACTGGGCACCACCCGCCTGATCGACAATCTGGAGATCTGAATAGTCGTCCTCGCGCAAGCGGGGACGAGCGTTTATGCGCCGGTGGTGACGTTCTGCGCCCAGGCCAGCGCCGACAAGTGCGCCTTGTTGACATCCGCCGGCGCGATATTGAGCGCCTTGGCCAGCGAAGCGACCAGGTTCGAATTGAGCTCGCAGGCCTCGGCCAGCGCCAGATATGGCCCATACATGCCGCCGCGGGTGAGCAGCGCGCGGACCACTTCGTCCGGCAGCTGGATCGTGTCCAGCACTTCCTTCATCGGCAAGCCCAGCAAGCGGTCCAGCAGCGAGAACATGCCCGCCACGAACAGATTCTCGCCCTCGCCGCGCGGCAGGGCTTTCTGCCCCAGCAGCTCGGCCAGGCGTCCGCGCACCACCGCCGTTTCCATCAGCACCGGCGAATAACCGCTGGTACTGGCCGTGGCCAGCAACAGGGTCAGCCAGCGGTACAGCGGCGCATAGCCCAGCATGGAAATGGCTTGCTTTAATGACTGAATCTCGCGCGTGGCGCCGAATCCCGCCGAGTTGATGAAGCGCAGCAGCTTGTACGACAGCGCAGGGTCGCGCTTGAGCACGCTCTCGATCTTGGGAATGTCTTCATTGGCCTGCACCATCTGCATCAATTGCAGAATGATCGTCTGGGCCGGGTTCATGCCCTTGACGGCATTGCCCGGACGCGGGGTCAGGTGCAGCTTGCCGACAAAGGCATCCAGCCCGAGCGCGGCGCAGGCGTCGAAATCGGCCCAGGTCCCCACCGGACGGCCCACCATGCGCACCGATGCCTGCTTGCCGGCCGCAAAGGCGCGTGCCTGCGCAGCCACGTCGGCGCCGGTAAAGCGCACTTCGACGTAGGAAGCGGTGATGTTCAGATTGCGCCCCAGGTGGCTGAGGTCGCCGTCGCGGATCGAAATGCCCACGCCGCCGGCGCGCAAGCCTTGCACGGCCGACAAGGTGTCGGGATCGGCCAGGTCGGCCGCCTTCATGGTCAGCACGGTGCGCTCGGGCGGCATGTTGAACAGCGCGTCGCGCGAGAGCATCGCGGGCACGGCGTCGAGAAACAGGATTTTGTCGCGCAGCAGCCAGCCGTGCTCGTCGTCATTGACGTTCTCGGCGACAAAACTGATCAGCGCTTCCAGGTCGTCGTCGGTGACGACTTGATTGTTATGGTGTTGCCAGGATAATTCGTAACCGATCACGCGCTGCTTCGGATCGAGCAACGGTTCGCGGACGATGAAATTTGTTTCGTGCATTGTAGGTTCGCGAGGTGGGGCCGATGATCAGGCGCGGCGCAGGGACGGGCCGCCGCGCAGCTTAGAAACCCAGGCTGTCGAGCAGATCGTCCACCTGGCTTTGATCGGCGACCACGTCGCTCTTGCCTTCGGGATTGATCTGCGGCCCGTTCAGCAGGCCATTGTCGAATTCGCGCTTGACGTCCGCCGGCGCAAAATCGACCAGCATCTGCACCAGCTGCTGTTCCAGGTTCTGGGCGATGGTGGTGACCTTGGTGATCACCTGCCCGGTCAGATCCTGGAAGTCCTGCGCCATCATGATGTCCATCAGATGGCTCCTGGTGGCGCTGGTGTGCTGGCGCGCTTCGCCCATCTGGTCGATGGTCTGTTGCGCCAGGGCGCGCCATTGGGCATCGGTGGTGCCGGGCGCGTTCAGCAGGGCTTGCCACGACGCGCTCAGCGCGGCGGCGTTGCCGTCGATGCTGTCCTGCAGTGGCGCGGCCGCGTCGGTGGCGTTGAGCACCTTTTGTGCGGCCTGTTCGGACAGGCGCGCCACGTAATCGAGGCGGTCGCGCGCATCGGGGATGTCGCTGGCCGCCTTTTCAATCAGTTTGTCGAGGCCAAGGCCGCGCAGGCTGTCGTGCAGCGCGCGCGTCATGTGGCCGATACGGCTCAGAAATTCGTCGTGCGTGCCCGGCTCTCCCGATGCGCTGCCCAGATGGACCGCGCTGTCGGCGCTGTGCTCGCCCATCTCAGGCTCCGACTTTTTCGAGTTTTTCGAAAATCTTGTTCAGCTTTTCGTCGAGCGTGGCGGCGGTGAACGGCTTGACCACATAACCGTTGGCGCCCGCCTGGGCGGCGGCGATGATGTTTTCTTTCTTCGCTTCGGCCGTCACCATCAGCACCGGCAACTTGGCCAGCGTGGGGTCGGCACGAATGTTCTGGAGCATCGTCAAGCCGTCCATGTTCGGCATGTTCCAGTCCGAGACCACGAAGTCGAATGGCTCGCTGCGCAGCTTGGCCAGCGCCATCACGCCGTCTTCCGCTTCGTCGACGTTGGCGTAACCCAGTTCCTTCAACAGATTGCGGACGATGCGGCGCATCGTCGAGAAATCGTCAACTACTAAAAAGCGCATCTTTGGATCAGCCATGAATTACTCCGTTGATTCTCTACTGTGGTTATTGATAGGCTTCAGTCCTGCGGAAGCAGTCTTAAGCATAGCATTTTTGTTGCCGTGAGGCGAACAAACGAACTGCAAATAAACGCCTTTCGGCTCAAACGCGCAACGCACGCGCACCATGCGTTGCAAGATAGCCAAGCACCATGCCCGGCAGCGCGGTCAGGGCCGCCACTTCGTGCGTGCCGCCCATGGCAATGGCTTCGCGCGGCATGCCGAACACCACGCAGGAAGCCTCGTCCTGGGCGAAGTTATAGGCCCCCGCGGTCTTCATTTCCAGCATGCCGGCCGCGCCATCCTTGCCCATGCCGGTGAGGATGACCCCGACTGCATTTTTACCGGCCGCCAGCGCCGCCGACCGGAACAGCACGTCGACCGATGGACGGTGGCGGTTGACCGGTTCGCTCTGCTCGATGCGGGTGACATAGTTGGCGCCCGAACGCGCCAGCAGCAGGTGCGAGTGGCCCGGCGCGATGTAGGCGTGGCCCGGCAGCACGCGCTCTTCGCCCTGGGCTTCGCGCACGCTGATCTTGCACAGCGAATCGAGGCGGCGCGCGAAGGAAGTCGTAAAACCTTCCGGCATGTGCTGGGCGATCAGGATGCCCGGACAGTCCGACGGCATCTGCATGAGAAATTCGCGGATCGCTTCGGTGCCGCCGGTGGAGGCGCCGATGATGATCAGCTTTTCCGACGACGTCAGCGGATTGCGCAGCGCCGGCAGCGCCGTGGTCGGAGCGCCGGCGGCCAGCGTGCGCGGACGGATGCGCGCCTTGGCGGCGGCGCGGATCTTGTCGGCGATCAGCTCGGTGTACTCGCGCATGCCGCTCTGGATCGAAATCTTCGGCTTGGTGACGAAGTCGACCGCGCCCAGTTCCAGCGCGCGCATGGTGATTTCGGAACCGCGTTCGGTCAGCGAGGACACCATCACCACCGGCATCGGGCGCAGGCGCATCAGCTTTTCGAGGAAGTCGAGGCCGTCCATCTTCGGCATCTCGACGTCGAGCGTGAGCACGTCCGGGTTGGTCTGCTTGATCAGTTCGCGCGCCACCAGCGGATCGGGCGCCACGCCCACCACCTGCATGTCGCTCTGGCTCGAAATGATTTCGCTCATCACACTGCGGATCAGTGCCGAGTCGTCTACGATCAATACCTTGGTCTTCATATAGGCCGCTCTCAATTCTTTCAAAACAGGTCGATATCGCCGCCCACCGGCTCGACCTTGAGCCGCTTCGCGTAATCGAGTTCGCGCTTGGCCAGGGTGTCGTTATGGGTCTGCATCAGCTTTTTCACCAGCACCTTGCCGGTGCGCGGGAAAAAGTACACCTTGCGCGGATAGATATCGTTCAGGTCTTCCGCGACCACCCGCATTTTCTCGGTCTTCAGATAATTCATCACGAAGGCGGCGTTGCGCTCGCCCACGTTCATGGCGGTAAAGCCGCGCAGCACCGCGCCGCCGCCGAACACTTTCGCTTCCATGTTCTCGCGCCTGGCGCCGGCCTTGAGCAGGTCGTTGATCAGCACTTCCATGGCGTAGGTCCCGTAGCGCATCGAGGCCGAGACCGGGCTGCCGGCATCGCCGCCGCCGTCCGGCAGCATGAAGTGGTTCATGCCGCCCAGGCCGGTCACGCGGTCGCGGATGCAGGCCGACACGCACGAGCCCAGCACCGTCACGATCAGCATGTCCTTGGGCGTGTAGTAGTACTCGCCCGGCAGGATCTTGGCCGCGTCGCAGTCGAACGTGCGGTCGAAATACACGTTGGTGGCGAATTGTTCTCTCGGTTCGATTGCCATCTCCAGTCCCCTTACGACGCTCTGCGATCGAGCTCGTAGACGGTCTTGCCGCGCAACTTCAATGCTTCCGACACGTACAGGAAATTCTCCGAATGGCCAGCGAACAGCAATGCGTGCTCCTTCATCAGCGGCACGAAGCGCGCCAGGATCTGGCGCTGGGTCGCCTTGTCGAAGTAGATCATCACGTTGCGGCAGAAGATCGCATCGAACTGGCCCGACAGCGGCCAGCCCTCGGCCAACAGGTTGAGCTGCTTGAAGGTGACGAGCTGGCGCAGTTCCGGCCGCACCCGCACCATGCCTTCCTGGGCCCCTTTACCGCGCAGGAAAAAGCGCCGCGCGCGCTCGGGCGCCATCTTGTCGATGCGCTCGATGCCGTACACGCCCTTCTCTCCCGTGGCCAGCACATTGGTGTCGATGTCGGTGGCGATGATGTGCACCGGCGGGGTGAGCGTGTTGAACGCTTCGCACGCGGTCATGGCGATCGAATACGGTTCCTCGCCGGTCGAACTGGCCGAGCACCAGATCGTGACCGGCCCGTCGCGCAGCTTTTTCAGATGCTCGGCCAGCAGCGGGAAGTGATGCGCCTCGCGAAAGAACGAGGTCAGGTTGGTGGTGAGCGCGTTGGTGAACGATTCCCACTCCTGGCCCAGGCGTCCGCCTTCGAGATCGTTCAGGTAATCGCTGAACGAATCGATGCCGGTGGCGCGCAGGCGCCGCGCCAGGCGGCTGTAGACCATCTCCTGCTTGCTGTCTGCCAGCGAGATCCCGGCGCGCTGGTAAATCAGCGCGCGGACCCGTTCAAAATCACCGCGGGTGAAATTGAACTCTTTGACAGTTTCCTGTTTATGTTGCGGCACCTTGTTATCCTCTTTATTACGCTTCTACCGCATGCACCGGCCGCCAGGCCGGGGGAAACGTCAGAATTCTTCCCAGTCGTCGCTGACGGCCGCCGCAGCGACCTTCTTTGCCGGCGCTGGCGCCGGCGCCGGCGCGGCGCTGGCCACGGGGGCGGGACGCACGGGCGCCACCACGCGCGGGGCCGGCTTGACCGCCCGCACGGCCGGCCGCGCCACCGGCGCGCGCAAGGCCGCCAGCTGCTCGCTCGAGAGCTTGAACACGCCCACCGCGGCGCCCAGCAGGCCGGCCTGCTCGCGCATGCTTTCGGCGGCCGCCGAGGCCTGCTCGACCAGGGCCGAGTTCTGCTGGGTCATTTCATCCATCTGGGCGATGGCGTTGTTGACTTCCTCGATGCCCTGGCTCTGCTCCTGCGTCGCGGCGGTGATCTCGCCCATGATGTCGGCCACCTGGCGGATCGAGGTGACGATCAGGCCCATGGTCTGGCCGGCTTCGTCGACCAGCTTGCTGCCGTTGTCGACCTTGTCCACCGAGTCGCCGATCAGGGTCTTGATTTCCTTGGCCGCGCTGGCGCTGCGCTGGGCCAGGCTACGCACTTCCGAAGCCACGACCGCGAAGCCGCGGCCCTGTTCGCCGGCGCGCGCCGCTTCCACGGCCGCGTTGAGCGCCAGGATATTGGTCTGGAAAGCGATGCCGTCGATGACGCCGATGATGTCGACGATCTTGCGCGAGCTGTCCTTGATCGAACCCATCGTGTCGACCACCTGCGACACCACTTCGCCGCCCTTGGCCGCGATCGACGAGGCCGATACCGCCAGCTGGTTGGCCTGGCGCGCATTGTCGGCGTTCTGCTTGACGGTCGAGGTCAGCTCTTCCATCGACGAGGCGGTTTCTTCCAGCGAACTGGCCTGCGCTTCGGTGCGGGCCGACAGGTCGGCGTTGCCCGAGGCGATCTCGTGCGACGCCGTGCTGATGGTCTCGGTGCCGCTGCGCACCTGGCCGATGGTCGCGGCCAGGCTGGCGTTCATGTCCTTCAGGGCGCGCAGCAGGTCGGCGATTTCATCGCTGCCTTCGGCGTCGATATGCGCACCCAGTTCGCCCGCGGCCACCGTGCGCGCCGCTTCAGCGGCCGCATGCAGCGGCTCGACGATCGAACGGGTGATCGCCGTCGCCAGCACCGCGCCCAGCACCACGCCGGTCGCGCCCAGGCCAAGCAGCCAGGACTTGTTGTTCATGTCGAGCACATTGGTCATCAGGACCATCGCCACCAGGATCAGCAGGATGCTGCCAAAGCCGATAATCAGGCGTGTGCCAATCTTGAAGTCGCGCAGCTGCATTGTTCGCTCCCGAATCTTGTAATTTGCAGAGGTGAGTGCCGCTCAGGCGGCGAGCTTGTCGACCAGGCCCATTTCGGCCGACGACATCAGCTTGTCGATATCGATCAGGATCAGCATGCGCTCGTCGATGGTGCCCAGGCCCATCAGGTAGTCGGAATTGAACGCGGTGCCCATTTCCGGCGCCGGCTTGAGCTGGTCCGGGGTGAGCGTGGTCACGTCCGAGACGCTGTCGACCACCATGCCCATGATGCGCCCGCCGATGTTGAGGATGATGACGACGGTGAACTGGTCGTAGGTCGGCGTGCCGAGGTTGAACTTGATGCGCATGTCCACCACCGGAATGATGATGCCGCGCAGGTTGATCACGCCCTTGATGAATTCAGGCGCGTTGGCGATGCGCGTGACCGCTTCGTAGCCGCGGATTTCCTGCACTTTCAGGATGTCGATCCCGTATTCTTCCGAGCCGAGCGTGAAAGCCAGGAACTCGCTGCCGGCGCCGTCCTTGACATCGGCTTGTTTGCTGAGTTGAGTAGACATAGTGTGGTTCCTATTTAAATTGGGTGGGACACAAATGGGTTTAGGGGTAAGCGCGGCTTACGAAAAAATGGCGTCGTCGGTCAGCTGGCGCGATGAGCGCATCAGCGCCGACACGTCCAGGATCAGCGACACGCCGCCATCGCCGAGGATGGTGGCGCCGGAAATGCCGGTCACCTTGCGGTAATTCGATTCGAGGTTCTTGACCACCACCTGCTGCTGGCCGACCAGGTCGTCCACGAACAGGCCGGCCTTGCGCCCTTCCGACTCGAGGATCACGATGATGCCCTCGCACGGATTGGTGAAGCGCGGCGGGATGTCGAACATCTGGTACAGCGGGATCAGCGGCAGATACTCGCCGCGCACCTTGATCACCCGGCCCTTGCCGGAGATATCCTTGATGTCTTCCGGCGCCGGCTGCAGCGACTCGACCACGAAGCCGAGCGGCAGGATGTAGACCTCCTCGCCGACCCGGATCGACATGCCGTCCAGGATCGCCAGGGTCAGCGGCAGCGAAATCGAGATGGTGGTGCCGAAGCCCTTGGCCGAACGGATGTCGACCGTGCCGCCCATCGCGGCGATATTGCGCTTGACGACATCCATGCCCACGCCGCGTCCGGACACGTCCGTCACCGTTTCGGCGGTCGAGAACCCCGGCGCGAAAATCAGCTGCCAGACCTCGCTGTCGGTCATGGTGTCCGACACCGCCAGGCCGTTCTGCGCGGCCTTGGCCAGGATGCGCTCGCGGTTCAAGCCGCCGCCGTCGTCGGAGACTTCGATGACGATATTGCCGCCCTGATGGCCGGCCGACAGGAACAGGCGCCCGGTTTCGGTCTTGCCGGCGGCAACCCGCGCGGCCGGCATTTCGATGCCGTGGTCGATGCTGTTGCGCACCAGATGGGTGAGCGGATCGACGATCCGTTCGATCAGGCCCTTATCGAGTTCGGTGGCGGCGCCATTGGTGATGAAATCGACCTTCTTGCCCAGCTTGGCGGCCAGGTCGCGCACCATGCGCGGGAAGCGCGAGAACACGAAGTCCATCGGCATCATGCGGATCGACATCACCGCTTCCTGCAGGTCGCGGGTATTGCGGGTCAGCTGGCTGATCGAGCCGAGCAGGCGCTCGTGCACCATCGGATCGAGTGCGTCGCTGCGCTGCTCGATCATGGCCTGGGTGATCACCAGTTCGCCGATCAGGTTAATCAGCTGGTCGACCTTCTCGACCGAGACGCGGATCGAGGACGATTCGGCGCCCGGCACGCCGGCCTTGCTGTCTTCCTTCTTGGCGGCCTTCTTGTCGGCCGCCACTTCGGTAACTTCCAGCGGTTCGGCGCGCACCGGCGCGGCCACCTTGACCGGCGCCGCCGGCGCATCGGTGATGCCGGCGGCGGCGCGGATAAGTTCGATCGGCTGGAAGAAGCCGTAGCCGCGGTCGTCGTCGCTTTCCGCCGGCTCCGGCACGGCCGGTTCGAGCGGATCGAAGAAGCCGTAGCCCTGCTCGTTCTCGATCCTGGCGCGCGCCTTGTCCTCGATGGCCTGCTGTTCCGGCGTGAGCGCGGGCGCCTCGAAGATCTTCATGTCTTCGGGGTTGAGCACGAACGAGCAGATCGCCATGATGTCGTCGAGCGATTCATGGGTGGTGACGGTGATGGCGTGCTGGTCGCCGCCCAGCGGCACCACCGAGACCCGCCCCAGCAGGCCCAGTTCGGCCGCCAGCGCGCCGATGTCGCGCTGCTCGATCTTGGGGAACTCGATGCGGAAACGCCGCCCGCCCGGACCCACGCTGGTCTTGACTTCGGTCTGCACGAACGATGGCATGACGACCGGCGCTGCGACCGGCACCAGATCCTGCGACAGTTCCTGCAGCATCATGCGCACATTGGCCACGGCATCCTGGTCGACCGGCGCGCCGTTGCGGTGGCCGTCCAGCTGCATCTTGAGGATGTCCTTGGCGGCCAGGAAGGCGTCCACGTGCTCCGAGGTGAGCGCCATTTCGCCCTTGCGGATGCGGTCCAGCAGGGACTCGAGCACATGGGTCACCTCGGTCATGTCGTTCAGACCGAAGGTCGACGAGCCGCCCTTGATCGAGTGCGCCGTGCGAAAGATCGCATTCAGGTCCTCCGGATCGGGGGAACTGATGTCGACAGCGAGCAGCAGGCGCTCTTTTTCGGCCAGCAGTTCTTCGGCTTCATCGAAGAAGACCTGGTAGAACTGGCTGATATCGATGGTCATGGTAAGGCTCCGTCAGAATCTCGATACATCATTACTGGTGCTTTCACCCACAGCGCATTAGCCGATGACTTTTTTGACCACTTCGATCAAACGCTGCGGATCGAAGGGCTTGACCAGCCAGCCGTTGGCGCCGGCCGCGCGGCCCTTCTGCTTCATTTCGTCGGACGACTCGGTCGTCAGCATCAGGATCGGCACCTTCTGGTAGGCCGGCAGGCCGCGCAGCAGCTTGA
>CAMLIL010000092.1 GCA_946480015.1 uncultured Oxalobacteraceae bacterium | reverse complement strand
CGATTTCGCGCCCACCTTCCAGATGGGCCACCCGGCCGCGTTCGACCTGGCCGACCGGCTGATGGACTACACCAGCCACAAGTTCGGCCATGTCTTCTACACCAATTCCGGCTCGGAAGCGGTCGATACCGCGCTCAAGATCGCGCTGGCCTACCACCGCGCGCACGGCGAGGGCGAGCGCACCCGCCTGATCGGGCGCGAGCGCGGCTACCATGGCGTCGGCTTCGGCGGCATCTCGGTCGGCGGCATCGCCGGCAACCGCCGCACCTTCGGCTCCATGCTGCCGGGCGTGGACCACCTGCCGCATACCCACAACCCGGCCCTGAACGCGTTCTCGCGCGGCGAGCCGGAACATGGCATGAACCTGGCCGACGAACTCGAACGCATCATCGCCCTGCACGACGTGTCGACCATCGCCGCCGTGATCGTCGAACCGGTGGCCGGATCGACCGGCGTGCTGGTGCCCCCGAAAGGGTATCTCAAGCGCCTGCGCGAGCTGTGCACCAAGCACGGCATCCTGCTCATCTTCGATGAAGTCATCACCGGCTTCGGGCGCCTGACCACGCCGTTCGCGTTCGATTACTTCGACGTCGAGCCGGACATGGTCACCTGCGCCAAGGGCATCACCAACGGCACCATTCCAATGGGTGCGGTGTTCACCAAGACGCACATCCACGACGTGTTCATGGACGCGCCACCCGGCATCGAACTGTTCCACGGCTACACCTACTCGGGCCATCCGGTCGCCTGCGCCGCCGCGCTGGCCACACTGGAAGTGTTCAAGGAACAGAACATCCTCGAACACGCCGCCTCGATGGAAAGCTACTGGGCCGACGCGGTGCACTCGCTCAAAGGCCTGCCGCATGTGATCGACATTCGCAACCTGGGCCTGGTGGCGGGCGTCGAACTGGAAGCCATTCCCGGCAAGCTTGGCGCGCGCGCGTTCGGCGCCTTCAAGCAGGCTTTCGCCGACGGGATACTGATCCGCACCACCGGCGACACCATCGCCCTGTCGCCGCCGCTGGTGATCGAGAAGGCGCACGTCGACGAGTTGATCGGCAAGCTCGCCACCATTTTGAAAAACCTGGACTGATTCCATGAGCGATCTCGACACCATCACGCATTACATCAACGGCCACAAGGCCGACACGCGCAGCGGCCGGTACGCCGACGTGTACAACCCGGCCATCGGATCGCCGTGCGCCCGGGTGGCGCTTGGTACGGCGCAGGAGGTCGATGCGGCGGTGGCCGCCGCCGCCGCCGCCTTTCCGTCCTGGGCGGCCACACCGGCGCTGACGCGCGCGCGCGTGCTGTTCAAGTACCTGCAGCTGTGCCAGGCGCACACCGACGATTTCGCCGCGATGGTCACGCGCGAACACGGCAAGACGTTTTCGGATGCGCAGGGCGAGGTCGCGCGCGGTATCGAGATGGTGGAGTTCGCGGTCGGCATTCCGCAGATGCTCAAGGGCGAATTCACCGACCAGATCGCGCGCGGCATCGACGCCTGGTCGATGCGCCAGCCGCTCGGCGTGGTGGCGGGCATCACGCCGTTCAACTTCCCGGTCATGGTACCGATGTGGATGTTCCCGGTGGCGATCGCGTGCGGGAATACCTTTGTGCTCAAGCCGTCCGAACGGGACCCGTCGCCGTCCCTGCTGCACGCCAGGCTGCTCAAGGAAGCTGGCCTGCCGGACGGCGTATTCAACGTGGTCCAGGGCGACAAGGTGACGGTCGATGCGCTGCTCGAGCATCGCGAGGTGCAGGCCATCAGCTTCGTCGGCTCGACCCCGATCGCCGAATACATCTACGCGCGTGGCACTGCGGCGGGCAAGCGCGTGCAGGCGCTGGGCGGGGCCAAGAACCACATGGTGGTCATGCCCGATGCCGATATCGGCATGGCGGTCGATGCGCTGATGGGAGCGGCGTTCGGGTCGGCGGGCGAGCGCTGCATGGCCATTTCGGTCGTGGTGGCGGTGGGCGACGCGGGCGAGCGCCTGATCGGCGCACTGTCGGAGCGCACCGCCGCACTCAAGATTGGCGACGGCATGGCAGGCGATGCCGAAATGGGGCCGGTCGTGACGCGCCAGGCCAAGGAGCGGATCGAACGCCTGATCAGCGAAGGCGTGGAGCAGGGCGCCGCGCTGCTGGTCGATGGACGCGGCTGCAAGGTGGCCGAACGCGAAGAGGGCTTCTTTGTCGGCGGCACCCTGTTCGATCACGTCACGCCCGACATGACGATTTATAAGGAAGAGATTTTCGGCCCGGTGCTGTGCGTGATGCGCGCACCGGACGTGGCTGCGGCGGTCAATCTGATCAACGCCAACGAGTACGGCAACGGCGTGGCGATCTACACCCGCGACGGCGGCACGGCGCGCGAGTTCGTGCGCCAGATCCAGGTCGGCATGGTGGGGGTGAATGTGCCGCTGCCGGTTCCGATGGCGTTCAACAGTTTCGGCGGATGGAAGCGCAGCCTGTTCGGCGACCATCACGCGTATGGACCGGAAGGCGTGCGCTTCTATACGCGCCACAAGGCAGTGATGCAGCGCTGGCCCAACACCGCCAGCGCTGGCGCGGAATTTGCGTTCCCGCAGATGAAGTAGCAGGCGGCGTTAGACCAATACGACATAAAAACAGGGATGAACCATGATCGAATCGCTCAACCATCTGCCTCCCACGGCGGCCACGCACGCGGAGCTGGCCACGCAGTTCACCGACCTGGCACCGCCGCTCACCAGCAGGCAGGCGGCCATCGAAAGCGCGCGCTGCCTGTACTGTTACGACGCACCCTGTACCCGCATTTGCCCGTCCGAGATCAACGTGGCCAGCTTTATCCGCAATATCCACGACAGGAACATCAACGGTGCCGCCACCGGCATCCTCAAGCAGAACATCCTGGGCGGCGCCTGCTCCCGCGTCTGTCCGACCGAGATCCTGTGCGAAGACGCCTGCGTGCGCAACCATGACGAGGAAGGCCAGCCGGTCAAGATCGGCCTGCTGCAGCGCTACGCACTCGATAATGCCACCTTCGACAGGCATCCGTTCGAGCGCCTGCCGGCGACCGGCAAGGTCGTCGCCGTGGTCGGTGCGGGTCCTGCCAGCCTGGCCTGCGCGCACCGCCTGGCCATGCTGGGCAACGAGGTCGTCATCTTCGAGGCCCGCGAAAAGGCCGGCGGCCTGAACGAATACGGCATCGCAAAGTACAAGCTGCCGGGCGATTTCGCACAGCGTGAAGTCGAGTTCCTGCTGGCGATCGGTGGCATCGAGATCCGTTACGGCCATGCGCTCGGCCGCAACCTGCACCTTGAAAACCTGCACGCGCAGTACGACGCGGTCTTCCTAGGCATCGGCCTGAACGCCAGCCGCCAGCTTGGCCTCACCGGCGAAGATGCGCCCGGACTGATGGCAGCGGTCGACTACATCGCCAGCCTGCGCCAGGCCAGCGACCTGTCTGCCTTGCCGGTGCCGCGCCGCGCCATCGTTATCGGCGCGGGGAACACGGCGATCGATATGGCCGTGCAGATCAAGCGCCTCGGCGCCGAAGACGTGACGCTGGTGTACCGCCGCGGCGCCGAATCGATGACGGCCACGCACCATGAACAGGAGATCGCCAAGCTCAATCAGGTGCGCATCCGCACCTGGGCCGCGCCGCTGGAAGTGCTGCTTGATGACGGCGGGCGCGTGCGCGGCATGCGTTTCGAGGAAACGCGCATGGCGGACGGGAAGCTGCATGGCACCGGCGCCTTCATCGAGATCGCCGCCGACGCCGTATTCAAGGCCATCGGCCAGTCGATCGAGGCGGCCGGGCTGTCCGGCCAGATGGCGCAGGCGCTCGCGCGCGACGGCGACAAGATCCGCGTCGATGCCGGTTTCCGCACTGCGCTGGCGGGCGTGTATGCGGGCGGCGATTGCGTCGCTCCGGGACAGGACCTGACCGTGCAGGCGGTCCAGCACGGCAAGCTGGCCGCCATCGCGATCCACAACGATATCCAATCCAGGACGGGAGCCTGACATGGCCGATCTGAGCATCGAATTTTGCGGCATCAAGTCGCCCAACCCATTCTGGCTGGCTTCGGCGCCGCCGACCGACAAGGCGTACAACGTGGTGCGCGCCTTCGAGGCGGGGTGGGGCGGCGTCGTGTGGAAGACGCTGGGCGAAGATCCGCCGGCGGTGAACGTCTCGTCGCGCTATTCGGCGCATTACGGAAAGAACCGCGAAGTCCTGGGCTTCAATAACATCGAGCTCATTACCGACCGCAGCCTGGAGATCAACCTGGCCGAGATCACCCAGGTCAAGCGCGACTGGCCGGACCGCGCCATCATCGTGTCGCTGATGCTGCCGTGCGAGGAAGCGCTGTGGGCGGAGATGCTGCCGAAGGTCGAGGCGACCGGCGCGGACGGCATCGAACTGAACTTCGGCTGCCCGCACGGCATGCCGGAGCGCGGCATGGGATCGGCGGTGGGGCAGGTGCCCGAGTATGTGGAAATGGTGACGGCGTGGTGCAAGAAGCACTCCCGGCTGCCGGTGATCGTCAAGCTGACGCCCAATATCACCGACGTGCGCAAGCCGGCGCGCGCGGCCAAGGCGGGCGGCGCGGATGCGGTCTCGCTGATCAATACAATCAACTCGATCACCCACCTCGACCTGGACCGCATGGTGGCGTTTCCGGCGGTCGGCAACGCCAGCACGCATGGGGGTTACTGCGGTTCGGCGGTCAAGCCGATTGCGCTCAATATGGTGGCCGAGATTGCACGCGATCCCGAAACGCACGGCTTGCCGATTTCCGGCATCGGCGGCATCGGCAACTGGCGCGACGCGGCCGAATTCATCGCCCTGGGCGCCGGATCGGTGCAGGTCTGCACCGCCGCGATGCTGCATGGCTTCCGCATCGTCGAGGAGATGAAGGATGGGCTGTCGCGCTGGATGGATGAAAAGGGCTACAGGAGCATTGCCGAGTTCTCCGGCAAGGCCGTGCCCAATACCACGGACTGGAAGTACCTGGACATGAATTACCAGGTGATTGCGCAAATCGATCAGGAGAAGTGCATCAAGTGCGGCAAGTGCTATATCGCGTGCGAGGATACGTCGCACCAGTCGATCGCCCAGTTGATCGACGCGGCCGGTGCGCGCGCATATGAAGTCATCGAATCGGAGTGCGTTGGGTGTAATCTGTGCGAGATTACCTGTCCGGTGGAGGCTTGCATTACCATGGTGCCGCAGCCGGCCGGCAAGCCGTATATGAACTGGACCAAGGACCCGAGGAATCCAAGGGCGGAACTGGAGCCCGAGGTAGTGCCGCATGAATAAATGTCGTCCTCGCAAACGCGGGGGGACGACAGGCAGTGTGGTATGGTATTTGCAACACAAGTGTCAGCACCGCCCTTCTTGAATCCTCATGGAGAACTGCACTGTGACGAACGACACTCAGCTCTACAACGCCGATCTGGCCCCGACCACCGAGCTGCAACGCACGTGGCGCTGGTACCACTTCGCCGCGCTGTGGGTCGGCATGGTGATGTGCATTCCGGCCTACACCTTGTCCGCCAGCCTGATCGAAGGCGGCATGTCGGCCTGGCAGGCCGTGTTCACGGTCTTCCTGGCCAACGCCATCGTGCTCCTGCCGATGCTTCTGATCGGCCACGCCGGCACCAAATACGGCATTCCCTACGCAGTCCTCGCGCGCGCATCGTTCGGCACCACCGGCGCGCGCATCCCGGCGCTGATGCGCGCGGTGGTGGCCTGCGGCTGGTACGGCATCCAGACCTGGTTCGGCGGCAGCATGATTTACACGCTGCTCGGCGTAATGGCCGGCCACGAGATCGGCGGCGCCAGGATCGGCGGCCTGGGCATCAACGGCGCCCAGCTGATCTGCTTCCTGGCTTTCTGGGCCATCCAGTTCTGGTACATCGTGCATGGCATGGAATCGATCCGCCGCCTCGAAACCTGGACCGCGCCACTGAAAATCGTCATCTGCTTCGTGCTGCTCGGCTGGGTCTACAACAAGGCGGGCGGCTTCGGTCCGCTGCTCGACCAGCCATCCCAGTTCGTCGAGGGCGGTAAAAAAGCCGGGCAGTTCTGGACCAGTTTCTGGCCCTCGCTGACCGCCATGGTCGGCTTCTGGGCGACGCTGGCGCTGAATATTCCCGACTTCACCCGCTTCGCCAAAACCCAGTGCGACCAGCTGGCCGGCCAGACCATCGGCCTGCCGGTGCCGATGGGCCTGCTGGCCCTGCTGGCCGTGATCGTCACCTCGGCCACCGTGGCCCTGTACGGCAAGGCGATCTGGGACCCGGTCGATCTGGCCAGCCGCATGACCGGCGCCGCCGTGCTGATCGCGCTGATCGTGCTGCTGATCGATACCGTCAGCGTCAACCTGGCCGCCAACCTGGTCGGGCCGGCCTACGACTTCTCGTCGCTGGCGCCCAAGCTGGTGTCGTACCGCACCGGCGGCTACATCACGGCCGGCATCGCGCTCGTCATGATGCCCTGGAAGATACTCGAATCGACCCAGGGCTATGTCTTCACCTGGCTGATCGGCTACTCGGCCCTGCTCGGGCCGATCGCCGGCATCCTGATCATCGACTACTACTTCATCCGCAAGACCGAACTCGATGTGGCCAGCCTGTACCGCAACGACGGCGTCTACTCGTACGGCAGCGGCTGGAACATGGCGGCGGTGACAGCCTTCGTGGTGGGCGTCCTGCCGAACATCCCGGGCTTCCTGAATGCGGCTTTTCCGGCTTCGTTCGGCAGTGTGGGCGAGGGATTCAAGACCATCTACACCTATGCGTGGTTCGTCGGGATCGCCATTGCGGCGCTGGTCTACGGCGTCCTGATGAAAGGGAAGTCCGTGCCCGCCCTCAGCCCGGCTGCGCATTTATAACCAGGAGACGTTCAATGACCACGATTATCCGCGGCGGCACCGTCGTCAATGCCGACCGTGCTTTCCGCGCCGATGTGCTGTGCTACGGCGACAAGATCGTCGCCGTGGGCGAAAACCTCGACGCGCCGGCCAGCGCCATCGTGATCGACGCCGGCGGCCAGTACGTCATGCCCGGCGGGGTCGACCCCCACACCCACATGCAGCTGCCCTTCATGGGCACTGTCACGGCCGACGATTTCTTTACCGGTACCGCGGCCGGCCTGGCGGGCGGCACCACCACCATCATGGATTTCGTGATCCCCGATCCCCGGCAGTCGCTGCTCGAGGCCTACCGCACCTGGCGCGGCTGGGCGAAAAAGTCGGCCGGCGATTACACCTTTCACGTGGCCGTGACATGGTGGGCCGATTCGGTGCACGAAGAAATGGGCAAGCTGGTGCGCGAGCATGGCGTGAACAGCTTCAAGCACTTCATGGCCTACAAGAACGCCATCATGGCGGACGATGAAACGCTGGTGCACAGCTTCAAGCGCGCGCTGGAGCTGGGAGCGATTCCGACCGTGCATGCCGAAAACGGCGAACTGGTGTTCCAGCTTCAGCAGGACCTGCTTCGCAAGGGAATGACCGGCCCGGGTGCGCACCCCTTGTCGCGCCCGCCCGAGGTGGAAGCCGAGGCGGCCAACCGGGCCATCGCCATCGCCAATGTGCTGGGCACGCCGGTCTACATCGTGCACGTATCGTGCGCCGAATCGCTGGAAGCCATCGCGCGCGCGCGCGCGCGCGGCCAGCGGGTGTACGGCGAAGCGCTGGCCGGCCATCTGGTCATCGACGACAGCGTGTACCGCAGCGACGACCTCGAATTCGCGCGCGCCCACGTGATGAGCCCACCGTTTCGCAGCAAGCACCACCAGTCGGCGCTATGGCAAGGCCTGCAGGGCGGGAACCTGCACACGACCGCCACCGACCACTGCACTTTTTGCGCGGCGCAGAAAGCGGCCGGCAAGGACGATTTCACCAAAATCCCCAACGGCTGCGGCGGCGTCGAGGACCGCATGTCGGTGGTGTGGGATGCAGGCGTGAACACGGGCCGCCTGACGCCGTCCGAATTCGTGCGCGTGACCTCGGCCAACGCCGCGCAGATATTCAATATGTACCCGCGCAAGGGCCTGATCGCGGTCGGTTCCGACGCCGACATCGTGGTGTGGGACCCGCAGGGCACCCGTACCATCTCCGCCAAGACCCAGTTCGCCAAGGGCGATTTCAATGTCTTCGAAGGGCGTACCGTCAAGGGAGTCAACACCTGTACGCTGGCGGCCGGCAAGGTCGTCTTCGCTAACGGCGACCTGCGCGCTGAACAGGGCGCGGGACGGCATATCGACCGTCCGGCGTTCAGCGCCGTCACGGCCTGAGGAGGGAGCGAACATGAACGATTTACGCATCGATGGCCAGCGCCTGTGGGACGCGCTGATGGAGCTGGCGCAAATCGGCGCCACGCCGAAAGGCGGCGTCAAGCGCCTGGCGCTGACGGACCTCGACAGGCAGGGCCGCGACCTGGTGGTCGGCTGGGGCAAGGCTGCCGGCATGTCGGTTACGGTGGACCAGATCGGCAACGTGTTCATGCGCCGCGAAGGGCGCAACCCGGCGCTGGCGCCGGTGATGACCGGCTCGCACATCGATACCCAGCCGACCGGCGGCAAGTTCGATGGCAATTACGGCGTGCTGGCCGGGCTTGAAGTGGTGCGCACGCTGAACGACCTGAATATCGTCACCGAAGCGCCCATCGAAGTGGCCTTCTGGACCAACGAGGAAGGGTCGCGTTTCGTGCCGGTGATGATGGGATCGGGCGTGTTCTGCGGCGCATTCAGTCTGGAGACCGCCTACGCTGCCAAGGACACCGAGGGCAAGAGCGTGCGCGACGAGCTCGAACGCATCGGCTACATCGGCGAGCAGGTGCCGGGCCAGCATCCGATCGGCGCCTATTTCGAGACGCACATCGAGCAGGGGCCGGTGCTGGAAGACGCCGGCAAGGTGATCGGCGTGGTGCCCGGCGTGATGGGGCTGTCGTGGTACGACTGCGTGGTCACCGGGATGGAGGCGCACGCGGGGCCGACGCCGATGGGCCTGCGCAAGGACGCGCTGCAGGTGGCAACCGTCATCATGCAGGAAGTGGTGGCCCTGGCCAACCGCTATCCGCCGTATGGGCGCGGCACCGTGGGCATGGTGCAGGTGTTCCCCAACAGCCGCAATGTGATTCCGGGCGAAGTCAAGTTCAGCATCGACCTGCGCAACGTGAACGAGCAACTGCTCACCACCATGCATGAAGAGATGCTGGCGTTTATCGACAAGGTGCGCGCCGATTCGGGACTGGGTATTTCGATCGAGCGCGTGTCCTACTATCCGCCGTGCCCCTTCCATCCCGATTGCGTGGGCGCCGTGCGCGCGGCCACCGACAAGCTGGGCTACTCCGTCATGGACGTGGTGTCGGGCGCGGGCCACGATGCAATCTACGCCGCGCGGCTGGCGCCGGCCGGCATGATTTTCGTGCCCTGCAAGGACGGCATCAGCCACAACGAAATCGAAGACGCCAAGGCCGAACATCTCGAAGCGGGTTGCAACGTGCTGCTGCATGCCATGCTGGACCGGGCGAAGATTGCCAGCTGAGTAGTTTTTCTTTAGCAAGCTCGTCGGCGCTCTCCTACCATGGCTGGCGTGGTGCACTGATGCCAGCGTGCCAGGCGGCTTGTTAGGCTTTCCTCTCATTATCTCGAGAGGAGAGCAGTTTATGCGCGCACTGACCTACCACGGCAGCCACGATGTCCGGGTCGAGACCGTTCCCGACCCCATCCTGCAGGAAACCGACGACATCATCCTCAAGGTCACGGCCACCGCCATCTGCGGTTCCGATCTGCACATGTACCGCGGCAAGATCCCGGCGATGAAAAGCGGCGACATTCTGGGCCACGAATTCATGGGCGAGGTGGTGGAGGTGGGGCCGCAGGTGACAGCGCTGGAAAAGGGCGACCGGGTCGTGGTGCCGTTCGTGATCGCCTGCGGCAGCTGTTTTTTCTGCGAGATGCAGGCGTTTGCCTCCTGCGAGAAGACCAACCCCAACCGCGGCGCCATTCTCAATCGCAAGAGCCTGCGTCCGGGCGCGGCCTTGTTCGGCTTCAGCCACCTGTACGGAGGCGTTCCGGGCGGACAGGCCGAGTATGTGCGCGTGCCCAATGCCAATGTCGGCCCGATCAAGATTCCCATCCCGCTGGGCGACGAGCAGGTCCTGTTCCTGAGCGATATTCTGCCGACCGGTTATCAGGCGGTGCTCAACACGGGTGTGGGCAAGGGCGGCAGCCTGGCCATTTTCGGCGCCGGTCCGGTCGGGCAGATGGCGGCGGCCTGCGCGCGCATGCTGGGGATCGAGACCATTTTCATGGTCGACCATCACCCGTTCAGGCTGGCATTCGCGCAGGAACAGTACGGCGTCGTTCCGGTGAATTTCGACCAGACCGATGCGGCGGAATTTATTTTGGATAATACCAAATCGCGTGGCGTCGATGGCGTCGTCGATGCGGTCGGCTTCGAGGCCAAGGGCAACGCGCTGGAAACGGTGTTGACCGATTTGAAGATCGAAGGCAGCAGTGGCTCGGCGCTGCGGCAATGTATCGCGGCAGTGCGGCGCGGCGGGATGGTGAGCGTGCCGGGCGTGTACGCCGGCTTCATCCACGGCTTCATGTTCGGCGATGTGTTCGAGAAGGGGATCGGCTTCAAGACCGGGCAGACCCATGTGCAGAAGTACATGCCGGAATTACTGCAGGCGATCGAGGACGACAGGCTCAGGCCGAATGCGATCATTTCGCATCGCTTGACGCTGGAACAGGCGGCGCAGGGTTACCGCATGTTCGACAAGAAGGAAGATGAGTGCCGCAAGGTGGTGCTCCGGCCTGCATAAGGTCGTCCCCGCGTTTCGCGAGGACGACATGGATCAGAACTTGTACGTCGCGCCGACAAAGTAACGGCGTCCCGACCAGGCCAGTTCGTTCCTGCGCGAGGTATTGCCCGAGTTCAGATATACCCCTTCGTCCGACAGGTTCTTGCCTTCGAAGGAAACGGTCAGGTTGTCGTTGACGCGGTATTGCAGCTTGGCGTCGAGAAAGCCCACCGCTTCGCCATACACCGGCAGCAAGGCGTTCTGGTCCACGGTGCCGGTGTAGTACTCGTCACGATAGTTATACGCCACACGCGCGTTCCACTTGCCCAGGTCATACCAGATCCCCAGGTTGTAGCTGTTGCGCGACATGCCAGGGTAAGGCAGCACGGTATTATCCAGCGGATTGAGCAGCTCCTTGCCCGGCGCATACGCAAACGTCATGCGCGTGAAGTTGGCGTCCAGGCCGAAACCGCTCAGCATGCCCGGCAGGAAGGTCAGCGCTGTACGGCCAGCCAGTTCCCAGCCCTTGGTCACCGCGCCTTCGCTGTTGATCGAGGTCTTCAGATCCCACAGCACGCCATCGCCAAACACATTCTGGTTCGGCAGGATCACATCGTTCTGGATATAGCTGCTGATGTCCTTGCGGAAGAAGGCAAGCGACAGCTGGCTGTCACGCGATGGATACCATTCCACGCTGACGTCCTTGTTGGTGGCGCGGAAGGGCTTGAGGTCGACGTTGCCGCCGGTGCAGTCGTCGGCGCCGCCGTCGCCGCCGAAGTGTGACTGGCCACTGTTTTTGATGCAGTTGACCGTCGGCGTGAGGCGGTCGATGAATGGCCGCGACATCACCTTGCCCCAACCCAGGCGCGCCACCAGTTTGTCCGGGACCAGCCAGGCTGCCAGGTTAAAGCTCGGCAGCACGTCGTGGTATTCGTTGTCGACCGTGACGATCTGGTTTTGCAGCACCCGTTCGGCGCGCGTGCCCGATGAACTGTCTTCGTAGATGCGATAGGAACGCAGGCCGGTGGCGCTGGTGCGGGTGCCGGCGTAGCGCACGCCGATATTGCCGTCCAGCTCGTATCCCCACAGATTATGGGCGAAATCGGCACGCACATAGAACGCCCGCACGCGCTCTTCGACCGCAAATTGCGGCGGCATCGGATACATCTTGCCGTCGCTGCCGATGGAATTGCGCAGCAGCTCGTGGTTGTAACGGGACTGGTCGAAATATTGGCTGGAACTGGCGAAGCTCGGGGTCATCCAGCCGCTGGGGTAGCCGGCTGGCGCATCGTAGCCGTTGAGGAAGGTTCCCGGCGTTTGCGTGCGGATCGAATCGACCAGCGAGGCCATTTGCGCCGCTGTGACATACCGGGTCGTATTATTGGCAAGCAAACCGGTGCCCTGGATAATCTGGCCGTTGTTGCGCAGCACCCCACTGGTATTGAGCGGGTCGAAAATAATTTCATGCCGCACTTCCGGGCTGCGCACGATGATGTCGTCGGCACTGCTGTTGAGATCGGCGCCCGGATTGACCATATAGCCGGTCCAGCGGTATTGCGTCGATGTCGATTTACGGCCCTGGCCGCCCATGTGGAAGGTGGTGAAAAACGGTATGTCGGCGTGGTATTTCAGATCCAGCTTGACCTGGTCTTCCGTGTTGTCGGTGGCCGACGGGGTGTACTGCGACACGATGCGCGTGTAGGTTTTGCTGTCGTTGGGGTTGTAGCCGGCCGGGAAGCCCAATTGCGGCAAGCCCATCTCATCGAACTTGACCTTCAGGCCGGGGATGTTGGCTTCCAGCACGATATTGTTCGTGTGAAGTTCGTAGTACGAGTCGGTCCGGGCGACCAGACCTTCGGCCGACCACGCTCCCCGCTTCCAGTTGAAGCCGCCCGAACGGTAGTTTGAATTGATGTTCAGCGCAAAGTCGCGTGCCGCCGTATTGAAGTTGTACGACGCGCCTTCACCCGGCACATTCACGCAGTTGCCGGCCGTGAATTCCGTCATGACGTGATTGGTAAAGGTCATGCCGGCAGGCGTCACCCCGGCAGCCGGCTCGGCGCAGGAGGGGGCGGGTGTTCCCAGCGGCGCGCCATTGGCGCCATACACCGGCGCCGTACCGGAGGTGGAGAAGCGTTTGACGGCGCCAAAGTCCGATACATAGTTGCGGTCGTTGAGCATCTGCATCTGGTCGTTCTTGTTGTAGCGCGCCCAGACATTGAGCTCGTTGCTCACCTTGAACTGGGCCGTCAGTTCGGCGCTCGAGCGTTCGTGGTCGCGCGTCCAGATGCCGTAGCGCGGCAGGCCCGGCGAATAGTCGAACCATTGGCTGTCGCAGGCGGTGCGGTCGGCGCCGGTCAGGGCGGCGCAGCCGGCCTTGCTGGTGACCGCCGAGGCGCGCGGATTGAGGCTGGGATTGGTCTTCTCGGCCGACTGGTCCCAGTCGCGGAAATAGCGCCAGTTACTGTTGCGCACATAGTCGTTCTGGGTGTAGACCTTGTCGTACACGACATTGGCCATCAAGCCGAGGCGGCCATCGAGGAAACGGTCGGCCCACAGGATGCTGGCGCGTGGCTGCATGCCGCCGCGGTTGGTGCTATGCTCGCCTTCCAGCTTGGTGACCAGGGTGCGGGTCTTGAAGTCCAGCGGCAGATTGGTCTTGATGCTGACGGTACCGCCGATGCCGCCTTCGGTCTGGTCGGCGGTGACGCCCTTGAACACGTCGATCGATTTGATGAGTTCGGCGGGCAGCTCGCGCAATTCCGCGCCGCGGCCAGCCGTGCCGTTGGTGCTCAGCACCGACAAGCCATTGATTTCAATGCGATTCAGATTGGCTTCCACGCCACGAATATTGACCTGCGAGCCTTCGCCGAAGTCGCGCGACAGCTGCACGCCGGTCACGCGCGAAAGTGCCTCGCCCACATTCTTGTCTGGAAATTCGCCGATATCTTCCGCCACGATCGAATCGACCACCGTGCTGGCGTTCTTTTTGCGGTCGATGGCGGACGCCACCGACTGGCGCGTGCCGGACACGACGACGACGTTTGCGGTATCGCTATCACGATCTTGTGCGGCGGGAGCCTGCTGTGCGCTGACGCTCTGCGAGGCCAGCAAAGCCAGTGCCGCGGCAACCGAGGAAGCGCAGAGGGTGGGGCGGATAAGTCGATTCTTGCGGTAAGTCGAGTACATTAACTTGTCTCCAGAGTTGGCTGCTTATCAGGGCGAATGAAGAATTCGCCCGCCAAATTCTAGAGACTCGACCCGCCGTAAAACCATCGCACGGGCAAATGCTCAAGAAACTGAGTGTTAATACACTAATAGTGTCCAAGTTACAACGATTAAACTTTTTCCGTCCAAAGTGGGAGTACACTTTGGGATCGCTATCATTGCCTTAAGCGGCGCAACAGGTCGAGCAGCACCTGGCCGGCGATGTCCGCGTCGTCGGCGTTCATGGTTTCCAGCCGGTTGTGGCTGATGCCGCCATTCCCGCACCGCACGAACAGCATGGCCACCGGCGTGATAGCCGCCATGGCCATGGCATCGTGCCCGGCGCCCGACGGCAGATCGAAGCGCGGCAGACCGGCACGTTCGATCGCCGCGCCCAGCTGGTCCATCAGCCACGGGGCGCATGGCGCGGCCCGCGCCGCGACGATCCGCTCGATTGACGACTCGATCCTGCGCCGCGCGCAAATGGCCGAAATCCCCTCGAGAACATCGTTGACGGCGGCCGTGCGCACCGCATCGTCGGCCGCGCGGATGTCCAGCGACAGCGTGCACTGGCCGGGAATCACGTTCGCCGAACCGTTGGGGACCTGCAGCTGTCCGACCGTGCCCACCAGCGACGGCGCGCGCGCACAGCGCTGTTCCACCAGCAGCACGATCTCGGCTGCGGCCGCCGCCGCGTCGCGCCGCATCGACATCGGGGTGGTCCCGGCGTGGCTGGCCAGCCCGGTCAAGGTAAGCAGATAGCGCGAGCTGCCTGCGATCGCCGTGACGACGCCGAGCGGCAGGCCATGCTCCAGCAGCACCGGGCCCTGCTCGATATGAATCTCGACAAAGCCGAGCAGATCGCCGGGTTTGCGCGCAATGGCCGCGATTGCGGCCGGATCGTGTCCGGCGGCGGTCAGCGCGCTGCGTACGGTAATGCCATCGGCATCGGCACGGTCAAGGAGCGCCATGTCGAACTGGCCGGTCAGCGCGGTGCTGCCCAGGAAGGTGCTCTTGAAGCGCACGCCTTCTTCTTCCGCGAAGCCGACGATTTCAAGGTGATAGGGCAGGCGCTCACCCTGTTCGTTCAGGTGCTTGACGACGGCGGTTGGCAGCAGGATGCCGAGCCGGCCATCGTACTTTCCGCCATCGCGCACGGTGTCGTAATGGGAGCCGGCGATGAGCGTTCTGGCGCCTGGATCGCTGGAGGCGTATCGGCCCACTACATTGCCGACCGCATCGATGTGGACCTGCATGCCGGCTTCGCGCATCCACTGCGCCAGCCGATCGGCGGTGCGGCGGTGTACCGGCGTCATGTAGGAGCAGGTCAGGCCGTCGTCGGCCTCGCTCCATGCTCCGATGGTGTCCGACCAGGCCATCACCTGCGGACCGAACCGCTGCGCCACCTTGAACAGGTCGTTCAGGCGCAGTTCGGCGATGCGGTGGATCTGGCGCAGGCACTCGGCCATTTCGTCGGCGCGCTGGTTCTTCAGGCGGCGGGAAAAGGTGTCGATGATGGCCTGGCGGGTCAAGCCGTTCCCGTCCGGTCCTTTGACGGCAAGGATGAAGGGGAAGCCGAAGCGGGCGTTGTAGTCGGCGTTCAGTTTGTGCAGGACCAGGTATTCTTCGGCGCTGCACAGGTGAAGGCCGGATTTGGCCTGCTCGTGGGTCGACTCCTGCGTCAGCTGGCCGGCAATGGCGGCTTTGCCGGCCAGCTCGGGGTGAGCGCGGATCAGGCCGAGCTGTTCATTTTCGCTCGCTACGGATACGGCCGTTTGCAAGGCCAACTTCAAGGCGGCCAGCGTGGCGAACGGGCGTCGATGCACTGCCCGTTCGGCGATCCAGGGCGAATGCTCGTAGATGCCGCGCAGCGTGTCGACAAACGCGGCGGCAGGGCAGCTGTTCAGGTCCGATAGTGTGGTCATGGTGGCCTCGATGATATGCGCTGACTGATACGCTGACATATGAAACCGATGATAACCCCTATCCGGCGGTAGCTTATTTCTTGACCAGGGCGCGCGCAGCGGCGCTCACCTGGTCGCGCAGCCACTTGTGTTCCGGCGCCTGATGCACGCGCTGGTGCCACAGCTGGTAGAAGCGCATCGGCGGGAACTTGACCGGCACCGCAAACGTCTTGAGCGGCAGCGACCGCTCATAAAACCGCATGAACTGGCGTCCGGTGGTGAGCACCAGGTCGGTCTGCGTCAGCATGTACGGAATCAACCCAAAATACGCCGACTCGACCGCCACCTTGCGCTGCAGGCCCTGACGCTCCAGAAACGCATCGATCACTCCCTGATACCCCTGCTGCATCTGCGCCGGCGCCACGTGCGGCAGGCTCAGATAATCGTCGAGCGTCATGGCGTCGCTGCCGGTGCGCCTGGCGTACGGGCTGTCGGCGCGCATGGTGCAAATGATCGGATCTTCAAACAGCTTGGAGATATGCAGGTGAGCTGGCGGCTCGTCCCAGTTGGCGATCACCAGATCGAGCTCGCCGTCGGACAGCATGCGGATGTAATCGACGCCCGGTCCCAGGCTGTGGATGACTACCCGGCTGTTGGGCGAGCCGCGCCGCAGCGCAGCCACCACGTTGGGCAGGAACTGGCTGTCCAGGTAATCGGGCGCGGCGATGTGGAAGGTGCGCGCTTCCTCCTGCGGCACGAACGGCGACTTCTTGATGAACAGGCTCTCGGTCTCGTCGAGGATGCGCTTGGCCGGTTTGAGCAGGCTTTCGCCGTGCTGGGTCGGTACCATCCCGCGCGCGCCGCGCACCAGCAGCGGGTCACCGGTCAGCTCGCGCAGCTTGCGCAGCGAGGCCGAAATCGAAGGCTGCGGCTGGTTGAGCTTGAGGGCCACGCGCGAGACGTTTTTCTCCACCAGCAGCAGATACAGGATACGGATCAGGTGCAGGTCGAGGTGTTGCGGAAGACTGGCCATGAGGGGCGGCGCTATAGCGATTCGAATATGTTGAATATACGATGCTTTTCATGTCGCGGCAGTAGAATAAAGCTATCTTGCGTAAATTCGCGCACCCTTTTTCGGGAAAAGCATGGCATACCTGATTCCCTACGGCCTGGAGTGGCTCAACCTCGTCGTGCGCTGGCTGCACGTGATCACGGGCATCGCCTGGATTGGCGCGTCGTTCTATTTCGTCTGGCTCGACAACAGCATTCGTCCACCCGCACCGGGTTCGGACCTGGCCAGGAAAGGCGTGTCCGGCGAGCTGTGGGCGGTGCACGGCGGCGGCTTCTACAACCCGCAAAAATACCTGGTGGCGCCGGCCGAACTGCCGAAGGAACTGCACTGGTTTAAGTGGGAGGCGTATTCGACCTGGCTGTCGGGCTTCGCGCTGCTGACCATCGTCTACTACTTCAACGCGCAGGCGATGATGGTCGACCAGTCGGTGGCCAGTCGCACCAGCCTGCAGGCGGTCGGCATCGGCCTGGGCAGCCTGGTGGCCGGCTGGACGGTGTACGACCTGCTGTGCCGCTCCCCGCTGGGCAAGCACGATCTGGCCTTCGGCGTGGTGATCTTCGCTTTCCTGAGCGCCAGCGCCTGGGTGCTCAATCACTTCCTCAGCGGCCGTGCCGCCTACATTCACGTGGGCGCCATGATCGGCACCATGATGGTCGCCAACGTGCTCATGCTGATCATTCCTGGCCAGCGCAAGATGGTCGCCGCGATGATGGCGGGGCAGAAGCCCGATCCCATCCACGGCATCAAGGCCAAGCAGCGCAGCGTGCATAACAACTACTTTACCTTGCCGGTCCTGTTCATCATGATCAGCAATCACTTCGCCATGACCTACCGCCATGAGCACGCATGGGCGGTGCTGGCGGTGATCATGGCGGCGGGGGTGCTGATCCGCCACTTCTTCAACCTGCGCCACAAGGGCCGGACCGAATGGCGCTATCCCGCTGCGGGTGTTGCCCTGCTGCTGGCGCTGGCGGTGGCGATCGCGCCCAAACCGCCCGCAAGCAGCGCGGGCACGGTGCAGTTCGCGCAGGTTCAAGCCATCGTGGCGCAGCGCTGCGTGGCCTGTCATGCCGAGCGTCCGACCCAGCCCGGTTTCGCCAGCGCACCGGCGGGCGTGATGCTGCATACCCCAACGCTGATCCGCCAGAACGCGCCGCGCATCTACCAGCAGGCCGTTCAGCTGAAAGCGATGCCGATCGCGAACCTGACCAATATGACCGACGCCGAACGCGCCCAGATCGGGGCGTGGTTCGAGTCTGGCGCTAAATAGGAATGACCATGCACACTGCCAAAGCCCGGATGGGCGAGTGGATCGACGCGCATTTCGACGAGCAGGTCGCCTTCCTGCAGCAGGTCATCCGCATTCCGACCGATACCCCGCCAGGCAATAACGCGCCGCACGCCGACGCGGTGGCCGGCCTGCTGACGGCATACGGCTGGAGCGCGGAGAAGCATGCCGTGCCCGCCGCCGCAGTGCTCGACTACGGCATGCAGAGCATCACCAACCTGATCGTGCGGCGCCCGTATGCGGACGGCGGGCCGGTGGTGGCCCTCAACGCGCATGGCGACGTGGTGCCGCCGGGCGAAGGCTGGGTGCATCCACCGTACGGCGGCGTGGTCGACGACGGCTATATCTATGGCCGCGCGGCGGCGGTGTCCAAGAGCGACTTCGCGACCTATATCTTCGCCGTGCGCGCGCTGGAAGCGCTGGGCGCGCAGCTCAAGGGTGGGGTGGAACTGCACTTCACCTACGATGAGGAATTCGGCGGCCTGCTGGGGCCCGCCTGGCTGCTCGAACAGAAGCTGACCCGGCCCGACCTGGTGATCGCGGCCGGCTTCAGCTACAACATCGTCACCGCGCACAACGCCTGCCTGCAGCTGGAAATCACGGTGCACGGCAAGTCCGGCCACGGCGCCATGCCGGAAACCGGCCGCGATGCGCTGCAGGCTGCCACCCACATCCTCAACGCGATCTACGCCCGGCTGCCTGAACTGAAGAAGATCAGCTCACAGGTGCCGGGCATCGATTCCCCCACCATGCTGGTCGGCCGCATCGAAGGCGGCACCAATACCAATGTCGTGCCGGGCAAGGTGGTGATGAAGCTGGACCGCCGCATGATTCCGGAAGAGGATCCGGTGGCGGTCGAAGCGCAAGTGCGCGCGCTGATCGAGGACGCGGTGCGCGGGCTGGACGGTATCAGTGTCGACATCCGCCGCCTGCTGCTGTCGCACGCCTTGAAGCCGCTGCCGGGTTCCGGCCCGCTGGTGGCCGCGCTGCAGGAGAATGCCCGCGCGGTGATCGGCGAAGACATCCCGGCGCTGGGCACACCCTTGTATGCGGATGCGCGCCTGTACGGCGAACAGGGCATCCCCGCGGTGCTCTACGGCGCGGGGCCGCGCAGCGTGCCGGAATCGAACGCCAAGAAGGCCGACGAAAAGCTGGCGCTGGACGACCTGCGCATGGCGACCAAGGTAGTGGCCATGACCTTGTATGACCTGCTGACGGCTTAGTTTTTCAGCGTGCGCTCGAACAGCTGGTAGATGCGGCGGTATTCGTCGTACCAGCTCTCCGGCTGCACGAAGGCGTGGCGCTCGAGCGGGTAGCTGGCCAGCTCCCAGTGATCCTTCTTCAGTTCGATCAGGCGCTGCGTCAGGCGCACCGAGTCCTGATAGAACACGTTATCGTCGATCATGCCGTGCGCGATCAGCAGATGGCCGCGCAAGCCTTCGGCATACTCGATCGGGGAGGAGGTTTTGTATGCCTGCGGATCGATGTCCGGCGTGTTGAGGATATTGGCCGTGTACTCGTGGTTGTAGGTGGTCCAGTCGGTGACCGGCCGCAGCGCCGCGCCGGCCTTGAACACTTCCGGCGCGCGCATCAGCGCCATGAAGGTCATGAAGCCGCCGTAGCTGCCCCCGTAAATGCCGACGTTCTTCAGGTCGCCCTGGTGGTTGGCGGCCAGCCAGTTGACCCCGTCGATATAGTCGTCCAGCTCCGGATGGCCCATTTGCCGGTAGATGGCGGTGCGCCAGTCGCGGCCATAGCCTTTGGACGCGCGGTAATCCAGGTCGAGCACGATGTAGCCCTTCTCGACCAGCAGGTTGTGGAACATCTGCTCGCGGAAGTAGATTGGATAGCGCTTGCTGGCGTTCTGCAGATAGCCGGCGCCGTGCACGAACATCACGATCGGATAGCGGCGGTTCGGCTCAAGCGTGGCGGGGCGATACAGCTTGCCCCAGATCCGGCCGGCGCCATGGGTGGAGGGCACCGCCACGTACTGCGGTGCGATCCATTCGCGTTCCTTGAAGGCCGCGCTGCGGGTGTCGGTGACCGGAACGGCCGTCCCGCCGGTAGAGGGAACGATGGCCAGCTGGGTCGGCATATAGCTCGACGAATAGTGCACCAGCAGCTTGTGCTCGTCAGGCGACAGGGTAAACTGCTCCACGCCTTCCAGCGCGGTCAGCTCGCGTACCTGCGCGTCTTTCGGCGATACCGAGCAGACTTCGTAGGTTCCGGGATTGTTCCGGTTGCAGAGCATGTACGCGATGGTGCCGTCGCTGTTCCAGCGGATGCGCGTGGCTTCCCATTTGCCCTGCGTGAGCGCGCGCGCCCGGCCGCCGACCGGCTGGGTGTACAGGTGCGCGTAGCCGCTCGCTTCCGACTGGTACCACAGCGTGGCGTTATCGGGCAGCCAGCCGAAGTCGTTCTCGGCGGCGACCCAGGCTTCATCGCTCATGCGCTGCAGCGGTAACAGCCTGGCTCCGGGCAGGTCGACCGTGGCGATCCAGCGGTCCTTGTTGTCGACCGCGCGCAGCATCACGGCCACTTGGGTGCCGTTGCCGTTCCAGCGAATGGCTTCTCCTTCGTCGTCGACACGGACCGCGCGGTTGCCTTTCTGGGCCGGCAGCTTCTGGGCCGCGCGCAGGGCCGCCAGCGGATCGGTGGCGATGCCGGGCAAAGGATCGAAGGACAGGTCGCGCACGCTGCGCTTGACCACATCAATCAGGGTGAGCGTGTGCGCGGGTGGCATATTGCGGCCCACGCGGGGGCGCTGGTCGTCGAATTCTTCGTAGCCCGATTCGGTCACGTAGCGCGGCAGCTTGCCGATGCGTCCCTTGTCGGCAGCCTTGGGAGCGGTCACCACCAGCAGCCAGCGGCCATCCGGCGACAGCGCGCTGCCTTCGATGACGACCTTGTCGCCGAGGTAGATCGGCGCCGGCGCGCGGGTCGGGTCGGCCCGGCGCTCTTCCAGATCGCGATCGCGTGCGGCATCGCGCTCGTCCTTCTGGCGCTTGAGGGTGGTAATGAGGCGCAGCTGAAGGTCGCGCAGGGCGTCGTCGTCCGGGTTGGCGGCGGGGTCCCTGGTGGCCCGAGGCGCTGCCAGCGGCGACACCAGATGGTCGGCGCGGCTCCAGCTCAGCCACTCGTGGCCGGCGCGGAACTGCACCGCGCGTCCGTCTGACGAATACTGCGGCGCCGCCAGCCCGCTGGTGCCGCGCGTGATCTGGATGAGCGATCCGGTTCTCAGGTCGCGCTCGAACAGATCGCCGTTGCGGATCAGGATGGCGAGCGTGTGGTCGGGGTTGTAGGTGACTTTGTCGCTGTCGAGCGTGGACAGTTCGGTGTCTGCCACCAGCCGCGGCTTGCCCGGCACGGCCTGCCAAATGTCGCGCAGGGGAGAGCCGGTGCGCTTCTGGTTGTAGAAGACCTGCTTGCCATCCCAGCTCCACCAGGCGGTTTCCACCGGCGTGCCGATCCAGTCGGGATGAGCCATCGCCTGGTCCAGGCTGATGGGCGTAACGGCCGCAGCGGGGATCGCCCACAGTGCGGAGGCCAATAATGGCATTGCAAAGAATCGCATTGTTATTCGAATTGGTTAGTCATGAAGAGCTGGGTAAGCACTTGCAGTTGGGCATTTTAGCCTAGTGCCGGGGTCGCTTAGCGCACGGCTAACGAATCACACTTGAAAAAAAGACACTTCTCAGGTGTAATGCTGCATGTTTTTCAATGTGATTGTTTTTATAATATTAGTTCATCTTTTTCGCGAGCCTATCCATGCCTGACCTGGGCACTTCCCTGGTTTCCGCCGTCCTGGCC
>CAMLIL010000091.1 GCA_946480015.1 uncultured Oxalobacteraceae bacterium | reverse complement strand
AATCGTGCTCGGCCAGGTGGCGGGTCTGCTCGTCGGCCCGCTTGCGCTCGGTGATATCGGACAGGATGACCATGTAGTTGGCGCGCTGCTGGCCGATCGCCTCGATGCCGGTCAGGCTGGCCCAGACCGGGAAGCTGCTGCCGTCCTTGCGCTGGGCCGTCAGCTCGCCCTCCCAGTGGCGGCGCTCGTTCACCAGTTGCCACAGATGGTCGTAGGGAATGTCGTCGTGGCCGCTGGACAGGCGGCGCAAGGGCTTGCCGACCACTTCGTCGGACTGGTAGCCGGTCAGGCCGGCGTAGGCGGGATTGACGGCCAGTACCAGGCGTTTGTGGTCGACCACCAGAATGGCATCGCGGCAATTGTCGAACACCTGGCTGGCCAGCGCCAGGGTGGTTTCCTTGCGCTTGCGCGCGCTGATGTCGAGTTCCATGCAGATGATCGCTTGCGGGCGGCCGTCGCGCATGACCGGGAAGTGGCTGGAGAGGACCCAGCGGCGGCGGCCGTCGTGGCGCTGGATCTGCCATTCGCGCTCCGCGGCCGGCTCGCCGCTGCGCCAGATGGCGCTCAGCGTATCGGCGAATTCGCGTTCCGCGCCCAGCCGCACGGCCAGGCTGGCCAGCGGTTGCCCGAGGGCATGCTCGGCGTCGATGCCGAACAGCTGTTCACACCGCTTGTTCCAGAACGTGACCCTGCCCTCGCCATCGATCGTGTGCACCGCGACCGCCGGGGCCCGCTCGACCGCGGCGGCCAGCTGGTAGACCAGCTCGGCGGCTTCGCAGGCGCGGCCCGTGGGCTTCGCGGATCCATTCCCGCCATGGTGGGTAGTTTCGTTCACATTCGGCTCCTGGTGCGGTGAAATGGAAGACCGCTCACCCTTTCGCAATTTTCGGCGCAGGTGGGATGATTCGATTGCGCAATCGCAAACCCGATCAAAGCCTTGCGACAGCGTACGCTCGATCGGAGCTTTTTGCAGTTCGTCGCCCCAAACGCGCGGCCTGTCGCATTGCGCGCGCGCGGCCAGCCGCGCTTTTCTATAGTGGCAACATGCGCGGGGTGCTCCATCGGTATCGACGGAGCCCGCGCCCCCTCATCCCGACCACCCCTCAAGCGGCTTCAGCCATGAAAATCGAGACCCTACCGCATGTCCCCGCCCTCCCCACCCTGCGCTCGCGGCGCTGGCGCCGGGCCGCGCTGGCGCTGGCCGCCGCCGTGCTCGCCGGCGGCGGCTGGTACGCGCTGCGCCCCCAGGCCAAGCCGGCGGCGGCCGCGCAAGCCAGGCCAACCCCGGTGTACGAGCTGGCCAAGGGCGACGTGGCGGTGCTGGAAGCGCGCGCGCTCAGCATCCGCCTGCCCCTGTCGGGCTCGCTCATGCCGCTGAACCAGGCGACTGTCAAATCGAAAGTCTCCGGCCTGGTGGTCGAGGCCGCTCTGCAGGAAGGCATGAGCGTGCGCGCCGGCCAGGTGCTGGCGCGGCTGGACCACGCCGACCAGCAGGCCCGGCTGGCGCAGCAGCAGGCCGCGCTGGACGAAGCCAATGCGCGCCTGGCGCTGGCCACCAAGAACAATGCCAACAGCATGGCCTTGCTCAAGCAAAACTACATCTCGCAAAGCTCCTATGATGCGACCCGGAATTCGGTGGAACTGGCGCAGGCCGGCGTGAAAGCGGCGCGCGCCCAGGTGGCGCTGGCCGGCATCGCGCTGGCCGATACGGTGATCCGCGCGCCGCTGTCCGGGGTGATCAGCAAGCGCCACGTGCAGGCCGGCGAAAAACTGGCGCCCGACATGCCGGTCTACAGCATCGTCGACCTGCGCCGGCTGACCCTGGAAGCGCAGGTACCGGCATCGGAAATTCCGCGCATAAAAATCGGCCAGGACGTGCAGTTCAAGGTCGACGGCTATGGCGCGCGCGCCTTTGCCGGCAAGGTGGCGCGCATCAACCCGAGCGCCGAGGCCGGTTCGCGCGCCATGCTGGTGTATATCAGTGTGGACAACGCCGACAGCGCCCTGCGCGGCGGCATGTTTGCCAAGGGCAGCATCACCACCGACACATCGGCCGTGATGCCGCTGCTGCCGCTGGCGGCCGTGCGCAAGGAAGGCGGCGCCGACGTGGTCTACAAGATCGAGGCCGGCAAGGTGGTGGCGCAGGCGGTCACCCTGGGCATGCAGAACGAGGATGAAGGCATGGCCGGCGTGGCGGCCGGGCTGGCGCCCGGCGCCAGCGTGATCGTCACCAGGCTCGATGGCGTCAAGCCCGGCAGCAAGGTCAAGCTGGCCGGCGCGTCCGCGGTGGCCAACCAGCAGCTCGCCGCGGCGACGAAAGGCTAAGCCATGTGGATCACCAAGACCAGTATCAAGTACCCCGTGTTTGCCACCATGGTGATGGTGGCGCTGGTGGTGCTGGGAGCGTTTTCCTACCGCGGCCTGGGCGTGGAAAGCATGCCCAATGTCGAAATTCCCTATGCCTGGGTGGAAGTCAGTTACCCCGGCGCCTCGCCCGATCAGGTCGAGAACGACATCACCCGTCCGCTGGAAGAAGCGATCAACACCGTCAGCGGGGTCAAGACCCTGCGCAGCAACTCGTGGGAAAGCCGCGGCGGGGTACAGGTCGAGTTCTACCTGTCGACCAATATGGACAAGGCCATGACGGAGCTGCGCGACAAGGTGGCGCGGGTGCGCCCTTCCTTTCCGCGCGAAGCGAAAGAACCGTTCATCGAACGCGCCGAAGGCGACAACCAGCAAGCCATCGTGGTGATGGCGCTGACCTCGCCCACGCGCAGCCTGCGCGAGCTGTCGGTCATGACCGAGCAGGTGATCAGCAAGCGCCTGCAGGGCGTGGCCGGGGTCGGCCAGGTGCGCATCAATGGCCGCGCCAACCGCCAGATACTCATCAGCCTGAAACCGGAAGCCATGACGGCCCAGCATATCGGCGTCGATGAAGTCTTGCGCGCGGTGCAGACCACCAATGCCAATCTGCCGGCCGGCAACATCAGCTACGGCGCCGCCGAACGGCTGGTGCGGGTCGAAGGCAAGATCAAGGATGCGCGCGGCTTCAACAAGATCATCGTGGCGCGCCGCGCCAGCGGACCGGTGTACCTGGAGCAGGTGGCCGACGTGGTCGATGGCGAGCAGGAGGAAATGTCGATTTCGCGCCTGAACGGGACGCGCGCCATCGTCATGGAAGTGACCAAGATCCAGGATGCCAACGTGGTCGAGGTCGGCAACGGCATCCAGCGCGCGCTGGCCGACATGAAGAAAGCCATGCCGGCCGACCTGCACTTCACGGTGCTGGAAGACCAGTCCGAGCGCGTGCAAAAGCAGCTCGACAACGTCAAGGGCACCATCGTCGAAGGCGCGCTGCTGACCGTGCTGATCGTGTTCCTGTTCCTGCACTCGTGGCGCAGCACCGTCATCACGGGTCTCACCTTGCCGATTTCGGTCATGGCCAGCTTTATCGCCATGAAATATTTCGGCTTCACGCTGAACTTCCTGACCCTGATGGCACTGTCGCTGTGCATCGGCCTGCTGATCGACGACGCCATCGTGGTGCGCGAAAACATCGTGCGCCACCTGGGCATGGGCAAGAACCACTTGCAGGCCGCCAACGACGGCACCAATGAAATCGGCATGGCCGTCATGGCGACCACCTTCGCCATCGTGGCCGTGTTCGTGCCGGTGGCCTTCATGGACGGCATCATCGGGCGCTTCTTCCTGCAGTTCGGCATCACCGTGGCGGTGGCCGTGCTGGTGTCGCTGTTTGTCAGCTTTACGCTCGACCCCATGCTCTCGTCGGTGTGGCGCGATCCGGTCAAGGACCGCTTCAAATACGTGCCGTGGCTGGGCCACATCATGGAGCGCATCGAGCGCGCCATCGACCGTGTGCACGTCTGGTACGGCAAGGTGCTGGGCAGCGCCCTGCGCTGGCGCAAGAGCACGCTGGCGCTGGCGCTGGCCCTGTTCGCCGGCAGCCTGGCGCTGATGCCCTTGATCGGCGGCGAAATGTTCCCGGAAACCGACAACGGCGCCATCCAGCTGCACTTCAAGACCCCGGTCGGCTCCAGCCTGCAGTACACCGACAGCAAGGTGCAGCAGATCGAAGCGGCGCTCCAGCCGTTCAAGGAGATCAGCCATGTCAGCACCATCGTCGGCACTTACGACGGCCGCAACACCGCGCAACTGAACCTCAAGCTGACCGATGCCGGCGCCACGCACCGGCGCTCGCAAAAGCAGCTTGAACAAGCCATCCGCGAGCGCCTGCAGCCGATAGCCGGCATTACCATGTCGGTCGGCTGGAAACCCATCTTCATCGCCATCCTCGGCCGCGACGAAGCCAAGCTCGATTACGTGGCGCACAAGCTGATGGACAAGATGCGCGCCATCAAGGGCGTGGCGGATCTGGAATACAGCCAGGAAGGCGCCAATCCCGCCACCGTGGTCAAGATCAACAATGAACTGGCCAGCGACCTGGGCTTGTCGACCCAGCAGATCGGCAGCGCGCTGCGGCCCTTCGTCGCGGGCGAGCAGATCAGCCGCTGGCTGGCGCCGGACGGGCAAAATTACGACGTCAACGTGCAGCTGCCCAAATCGGGGCGCCAGAAGGTGGCCGACCTGGCCGACCTGTCGGTCGCCTCCAGCAACCGCGACGCCGCCGGCAGCCCGATCATGGTGCCGCTGCGCCAGGTGGTCGAGTTCGTGCCGTCGACCAGTCCGCAGGTGCTCAAGCGCCAGGCGCTGGAACGGCGCGTGGCCGTGTACGCCGGCGTCGAGGGACGGCCGGGCGGCGACGTCGACAGCGACGTCAAGCAGGCCATGAAGGACATCGCGCTGCCCGATGGCGTGCGTTTCGACGTGGGCGGCGATGCCCAGCAAATGGAGGAAACCATGGCCGGCGCGGCCACGGCGCTCGGCATCGCGGTGATTTTCATTTATCTCGTGCTGGCGTCGCAGTTCGGCAGCTTCCTGCAGCCGATCGCCATCATGGTGTCGTTGCCGCTGTCGCTGATCGGCGTGCTCATTGCGCTGCTGGTGACCGGCAGCACCTTGAACATTTTCTCGGTGATCGGCGTGGTCATGCTGATGGGGCTGGTAACCAAGAATGCCATCCTGCTGGTGGACTTCGCCAATCACGGCCAGCGCGGCGGCAAGAGCCAGTTCGAGGCGATCCTCGCAGCCGGCCAGGTCAGGCTGCGGCCGATTTTAATGACGACGCTGGCGATGGTATTCGGGATGCTGCCGATGGCCATCGGCGTGGGCGACGGCGGCGAATCGCAGGCGCCGATGGGGCGCGCGGTGATCGGCGGCGTGATCACCTCGACCTTGCTGACCCTGGTGGTGGTGCCGGTGGCGTACACCTATCTGGATAACCTGGGCAAGCGCGCAGCGCGCTATTTCAGGGGGACGGAGGAAGCCGAGGCGGTCGAAGGGAAACTGGTAGAAGTCGCCTGATCGGCCGTCCTCGCGAACCCGCGGACCCATACTCAACATGCCGTGTAGGGGTCCCCGCGTTCGCAGAGAACGACGGGGATGCCTAGCCCTGCGCCTGATCCTGCGGCGAAGGAAGCTCGCCGTCATCATCGTCCGGCGCGTCTTCCGCCCCGCCCGGATTGTTCTTCGCTTCCAGTTTCTTCCTGGCTTTTTCTTCCGCCTTTTTCTTCTTCTCTAATTCCCTCTGTCGCTTTTCGTATTGGAAATTAGTCTTAGCCATGTATCACCTCTTTGGGTTATCGGAAACGGGAACGCTTGCATCTCCATTATGACGCACTTATGCGCGTTACATTTGAATTAACCGCGCGGGTGATGCTCTGCGTGCAGCTGCTTCATGCGCTCGCGCGCCACATGGGTATAGATCTGGGTCGTCGAAATGTCGGAATGTCCCAAAAGCAACTGCACCACGCGCAGGTCGGCGCCATGATTGAGCAGATGGGTGGCGAACGCATGCCGCAGCGTATGCGGCGACAGGGGCGCCTTGATGCCGGCCTTGAGCGCATGCTTTTTGATCAGTACCCAAAACATTTGCCGCGTCATCGGCCCGCCGCGCCCCGTGACAAACAGCGCGTCATCGACCTGGCCGTTGAGAATGACCGCGCGCGCCTGGCCCAGGTAGCGTTCGATCCAGCGGCGCGCTTCGGCGCCGAAGGGCACCATGCGCGTCTTGCTGCCCTTGCCGGTAATGCGCAGCACGCCATCGTTCAAACTCAGTTCGACCATCTTCAGGCTCACCAGTTCCGACACCCGCAGCCCGCTGGCATACATCAACTCGAGCATGGTGCGCTCGCGCAGACCAAGCGGGGTGCTCACATCGGGCGCGGCCAGCAAGGCCTCGACCTGGGCTTCGGACAAGGTGTGCACGAAGCGCTGGGCCTGCCGTGCCGAGGCCATCTTCAGGCAGGGATCGGCGGCGATCTGCCTGTTGCGCAGCGCCAGCTGATAAAACCGTTTGAGCACCGACAGGCGCCGGTTGGCCGAGCTGGCCTTGGTCTCTTCGTGACGGGCAGCAAAGTACGCCTCCAGATCATGCCCGTGCACATCCAGCAGGCTGGACCGGTCCGGCCGCGTCACCTCCAGCCAGCGCGCGAACAGGCGCATGTCGCGCCGGTAAGCGTCGATCGAGTTTTTCGCCAGTCCCTGCTCCAGCCACAAGGCGTCGCAGAATTCGTCGATCAGCTGAAGATTGACTGCTGCTGCCATGGACTGTTGCTGACCCCTTCGTGCTTGAGCAGCCAGCGCTTGACCGCCAGATGAAAGCCGTTTTCGTCGTCGTGATTGGAAAACCCGCCCAGGCCGCCGCTTGCGGTAACGCGGTGGCACGGTATGACCAGCGGAAACCAGTTGGCGCCGCAGGCCTGGCCGACCGCGCGCGGCGCCGAACCGATCTGTTTGGCGAGCTGGCCGTAGGTCATGACTTTGCCGCGCTCAATGGCGCTGATGGCGCCCCAGACCTTTTGCTGGAAGGCCGTGCCGGCCTTCACCAGCGGCAAACTGAAGGCGAAATCGGCATCGGCGAGATAGCGCGCCACTTGCCCGGCGGCCAGCTCGGCGGCGGGATTTGCCGGTGACTTTTCACCATAGTGGGACGGCAGATACACAAGCTCGCGCACCAGTCCAGCGTCGGTGCGGATGCCGACGGCGCCGAACGGGGCGCTCACGATCGCGCAAAAAAGCTCAGGGTTCATCGTCACAGTGTAGCGTCTCGCGGAGCCAAACAAAAGTTATCGGGAACGGCGCGGACGAAAAAAAACGCACCTTCCGGTGCGTTCCAAATTTGGTTCACGTTTTCGGCCGTTTGGTCAGTGCCAACAGCATTCTGTAAAACGCGCGTCTCCTCGATGTTCTCCGGTATGGACTACCGTGCTCTTATCTACTACTCCCCCCAAACTACATGTCTGGTTTCCCTTGCTTTCGCACCATACTGGTGCCAGGAAAGGTGCCCATCATAGCGTATTTAATTCAGGAAACTGTGGCTTTTTTCATACGCGAATTGAAATTATTTCAGTTGTAAATTAAGTTCGGTAGCCATAGGGAAATCTGTGGTACGTAGGTGACCACGGCCAGGAAACCCAGCATGGTGAGCAACCATGGCATAACGGCCACAGTCAGTTCCGAGATGCCCATTTTGGTAATTCCCGAGGCCACGTACAGGTTCAATCCCACCGGCGGATGGCACATCCCCACCTCCATATTCACCACGATCAGGATGCCGAAGTGGATCGGATTGATGCCCAGGCTGACCGCCACCGGAAACAGGATGGGCGCCATGATCAGCACGATCGACGACGGTTCCATGACGTTACCGGCCAACAGCAGCAACACGTTCACCACCAGCAGGAAGGCGATCTTGCCCAGGCCTTGCGCGGTGAGCCAGGTGGCCATCGCTTGCGGGATATTTTCGCTGGTCATCAGGAACGAGAACAGCACGGCGTTGGTGATGATGTACAGCAGCATGGCCGACATGGCCGCCGAATCGAGCAGCACCTTGGCCACCTGCTTCAGGCGCAAATCCTTGTACACGAACACGGCGATGAAGCAGGCGTACACGGCAGCCATGGCGGCCGCTTCGGTCGGGGTGAATTTGCCCGAGTAGATGCCGCCCATCACGATCACGATCAGCAGCAGGCCCCAGAAGCACTTGCGGAACGACAGCCAGCGCTCGCCCCAGCTGGCTTTCGGCATGCGCGGATAATTGTTCTTCCTGGCCAGCACCCAGGTCGTCAGGCCCAGCAGGCAGGCCAGCATGACGCCCGGCACCACGCCGGCCATGAACAGCGCACCGACCGAGGTGTTGGTGGTGACCGAATACATCACCATCACGATCGAAGGCGGAATCAGGATGCCGAGCGCGCCCGAGGTGGTGATCACGCCGGCGCCGAAGCCTTTTGGATAGCCCTGGCGCACCATGGCCGGCAGGATGATCGAACCGATCGCCACCACCGTGGCCGGGCTGGAGCCCGACACGGCCGCGAACAGCGCGCAGGCCAGCACGCCGGCCAGCGCCAGGCCGCCGTGCCAGTGGCCGACCATCGAGGTGGCGAAGTTGATCATCCGTTTGGCGACCCCGCCATGGGTCAGGAAGTTACCCGCAAGGATGAAGAACGGGATCGCCATGATCTCGAATTTTTCGATGCCGGTAAACAGCTTGAGCGCCACCGACTCGATCGGCACGCTGGTCATGGTAAACAGGAAGGTCAGGACCGTCAGGCCGAGCGAGATCGAGATCGGCATGCCGGTCAGCATCAGCGCCAGCAGCAGGACAAAAATAATCAGGGCACTCATACAGCACCTCCCTTGGCGGCGGCGATTTCGTCTTCCAGACCCTCGACGTGCGAGTGGTCATGCTTGGGCAGGTGGCCGGTCTTGATGAACTGCACCGCCACCTGGAGGAAACGGAAGCACATCAGGTAGGAACCCAGCGGCACGGCCAGGTAGACTATCCACATCGGCAATTCCAGGTCGGCCGAGGTTTGCTCGGTCTGCGCCATGGCGTGCACGAAGTTGGCGCCGAGGGTCCCGACGATGCCGGTGAACAGGGCGCCGGCGAGCAGGCCCAGCACGATGAACTTGTTGCGCATCGGATCCTTCATGCGGTTGATCAGCACGTCGACGCCCACGTGGATGCCGGTGCGCACGCCGTAAGCGGCGCCGAACTTGGCCATCCACACAAACATATAGATGCACAGTTCCTGGGCCCAGCTGGTGTTGAGCTGGATGAGCGCGTCCTGCACCGCCCCCAGGGGCAAGCCGGACAGATAGCGGTGCACCACCGCCACAAAGATAACGAGGGTCGCCGCGCCCATCAGGGTCGCGATGATCCACTCTTCGAGTCGATCGAGGATTTTCATAGAGATATGGGAAATGGGAAAGAGATAGGCGTGGGGCGGCGCGCGCCGGCACGCATGCCGGACGCCCGCCCGCGGACAGGATGCGATTACTTGTTGACTTCGGCGGCGATCGCCTTCAGCAAATCCTTGCCGATGCGGCCTTCCATCTCTTTATGCACCGGCAGCAAGGCCTTGCGCCATGCCGCCTGTTCGGCCGGAGTCAGGGTGTAGATGGTGGTCTTTCCGGACTTCGCGATCGCTTCCAGCGCCATGTCGTTGTCGCGCTTGGCGATGGCTTTTTCAAACGTGGTGGCCTCGCGCATCGCCGTTTCCAGGCTGGTGCGTATATCGGCCGGCAAGCCGTCCCAGAATTTCTTGTTCACGATGACCGCATAGCCCAGATAGCCATGGTTGGACATGGTCACATGCTTTTGCACCTCGTGCATTTTCTGCGTGTACATATTCGATGGCGGATTCTCGGTACCGTCCACCACGCCCGTCTGCAGCGCCTGGTACACCTCGGAGAAGGCCAGCACCTGCGGGTTGGCGCCGAGCGCGCGCATCTGCGCGTCGAGCACTTTGGACGACTGGATGCGCATCTTCAGGCCGCGGAAATCGGCCGGGGTGTGCAGCGGCTTGTTGGCCGACATGATCTTGAAACCATTGTCCCAGAAGGCCAGGCCGGTGATGCCCTTCGGTTCCAGCTTTTGCAGCAGGCTCTTGCCGATCGGACCTTCGGTGACGTTGTACAGGCTCTGCTTCACCGGGAACACATACGGCAGATCGAAGACTTCGAATTCCTTCACGCCCAGCGGACCGAACTTGGCCAGCGACGGCGCCAGCATTTGCACCGCGCCCAGCTGCAAAGCTTCCAGCTCTTCCTTGTCCTTGTACAATTGGCTGTTCGGATAGATCTCGACCTTCACCCGCCCCTTGGTGGCCTTTTCGGCCAATTCCTTGAAGCGTTCGGCGGCCTGTCCCTTGGGGGTGTCGGTGGCGACCACGTGGCTGAATTTGATGACGATAGGCGCCTGGGCGAAGGCGCTCAGGCTGACGGCCGCCGCCAGGGCGGCCACGAATGATTTGATCTGCATGCTTGTCTCCGGTTCTGTGATTATTATGAGCGCTTGTCACTACGCTACCACCCAGTCTGCACATTGCTGCGCAGCATTGCAATTGTGGAAAACCACAATCGCCTGCGTGCTGGAAAGGGCCACACTTCCGGCATGAAAATACCCGTCTCCTTCGCCCGTCCGATCCAGCTGGGCGGCCCGTGGCGCTGGCTGCTGCCGGTGCTGCTGGTGCTGCTGTTTCTCGCCATTCTGTTCTGGCTGCCGTGGCAGGCGCGCCAGATGGAAACCAACGAGCGCCAGGAACAACTGATCGCCGACACCTTGTGGGTCGAACAGACGGTGCGCTTCGAACTGACCCGCAATGAAGACGCGCTGGCCACCCTGCGCGCCGACATCGCCGGCGGGCTCGACGCGGCCAGCGTGCGCAGCCGCCTGGACCAGCTGCGCAAGAACGCCCGCGAACTGCTGTGGCTGGCGTGGATCGATGCCGACGGCAATGTGGTGGTGGCCAGCGGTGTGCGCGCCAGTGACCAGGCCGGCGTGGCCGAGCGCGCCAAACAGGCCGCCGACCTCACGCGCGGCCAGGCGCGCGGGCGCTACAGCGAACCCTACGGCGACAACCACGGCCCCGGCCTGCTCGACTACCACGTCTCGGTGGTGCGCGACGGCGCCCGCAGCGGCGGCCTGGTGGCCACCTACAGCCTGACCCGCCTGCTGGAAGAAACCGTGCCATGGTGGTTCGCCCAGGACAATGCCATTTCGCTGGTCGACCGCGACGACGCCGTGCGCGCCAAGCGCGCCGCCGCCGGCCCCGGGCGCGGCGTCTACACCCACAAGCGCGCGCTCGACCTGCCCGGCGCCAACCTGTATCTGTACACCGACAGCGTCAAGGGCGCCCCGCGCCTGCTGCCCAATCTGCTGGTCGGCTCGGTCATTGTGCTGGCGCTCGGCCTGCTGGCCAGCCTGATCGCGCTGTGGCGCCACATTGCGCGCCGCCTGGCCGCCGAAGGCGCGCTGCGCCAGCAGATGGCGTTTCGCACCGCCATGGAAAATTCCCTCGTGACGGGCCTGCGCGCGCGCGACCTGGAGGGCCGCGTCACCTATGTCAACCCGGCGTTTTGCCAGATCGTCGGGCTGCCGCCGGAAGAACTGCTCGGCAAGGCCCCGCCCATGCCCTACTGGGCGCCGGAAGCCATGGCCGACTACCAGCAGCGCTTTGCCTCCGTCTTGGCCGGCAACGTCACCCCGCAATTCGAAACCATCTTCCTGCGTCCGGACGGGCAACGCATTCCCGTGCTCATCTTCGAAGCGCCGCTGGTCGACAGCGACGGCCGCCAGACCGGCTGGATGGGCTCGATCCTGGACATTTCCGACCGCAAGCGCGCCGAAGAACTCAATCGCCAGCAACAGGAAAAACTCAACGCCAGCGCGCGCCTGGCCACCATGGGCGAAATATCCTCCATGCTGGCGCACGAACTGAACCAGCCGCTGGCGGCCATTTCCAGCTACACCACGGGTGCGCTGAACGTGATCGAGCGCGCCACCGGCAAGGGCCAGGCAGTCGATGCCGGCCTGCTCAAGCCGGCCCTGGAGCAGGCCAGCGCGCAGGCGCGCCGGGCCGGCCAGATCATCCGCAGCGTGCACGAGTTCGTCAAGAAGCGCGAACCGGAGCGCCAGCCGGTCAATCTGGCCGACCTGCTCGAGGCCATCATCACCCTGATCGAACTGCAGGCCCGCAAATACTTTGTCGGCATCCAGACCGCGATGCCGCTGGACCTGCCCACCGTCAGCGCCGACCGCGTGCTGCTCGAACAGGTGCTGCTGAACCTGACCCGCAACGCCATCGAAGCCATGCAGGGCATCGAGCCTGAACGGCGCGTGCTGCGCATCGAAGCGGGCGAGCAGGACGGTCAGGTCACGGTCTCGGTGATCGACCAGGGCCACGGGATCGCGCCGGACGTGGCCGAAAGGCTGTTCTCGCCCTTCTTTTCGACCAAGGCCGAAGGGATGGGCATGGGTCTGTCGATCTGCCGCACCGCCATCGAATTTCACGGCGGCACCTTAACCCACCGCGACAATCCAAATGGCGGTACGATATTCTCATTCACCTTGCCGGCACAAAACCAATAAGAGGAGCTTGCCCATGCTGCACATCGTCGACGATGAAGATGCCGTCCGAGATTCGCTGTCCTGGCTGGCGCGCTCGCGCGGCATCGCCGCGTGCAGCCATGCCAGCGCACGCGGTTTTCTGGACCAGGCCGGCGGCAGCTTCGATCCCGAAGGCGACTGCGTCCTGCTCGACGTGCGCATGCCCGACATCAACGGCGTGGCGGTCTTCGACCAGCTCAGCGCACGCGGTTTGACGGCGCGCCTGCCGGTGATTTTCCTGACCGGCCACGGCGACGTGCCGATGGCGGTCGACACGCTCAAGCGCGGCGCCTTCGATTTTTTCGAAAAGCCGTTCAACGACAACCAGCTGATGGACCGGGTCGAAGAAGCGCTGGCCGGCTCGCGCCGGGCCGGCGCGGGGGCGGCGGTGCAGGCGCGCCTGGCCACCCTGTCGGCGCGCGAACGCGAAGTGCTCGATCTGATTTTGGCCGGCAAGATGAACAAGGTCATCGCCGACGAGCTCGGCATCAGCATGCGCACGGTGGAAGTGCACCGCTCGCACGTGTTCGACAAGATGCAGGTCAAGACGGCGGTCGAGCTGGCGGGTTTGCTCAAGTAAGCAAAAGATACTGAACGGAACGGTGCGCGCCTGCCCCAGCGGATGGGGTCATAATTTCCTTGCCAATCCAAAAAGGGCAGGAAGATGAGTGACAAAACGATAGCCGACCGGATGTATCTCAAAAACGCCAAGTCGATGGCGATTTTCAACGGCGAAGCCCATCCCGGCGTGGCCGCGCAGATGCCGCAGGTGCTGCTCGATGCCGGAGGTGACCAGGCGGACGTGGTGCTGATGTTCGCGCTCAATCAGGATGAGCTGGAGAAGTACTTTCCGCAGGCTTTGCAGCGGCTGGGCGAGAAGGGTTCGCTGTGGATCAGCTTTCTCAAGCAGTCGGCGCCCAAGGCGACCAACATCAACCGCGACAGCATCGCCAGCTATGCCAAGGAGCATGGGGCGACGACGGTGGCCATCATGTCGCTCGATAGCGACTGGTCGGCGTTAAGGCTGAAGCGCCTCTAGCGCGTCACAACGGTGCTGCTCCAAGGCCCACTCGACGTGCTCGCGCACCAGCGCCGATGGATGGTCCGCACGCGCCCGCAGCGCCGCCACGACGGCTAGGTCCCCCCGCACCGCATTGCCCAGCCCCACGGCGATATTGCGCAGCCAGCGCTCATGCCCGATCCGCCGGATCGCACTGCCCTCCATGCGCCGGTTGAACTCCTCTTCGGTCCAGCCGAACAGACTGATCAGATCGGCGCCGCCCAGGCCGTGGCGCTCGTCGAAATCGGGCAGCACCGCCCGCTGGGCAAACTTGTTCCACGGGCAAACAGTCTGGCAATCGTCACAGCCATACACCCGGTTCCCGATCATCGCGCGCAGCTCGACCGGAATGCTGCCCTTCAGTTCAATGGTGAGATACGAAATGCAGCGCCGCGCATCGAGCCTGCCCGGTCCCAGGATCGCCTGGGTCGGACACACCTCGATGCACGCCTGGCACTGGCCGCAGTGCGCCCCGGTGGGCGGATCGGCCGGCAGCGGCAAGTCCACCAGAATCTCGCCGATGAAAAACATCGAGCCGGCCTCGCGATTGAGCAGCAAGGTATGCTTGCCGCGCCAGCCCAGCCCGGCCTGCTCGGCCAGCGGCAATTCCATCACCGGCGCGGAATCGGTGAATACCCGAAAGCCCAGCTCCCCGGTGCGCGCCCGGATACGCTCGGCCAACTGCTGCAGCCGATTGCGCAGCACCTTGTGATAATCGCGGCCGCGCGCATACATCGACACCACCGCCGCGCCCGGCTCCAGCAGGCGCGCACGCTCGCGCTCGCGCCACTGCGCCCCTGTGGCGGGCGGCAGATAATCCATGCGCGCAGTGATCACCCGCACCGTGCCCGGCACCAGTTCGGCGGGACGGGCACGCTTCATCCCGTGAGTTGCCATATAATCCATGTCGCCGTGATGGCCCGCGTCCAGCCAGGCCTGCAATCCGGCTTCCGCATGGCGCAGGTCGGCGTCGGCGATGCGCACGTCGGCAAAGCCCAACTCCTTCCCCCACGCCTTGATCGCGCGTGCGAGTTCATTCAGGTCGGTTTCGGAAGACGGCATGCTGACAGCTACAATGGTACTTAACACGACATTCTATTCGATGCAGCAATTCACAGCCCACCTCCCCGATGACGATGCCACCGCCGCGCTGGGCGCCGCGCTGGCGCGCGTGCTGGCGCCCGGCCTGGCGATCCACCTGCACGGCGACCTGGGCGCGGGCAAGACCGCCTTGACGCGCGCGCTGCTGCAGGCCGCCGGCCACGCAGGCAAGGTCAAGAGCCCGACCTACACCCTGTCCGAGCCCTACCGCGTCACCCTGAACGGACGCGCCGTCAACGTCATCCACTTCGACCTGTACCGCATGTCCAGCCCGGAAGAATTCCTCGATGCCGGCTTCCGCGAAGATTTCAACGGCGACAATATTTGCATCGTCGAATGGCCGGAAAAGGCCGCTCCGGTGTTGCCGCCGCCGGACTTGAATATCACCCTGCATGTCGCCAACGCCGGTCGTGATGTAGAATTGCAAGCGTTGTCCGACCTGGGTCTGTTATGCCTCGACCGTCTCGAATTCGCACCAAAACCCTGATGTCCGGCCCTGTCAGCCGGCGTACCATGCTCAAAGCCGGCGGCGCGCTGCTGCTGTCGGTCCTGCCCGTGCTGCCCGCGCGCGCGGCGCAGATCCTGGCCGTGCGGGTCTGGCCGGCGGCCGAGTACACCCGCGTCACGCTGGAGAACGACAGCGAGCTGAAGGTCAATCACTTCATGGTGACCGATCCGTACCGCCTGGTGGTCGACATCGAAGGCTTGGAGCTCAGTTCAACGCTCAAAAGCCTGGTGGCAAAAATCCAGTCGGGCGATCCGTATATCAAGCAAGTGCGGGTGGCCCAAAACCGGCCCGGCGTGGTGCGCCTGGTGTTCGACCTGAAGGAAGAGGTCAAGCCGCAACTGTTCACCCTGGCGCCGGTCGGCATTTACAAGCACCGCCTGATTTTCGACCTGTACCCGGTGGCCCCGGTCGATCCGATCGCCGCCATGATCGAGAAAGGCGAATGGTCGCCGCAGGATGCGCCGGCCGGCGTGCCCGCACCGCCCGCGCCGGCCGAGGACGCCCCAGCCGAGGACGCGCCGCCGATCGCGAAAGTCGAGCCCAAACCGGAACCAAAGCACGAGCCCAAGGTCGAACGTAAGCTTGGCAAGGTGGTACGCATCATCACCATCGCCCTCGATCCTGGCCATGGCGGCGAGGACCCGGGAGCGATCGGCGCCGCCGGCAGCCGCGAAAAAGATCTGGTGTTGCAAATTGCCAAGCGGCTCAAGTTCAAGCTGGAAGAGTTACCGAATTTCCGTGTCATGCTCACGCGCGACGGCGACTTTTTCGTGCCGCTGGGAACCCGGGTGGAAAAGGCGCGCAAGGTGGACGCCGACCTGTTCGTGTCGCTGCACGCCGACGCGTTCGTCGAACCAAGCGCGCGCGGCTCGTCGGTGTTCGTGCTGTCCGAAAAAGGCGCCTCGTCCACCGCCGCGCGCTGGCTGGCCAACAAGGAAAACCTGGCCGACTCGATCGGCGGGGTCAACATCAAGCAGCAGGACCGGCAGCTGGCCAGCGTACTGCTTGATTTGTCGACAACGGCGCAGATCAACGACAGCATGAAGCTCGGCAAAGCCGTGCTGGGCGAGATCGGCGGCATTGCGCGCCTGCACAAGGGAGCGGTCGAACAGGCCGGCTTTGCCGTGCTCAAGGCGCCCGACATTCCGTCGATCCTGATCGAAACGGCGTTTATTTCGAACCCTGAAGAAGAAGCCCGCCTGCGCGATAATGGTTATCAGGACCAGATTGCCGATGCCATCACCAAGGGCATCAAACGCTACTTCGCGCGCAACCCGCCCCTGGCGAAGGGCCGCCTGAGCTGACCCGACAACCCGCACCAACAACAAGAAGGAATCCCGCATGACCGCAATTGCGATGGTCGACTATGGCTCGCTGCCGGCTGTCCAGATTACTGCCCCCGACGGCGCGGAAGCGATCGTCACCCTGTACGGAGCCCAGCTGGTGTCGTGGAACGCCGGCGGCGCCGAGCGCCTGTTCTGCAGCACCCGTTCGGCGCTGGACGGCAGCCGCGCCATCCGCGGCGGGGTCCCGGTCATTTTTCCCCAGTTCGCCGAGCGCGGCCGCGGCATGCGCCACGGTTTCGCGCGCATCAGCAATTGGCGCATGACCCACAGCGGACTGACCGAAGGGGCCGCTTTTGCGCGCTTTACCCTCACCCGCGCCGACCTGCCTTCGGTGCTGGCACGCTCGTGGCCGCACGACTTCGTGCTGACCTTGCGGGTGACCGTGCGCGGCCCTGAGCTGCGCATCGGTCTGGACGTGCATAACAACGGCAGCGAAAGTTTCGAGTTTGCCAGCGCCCTGCACAGCTACTTCAAGGTCGAGGAATTGAGCCAGGTGCGCATCGCCGGCGTGCAGGAAGGCGAGCTGCGCATGGAAGACAAGATCGACCGGATTTTCAGCGGCATCGGCGGTCCGGTCACCATCAGCGCGCCAGGCAGCCGCCTGCGCCTGGAACAAAGCGGCTTTCGCGATGCGGTGGTGTGGAATCCGGGGGCGGCCGACGCGGCCGCGCTATCGGACATGCAAGACGACGAGTACCGCCGCTTCGTGTGTGTGGAAGCGGCGCTGATCGAACCCTACGAGATCGCGCCGGGCACGGCCTGGTATGGCGAGCACGTCATCACGCTGGAACAGATTTAATTCGATTCCTTGATCACGCGGCCGGCGGCAGCCTGGATGGGCCGCGAATTGAGGGGATACAGGCGGCTGAACAGCGCCATCTGCGCCGGTGCGGCCTGCATCGGCTGCTTCATCACCAGCCACAGCACACCCTCGCTGCAGGGCGGCGTGGTCATCGACCCCATGTAGGTGAAATAGTCGCGCTTTTCCGGCAGCAAATCGTTCACGTCCAGCACGATCGATGGCGTCACGGTGTCGTTCTTTTCCAGCGGCAGGTTGTTCCACACGGTCTGGATGGTGCTCTGCGCCTTGCCCCGCTCGAGCAGCACGGCGAGCATGGCCAGCCTGCCTTCCGGGTCCTTGTGCACCATGTGCACCACCATTTCGAAACTCTTGCCATTGATGCGCTCTTCCGACGGGCGGTGGAAATGGAACTGCACCAGTTCGTACTGGCGCCCGCCCACCGACATCATATTGCCGCCAGCGACGTCGACCTGGATGGTGTGGCCGTTGTCGGTCACGGCGAACGAGGATGGCTTGTAATCGAACACGATCTGTTCCAGCTCGACCTTCATGCCATCGCGGATATCGATCGGCGACTGGCGGTTGCCGCTGCCGCACTTGCCCCAGGCGCTATTGATCTTGCCCCAGTTGGCCGGACCAGTCTCGCCTTCATACGACCACGTGTCGCTATGAAAAGGTTTGGGTGCGGGTGCGGCGGCGGCCAGCGCGGCCTGCTGTTTTTTCAGATCGGCGGCCTTTCTGGCCTTGGCGGCGGCCGCCGCGCGGGCGGCCTGATTGGCGCGCATCTGCGCCAGGCGGGTGGCGATCTTGGCCGACAGTTCGGCTTCGGCCTCGTCTTCCCTGGCCTTCTGCGCTTCGGCGGCCTGGGCGGGCGAAATCGATGGCTTAATCGATGGAATGATGCTTTTGACAGGCGCGCTGGACGCCTCGGAAGCGGCGGCGCCATGGGCCGGCGCGCTCGCGGACGGCGCAGCCGGGGCAGCATGGGGATCGTTCGCGCTTGCGGTCATCATGACGAAGCTGCAAGCGAACAGGGCGATCAGGTTACGCATGAGAATCCAGAAAGTAAGAATTACAGTCTGGTTATCGGCGCCGCGGCCGGGAAACTTGAATCCTTGCGGAAACTTCGCGCGACAGCGTCGCGCGTTCACAACATCTTGGCCTGCACGGCAAGGAGCTGCAACAACGCCATGGCCATGTTGAAACAGCTTCTAACGGCTCAGCATACGGCGGCCGACTTTCCACAGCCCGCCCAGCGCCAGCGGCACCACGGCAACGCCCACGCCGAACAGCACGATGGCCGTCAGATGGTCGCGCACCACCGGGATATTGCCGAAGAAATAGCCAGCGGTCACCAGGCCGGTGACCCACAGGACGGCGCCGGTGATGTTGTAGAGTTGAAAACGGGTATGCGTCATGTCGGACACGCCGGCCACGAAGGGGGCGAAGGTGCGCACCACCGGCACGAAGCGCGCCAGGATGATGGTCTTGCCGCCATGCTTTTCGAAGAAGTCATGCGTGCGGCGCAGGGCATCCTTGTTGATCCAGCGGTAATCGTGGGTGAACACGCGCTGGCCGATTGCTTCGCCGATCCAGTAATTGAGGGTGTTCCCGGTGACGGCGGCGAGGATCAGCAAGGCCATCAGCAACACATAATTCATCTCGCCGGTCGCGCAGAAAGCGCCCGCGATGAACAGCAGGGTATCGCCGGGGAAGAAAAACAGGACTACCAGGCCTGTTTCCGCGAAAATAATAAAGAACAACACAGCGTAGACATAAATTCCATACTGCGACAGCAACACACCCAGCGTTTTATCGACATGAAGAATCATGTCGAAGAATTGCATCAGATCCATATTATTCCTAGAAGGTAGGCGCGCATCATACCACCACTCGCGCTATGAAAAGCCATCGTGCCGCCTGCCCGTCCGAGGAGATTGACAGGTCGCAGACGAAGGGCGGCGACAGAGGGCGATATAATCCTCCAAATGAACGCCCCCGTCCCCGCACACCGTCCGATCCAGCCCCTCCCCGATCAGCTGATTTCCCAGATTGCCGCCGGCGAGGTGGTCGAACGCCCGTCCGCCGTGGTCAAGGAGCTGCTGGAAAACGCCCTCGACGCGGGGGCCACCAAGATCTCGATCAAGCTGGAGGAAGGCGGCGTCAAGCGCATCGCCATCACCGACAACGGCCGCGGCATCTCACCCGACCAGCTGCCATTGGCCCTGGCGCGCCACGCCACCTCCAAGATCGCCTCGCTGACCGACCTGGAAAACGTCGCCACGCTCGGCTTTCGCGGCGAAGCGCTGGCCTCGATCGCCGCCGTGGCCGCCGTCTCGATCACCTCGCGCACGGCCGACGCCGCGCACGCCTGGGAAATCGTCGGCTCGCACCACGGCACGGTCGCGCCCTCGTCGGGGCCGTGCGGCACCACCATCGACGTGCAAGACCTGTATTTCAACACCCCGGCGCGGCGCAAATTCCTCAAGTCCGAGCAGACCGAATACGGCCACTGCGCCGAAGTCGTGCGCCGCATCGCCCTGGCCCGGCCCGACGTGTCGTTCTCGCTCTCGCACAACGGCCGCACCATCGACCACTGGAACGTGTGCGAAATGGCCAAGCGCAGCGCGCACATTCTCGGCAGCGATTTTGCCGAAGCGCGCCTGCCGATCGACGAATCGGCCGGCCCGCTGCGCCTGCACGGCTACGCCGGCCTGCCGACCGCCTCGAAAGCGCGCGCCGACGGCCAGTTCTTTTACGTGAACGGCCGCTTCGTGCGCGACAAGCTGCTGGTCCACGCGGTACGCGCCGCCTATCAGGACGTGCTGCACGGCGACCGCTTTCCATCGTACGTGCTGGCGCTCGACCTCGATCCGGCGCTGGTCGACGTCAACGTGCACCCGTCGAAAATCGAAGTGCGCTTCCGCGACAGCCGCGCGGTGCACCAGTTCGTGTTCCACGCGGTCCAGCGCGCGCTGGCGACGACCTCGGCCACCGCGCATGGCAGCGTGCCGGCCCCGCTGACGGCCGCCGAAATCGCTCCGCCGGCCTGGCAGCCGCGCGCGCACGAGCAGACCAGCTTCGGCGCCGCCCTGTCGAGCAGCAGCACCTATTCGCCCTCGCCCTACCCGGCCGGCAGCCGCTACGACAGTCCCGGCGTGGCCCAGTCGGCCGACTCCTACGGCGCCCTGTTCGCCGCCACCGCGCCGGTGACGCCCTATGTCGCCCCGCCGGTGTCGAACGACGAATACCCGCTCGGCTTCGCGCTGGCGCAGCTGCACGGCATCTACATCCTCGCCCAGAACAGCAAGGGGCTGGTTCTGGTGGACATGCACGCCGCGCACGAACGCATTCTGTACGAACAGTTGAAGAACGCGCTCGACGCCCAGGTCGACGGCCAGGACCTGCAGGTGCAGTCGCTGCTCATTCCCGTGACCTTCTACGCCGACGCGGTCGAAGTGGGCACCGTGCAGGAACACCAGGACACGTTGCGGGCGCTCGGCTTCGACATCGCCGCGCTCTCGCCCACCACGCTGGCGGTGCGCTCGGTGCCGACCCTGCTCAAGAACGCCGACGCCCAGACCCTGGCGCGCGACGTGCTGCGCGATATTCGCGAATACGGCGGCTCGCGCGTGCTGATCGAGCGGCGCAACGAACTGCTCGGTACGCTCGCCTGCCACACCGCCGTGCGCGCCAACCGCATCCTCACCCTGCCCGAAATGAACGCCCTGCTGCGCCAGATGGAAAGCACCGAACGCGCCGACCAGTGCAACCACGGGCGTCCCACCTGGGTGCAGCTGGAGATCTCCGCGCTCGACAAGCTGTTCCTGCGCGGCCAGTGATGACGGCTGCATCCCGCCCGCTGCCGGCCTACGCGCACGCGCCAGTCCTGGCGCTGATCGTCGCCTGCCTGATGCTGCAGCCGCTGTCGACCGACCTGTACCTGGCCTCGCTGCCCAGCCTCGCCAATGTCTTCGGCGTGCCCGCATCGACCGTGCAGCTGACCTTGTCGATGTTCGTCATCGGCTTCGGCGGCGCCCAGCTGATCATCGGCCCGCTGTCGGACCGGTTCGGGCGGCGCCCGGTGCTGCTCGTGGGCCTGGCGCTGTACCTGCTGGCCAGCCTGCTGTGCGCGGCCTCGCACAATATCGATTTGCTGATCGTCGCGCGCTTCCTGCAAGCGTTGGGCTGCTGCTCGGCCATCATCATTGCCCGGGCGATTGTGCGCGACGCCTACGCACCGGCCGATGCGGCCCACGTCATCGCGCGCGCCAGTAGCTGGCTGGCGCTGGCGCCCCTGCTGGGCCCCATCCTCGGCTCGTATCTGCAGGTGACGTTCGGCTGGCGCGCCGCCTTCATCACACTGTCGCTGCTGGCGGCAGGCGCGCTTGCCGCCGTGGCGCTGCGCCTGCCCGAGACCAACATCCACAAGAATCCCCGCGCCACCGACCTGTCCGGCCTCGTGGCCAACTACCGGCTGGTGCTGGGCGCGCGTGAATTCTGGGCGCACGCCCTGCCCGGCGCGCTCTCGTACGGATCGCTGTTCGCCTTCATTTCCGGTTCCTCGCTGGTGCTGATCCGGGTGCTGCACGTACCGACCGAATGGTTCGGCTTCTGCTTCGCGTTCGGCGTGTCCGGCTACCTGGGCGGCACCATCGTCTGCCGGCGCCTGCTGCCAAGGTTCGGCCCCGCCGTCACGCTGCGCATCGGCAGCACCGCATCGCTCGCTTCCGGCGCCCTGTTCCTCGGCGCGGTCGGCTTCGGCATCGCCCACTGGTCCCTGGTCACCGGGGCGATGTTTTTGACCATGGGCGCGCACGGCATCAACTTCCCGGTCGCGCAATCGGGCTCGGTCACGCCGTTCCCGCAGCAGGCCGGCACCGCAGCCGGGCTGATGGGCGCGCTGACGATGGCGTTCGCCTTCGGCGTCGGCACCGTGGTTGGCGCGACCTTCAACGGCACCGTGCTGCCGCTGGCCGTCATCGTCTGCGTGCTGTGCGCGGCGATCTTCGCATCGGTGCGCCTGATCCGCTCCCACGCAATATAGGTAACGCATGTCCGATTTATCGCATCACTTTAAACCGCTGGCGGTAGCCATCATGGGGCCGACCGCTTCCGGCAAGACCGCGGCCGCGCTGGCGATCGCAAGCGCGATCCCGGCCGAAATCATCTCGGTCGATTCCGCGCTGGTCTACCGCGGCATGGACATCGGCACCGCCAAGCCGAGTGCAGAAGAACTGGCCAGCGCGCCGCACCACCTCATCGACATCATCGAACCGACCGAGGCCTACTCGGTCGCCCAGTTTCGCAACGATACGCTGCGGCTGGTGGCCGAGATCAGCGCGCGCGGCAAACTGCCGCTGCTGGTCGGCGGAACCATGATGTACTTTAAGGGCCTCGCCGACGGGCTGGACGACCTGCCCACGGCGGACGCAGCGCTGCGTGCCGAGATCGAAGCCGAAGCCGCGCGCATCGGCTGGCCGGGCATGCACACCAAGCTGCGCGCGCTCGACCCGGTCACCGCCGAGCGGCTCGCGCCCAACGACGCCCAGCGCATTAACCGCGCGCTGGAGATCATCGCGCTGTCGGGCAAACCGATGTCTGAGCTGCTGGCCAGGCGCGAAAAGGTAGAGCTGCCGTTCGAGCTGATGTCGTTTGCACTGGAACCGTCCGACCGCAGCGTGCTGCACGCGCGCATCGCCACCCGCTTCGACCAGATGCTGGGCACCAGCGACGACAGCGGCATCGTGGCCGAGGTGGCGCGCCTGCGCGCCCGTGGCGACCTTAATCCTGTGCTGCCGTCGATGCGCTGCGTGGGCTATCGCCAAGCGTGGGACTACCTCGACGGCAGCATCGACCGCGCCGCCCTGCGCGAGACCGGCATCATCGCCACGCGCCAGTTAGCGAAACGCCAATTAACCTGGCTGCGCTCGATGCCGGACCGGATCGTATTGGATTGTCTGAGCGGCAATCCAGCTGCCGAGATACTTCGACAGGTACAGGAAAAATTGCGAGGCGCTGTCAACGCTAAATAGAAATGTCCCCTGTTCTCCAAAGTAGAAATGTCCCCTGT